>CAZIJC010000262.1:0-4835 GCA_964539385.1 uncultured Anaerolineales bacterium | reverse complement strand
TCGCCGACGACGAAGCCAACCGCTTCCTCGCCCGCGCGATGCGGGCGCCGTGGACCGTTTGAGCCTCGAGACATCCAGCCGGCAGGGTGGGCGCTCCGCACTCAGTCAGGTTCCAATCGCCCCTTGCGGCCGAGAAACGCCGATTCGGACCCCAAAAAGCGCGCATTTGCCTGTTCCGGCGAAGAGAAATCCGGCGTAAGTCTTATGGAGTTGGCGGCATGGAAGGGGGCGGCGGCCCCTCTCATCGTGCCGCCCGCGCCACCCTGCGCTTCGGGCGCGTGGGCAGGCTGAAGACGATGCCCGCCGCCAGCAAACTCGCGCCGGTGACCATTGCGCCGAACCCAAACCTTTGGTCGGCGCAGGCTGCCAGTTCCGCCACGACGGGCGCGACGGTGGATTCGGCGGGTTCCGGCGTTTCATGGAGGCGGCTCAACCGTCCGGTCGGCAGGGGCAGACGCATCTCGCCCGGCCGCACGATGTTCTGATCGTGACGGGTCACCTGTTCGGCATACGCCGGGTCGTGTTGGAGTGCGTGTGCACCGGCGGCCAGTTGGTCGCGCGTCTGTTGCAGGGCCGCGACCTCGGCGTCCATGCGGGCGCACTGATGCTCGACCGCGCAGCGGCGCTGGGCCTCCGGGGCGAGCAGCGCAAGCGCCATCAGCGACACGCCGACGATGCACGTGGGCCAGTATAGCCACGGGCTGCCCAGCCGCCGGATCCAGGCGTCCATTCGGCTCACGGTTTTCTCCACACGAAACCGCCGTACCCGCGCAGTCTTGCCGAGTTCTTCTGCGGTACGGGGCAACCGGTTGTATTGGCGATGCGGTCGGTGCGGCCGGGGCTTGCGGTGTTGATCTGGCCGGGGCCGGTCGCGTCCCCTCGCTCGGACGCAGTCCACCTGATTCATCGGACGTTTCAACTGCGATGCTTCAGGCGAAAAACGGCCCGCCCTGTGGCGCGGTGGATGGCTCCGCCGCGCAAGACTTCCGCCGGACGGCGCATGCGACGTTCCCAAACCGCCGACACCCGCCCGCGGGACGGGCGGTTAAACGGGTAACCGGCGACCCAAACAGCGAACGGAGAACGGTATGGCCAAAGTCACCTCGTGGAAAGTTGTATCGGTTGCCCTGGCGGCGGTCGTTCTTGTGGCGGCGTGTTCGGCTGCCGAGGCGGCTGCGCCGAGCCCCATCCTGCGTACCCTGCGCCGCGGGCATCCGCGTGTTCTCTTGACACCCGAATCGCTCGCGGCCCTGCGCAAGGCCGTCAAGAGCGACCCATCTCGCCGGGAGATGCTCGGTCGCCTGCGCCGCCAGGCCGACTCGCTTCTGGGTGCGAAGACGGTCGAGTTCAAGATCGTCGGCCCGCGGCTGCTGACGCAGAGCCGCCGGTGTCTGGAACGCGTCGAGGCGCTCGGCCTCACCTACCTGCTGACGGGCGAAGAGAAGTATGCCGCGCGGGCGATGAAAGAACTGGAGGCTGCCGCCGCGTTCCGCGACTGGAACCCGTCGCACTTCCTCGATACGGCAGAGATGTCGTGCGCCTTCGGCATCGGCTACGACTGGCTCTACGGCTGGATGGACGAGGCGAAGCGGCGGACCGTCCGCACGGCGCTGCTGGAGAAGGGCCTGGCGCGCGGCCTGGACGCCTATCGCGGCAAGGCACGATGGGGCTGGTGGACGCGGTCGCATCACAACTGGAGCCAGGTCTGCAACGGCGGCCTGGCCGTCGGGGCGCTGGCGGTCGCCGACGAGGCGCCGGCCGTCTCGGCGGAGATCCTGACGTCGGGTCTGAAGGCCGTCGCCGGCGCCATGGCCAACTTCGGCCCCGACGGCAGTTGGAACGAGGGCCCCGGCTACTGGGGCTACACGCTGCGGTACACGTCGTACTACATGGCGGCGCTTCAGTCGGCCCTCGGAACGATGCAGGGCCTCGAAAAGACGCCGGGCCTGGACGAGGCCGGGACGTTCCGCGTGTACTTCGTCGGGCCGACGAACCGGACGTTCAACTTCGCCGACGCGGGCGACGGCGCCGGGTCGCACCCGTCGATGTTCTTCCTCGCGCGGACGTTCAAGCAGCCGCTCTGGGCGTGGCACCAGCGCGAGCGGATGCGCGCCAGCGCCCTCGACCTTTTGTGGTACGTTGCCGAAGGGCAGGGCCCCGCGGCCGCCGGCTGGCCGCTGCACAAGTACTTCCGTAAGGACAACGTCGTCTTCCTGCGCAGCGCGTGGGAAGACCCGAAGGCGATCTGGGTCGGCTTCAAGGGCGGCGACAACCGGGCCAACCACAGCCACCTGGACCTGGGCACGTTCGTCCTCGACGCCCTCGGCGAGCGGTGGGCCGAGGACCTCGGCGGCGACAACTACAACCTGCCCGCCTACTTCGGCGGCAAACGGTGGACCTACTACCGCCTCAAGACCGAGTCGCACAACACGCTGCTCGTGGGTGGCGAGAACCAGCCGTCCAAGGCCAAGGCGCCGATCGTGGCGTTCACGGCCTCCAAAGACGACGCCCGCGCGGTCGCCGACCTCTCGGCGGCCTATCCGATGGCGACGTCCGTGCGCCGCGGCGTCGCCATGCTCGGACGCACGTGCGTCCTCATCCAGGACGAGGTCCGGGCGGACCAGCCCCTGGATGTGCTCTGGGGCATGGTTACGCGGGCCAAGGTCCGGGCCAGCGGCGCCGCCGTGGTGCTCGAGAAGAAGGGCAAGCGCCTTTACGGCCGCATCCTTGCCCCCGACGGGGCACGGTTCGACACGGTCGGCGCCAACCCGAAACCGCCCCAGCGCCAGCAACCCGACGCGACGAAACTCGTCGTCCGCCTGCCGGCAAAGACCGGGGCGGTGCGCCTGGCGGTCGTGCTCGCGCCCGATGCCAAGGCGCTCGACGCCGCCGGCGCCGTCGCACCCCTGGCCCAGTGGCCGGGGAGGCTGGAGTGATTTCGGATTTCGGATTGGCCATGCCGGCCGATGCGCGGCAAGTCAGCCGGCGGGCTTGCCCGCCGCGTGTCGCGCCGCGAGTGGCTCGGAAACCGATGCCCGCACCGCCGCCGAAAAGATTTGAATACCGCGGGCCCCGGCGCTATAATCGCGCTCGGTGCCGCACGTGGCCCGCAAGAAGCCTTTCCGCGCGGCTTCATCGGAGGGAGGAAGCAGTCATGACGATCAGGCGACAACGGTTCTGGCAGGTACTGGCGATGGTGCTGGCGGCGGCGATGCTCACGGCGGCCGGCTGCGAGACGACCCCGCCGGAAGAGGATAAGGGAGGGCCCAAGCCCGAACCCGCCGCGACCAGTCCGCACGCCTCACTGCTGAAACTGTTGCCGAGCGACGCCGACATCGGCGACTGGAAGACCGACGGCGATGCCGAGGTCTTCGGCCCGGTCGCCAGTGCGGCCGACGGCGTCGAGACCATCGAGGCGGATCTCGGCCAGGCCGCCGCCGGCTACCGCGCGTTCGGGTACGTCAGGTCGGCCGCACGCCATTACATTCGTGGCGCGGCGGGCGAGCGTGCGACGGTTCGTGTGTTCGAGATGCGGACGCCGTCCGAGGCGTTCGGCATTTTCAGCGTCCGCGCGAGCGGCGGGACGTTTCCGCTTGTGGGTCTGGCAGTGGCAGCGCGGATGAGTAACAAGGCCCTCGGCTTCGTCAAGGGCGCCTACTTCGCAAGCATCGAGTACACGGGTCTCGGCGACGCCACGCCGGTGCTGATGGACTTCGGCCGATGGATGACCGACCAGATTACCTCGCCGGGCTACCGGCCGTCGGTCCTCGGGACGTTTCCGCTCGGCTCGGTCCAGGGCGAGCGCTATTACCTGCACAAGTTCGAGACACTCGCCGCCCTGGCGTTCGTGCCGAAAGGCGACCCGACCACGATGGCCCGCATGCTCGACCTGAGCGACGAGACCGAGGTCGCCATCATGGGCTACCCGACCGATACGATGGGCGTGCTGAACTACGTGTTCGTGATCCGGTATCCGACCGCCGTGGACGCGAGCGCGGCCTACACGGCGTATGACGGGTACCTGTCGAACAGCACGAATGCGATGGAGCAGAACGTGGCGGTGGCGCCGCCGGTCGGCTCGTACGTGGCCGGCACGTTCAACGCCGAGGAGAACTCCGTCAAGGACCAGTTGGCCCGATTGCTCGCGGGCCTTGACTAACCCCCGATGGCAATCGGGGGTGGCACGTCACCCCCCGTTACCACGGGGGGCTAGTCAAAACAAACCATCGCACGCACATCTTGACTAACCCCCGATGGCAATCGGGGGTGGGCGTTAATCAACCCACTGCACGCCGCCGCGCGAGTGCTTCTTGTCTTGATTCAATACGTACCGGACCGCCGCACCCAGCGCGCGCTCGTCGTTCAGGTATCGGTCGCTGCCACCTTGGGTCCACCAATGACGCCGCCGCGGCGTCGGGTACAAGCGGTTCAGCGCCCGGCTGCCGTACGACTTCAGCGCCTTCCTGGCCCAACCCGGCTCGACGCCGCCGGCCGTCACCACGGCGTGCACGTGATTAGATCGTACGGCGAGCGCGTGAACGGGCCAACCGCGATACGCACAGGTCTCGCGGATGGCGGCATCAACGGCATCGCGGGCCCGGCGGCTGAGGCGAACGGCGGATTCCGACATGCGAGCCCGTGCGGCCGCTTGTCTGCCTGCGTCCGGACGCTGATACGGAACACCGGCGCCGGCATCGTGCTTGTCCACCCAGCCGCGCGCATCGCCGGGCAGCCAGGCGCCGTACGTGGTCCAGGTAAGCAGATAGCCAAGCGGTGGAGCCATGGCACGAAATCTACCCGCTCGCAGAAGCCCCCGCAAGGGCTTTGGCGCCGAG
>CAZIJC010000261.1:3140-4837 GCA_964539385.1 uncultured Anaerolineales bacterium | reverse complement strand
AAACTAGCCGCGCACGTAAGTAAGCGGCGCAACCACTTGGGCTACCAGCCCAATCCCGGCAAAAGACTTACCTAACCCCGCATAGTCTGGCACACTATCGCTGAAAGGAGTCCGGACATGGCTCAAGCCGTCCCGCCAGTCTCATCCTCCGGTGGACCCGCTGACGCTTGCCGCGTGTCGCGCCGGAAGTTCCTCGCCGGCGCTGCGGCCGCGCTGGCGGCACCGTACGTTGTGCCCGCGTCGGTGTTTGGAGCGGGCGGCCGCACGCCGCCGAGCGAGCGAATCACCATCGGGTCTATCGGCGTCGGCGGACGCGGGACGAGCCACGTCAACGCAATGCTGCACCGGGGCGACGCCCAAATCCTGGCCGTCTGCGACCCGTTTGAGAAGAAGCGCCAGGCGGCGCGCAAACGGGCCGAGGGCCGATACGCCGACCTGGCCGGCAAAGGCGAGTATAAAGGATGCCTGGCGACGAGCGATTTCCGCCAGATCCTCGCCCGCCCGGACATCGACGCCGTCATCATCGCCTCGCCGGAGAACTGGCACCCGCTGCACGCCGCCGGGGCCGCCGCCGCGGGAAAAGACATCTATTGCGAGAAGGCCCTCTCGCTCACGGTTGCCGAAGGCCGCGCCCTCTGCCGGGCCATCCGACGCTATGACCGCGTGTTCCAGATCGGCACCCAGCAGCGCTCCAGCCGCAACTTCCGATTCGCCTGCGAACTGGCACGCAACGGATATCTGGGCCGCGTCCACACGGTCGAGGTGGGCGTGCCCGGCGGCCGTGCCCTGCCGACGGCCCAGCCGAAGCCCGTCCCGCCCGGTCTGGATTACGACATGTGGTTGGGGCCCGCCAAATACACGCCGTATAACGATCTGAAGTGCTCCTACAACTGGTACTTCATCTACGATTACTGCATCGGGTGGATCCAGTCGTGGGGCGTCCACCACGTCGATATCGCCCTGTGGGGCGCACCGAGCCTTGGCGAAAAGCCGCTCGAGATCGAAGGCACCGCCGTCTTTCCCGAGGAGGGCCTCGCCAACACGTCCATCACGTGGCAGGTCAAGGCCAGGACACCGGACGGCCTCACCCTCAGTTTCTCCGACAACAAGCACCACAAGCAGGGCTGCCGCTTCATCGGCGATAAGGGTTGGGTGCACGTCAGCCGCGGCGGCATCCAGGCCGAGCCGGCATCGCTCCTCAAGGCCGCCATCAAGCCCGGCGAAGAGCACCTGGTCGTCTCCAACAGCCATCACGGCAACTGGCTGGAGTGCATCGAGACGCGCCGCGACCCCGTCGCGCCCGTCGAGGCCGGCCACGCCGCCACCACGCTCACGATCGTCTCGGACATCGCCACGCGCCTCGGCCGCAAGGTCGCCTGGAACTGGCAGGCCGAACGCTTTGAGAACGACGACGCTGCCAACCGTATGCTCAGCCGGCCGATGCGCCCGCCGTGGACCATGTAACCAGACGCCGCAACTTTAGAGGTCAACGCCATGAAGCATGTCATTCCACTTGCTGCTGTTCTCGCCTTTGCCTGCTTCGTCTGCCCGGCCTGGGCCGCACAGCCGCCGGCACAGACGTCGGTCGAGGAGGCCTTCGAGCAACTCAAGGCCTACGAGTACGGCCAGAATCGCCGGCCGCTCGCCATGCTCGAACTGGCGATCGTGCGCGCCACCGCCGATCCCAAGCAGGGCCG
>CAZIJC010000261.1:0-3040 GCA_964539385.1 uncultured Anaerolineales bacterium | reverse complement strand
TCGCCATGCTCGAACTGGCGATCGTGCGCGCCACCGCCGATCCCAAGCAGGGCCGTAAGATGGCCGCACGCCTCGCCGCCGTCCTCACCGACGCCAAGGCCACCCTCGCCGCCAAGCGGTTCGCCTGTCAACAGTTGCAGGTCCTCGGCGCCGAGGCTCACGTGCCACTGCTCGCCGGGATGCTCGATGCCGCCGAGACGGCCGACATGGCCCGCCGCACGCTCGAAACGATCCCCGGCGAGGCGGCGGCCGAGGCGCTTCGGGCGGCGCTGGCACGCCTCAAAGGCCGACCACTCGTCGGCGTCATCAATTCGCTCGGCGTCCGCCGCGACGCGAAAGTCACGGATGCCGTCGCGAAGTTGCTTCGGAGTTCGGACCCCGACGTGGCGGCTGCGGCAGCCGTGACACTCGGCAAGATCGGAACCGCCGACGCCGCCGCGGCACTCCGGAAGGCTCAGGCCGGAGCCCGTGCCAAACAACTCGCCGTCGTTCGCGATGCCGCCCTTCGCTGCGCCGAGCATCTGGCCGCCGCCGGCAAGGCGGACGACGCCGAGACGATCTATCGTCGCCTGTGGCAGTCGAACGCGGGCGTATCCTGGCGCCTGGCCGCACTCACGGGCCTCGCCAGGGCCTGTCCGGACAAGGCGGCTCCGCTGCTCGTCGAGGCCTTCGGCGGCAAGGACCCCCTACTCCAGGCCGCCGCCGCGAACCTGCTCGTCCAAACTCCCGGCAAGGCCGCCACGACTGCCATCGTGGAACAACTCAGCCGCGTGGATGCCCGTCGCCGGGTGCTCCTGCTCGATTCGCTCGCCGCACGCGGCGACGCTTCGGCCAAGGACGCCGTGGCCACGTTCATCGATTGCAAGAACGAGACGGTCCGCGTTGCGGCCGTCCACACGGTGGCGGCGTTGGGCGATGCGTCCGACGTCGCGCGCCTCGTGGCCCTGGCCGCCGGCGAGCGCGGCCCGGTTGGGCAGGCGGCACGCGTGGGCCTGGAACGCCTGTCGGGCGAAGCCATCGAGAAACGACTCATCGACATGGCCGCAAAGGGCGATCCGGCCACCCGAGTCGAAGCCGCCCACGCCATCGCCGCACGACGAACCCCCGGCGCCACGCCCGCCCTGCTCCAGGCGGCGGCCGACAAGAATGAGGCCGTCCGCCTGGCGGCGCTCGACGCCCTGACCGCCACGGGCGAGGCCGACGCCTATCCGAAACTCGTCGCCCTGCTGACCGTCTCGCGAACCCCCGCCGAAGCGGCGGCCGCAGAGAAAGCCGTCCTGGCGGTAGGCGGCCGGCTCGCCGGTCCCGGCGACAGAATCCGTCCGGTGGTGGCGGCGATGCAAACCGCGCCCGCCGGGGCGAAGCCCGCGCTGCTGCGTCTGCTGGCCGCCTGCGGCGGCGCCGAGGCGCTGCCGGCCATCCGCCCGTATCTGACGGGCACCGACGCCAGCCTCCGCGACGCCGCCGTGCGCGCCCTCGCAAACTGGCCCGACGCCTCGGCGGCAGGCGACTTGCTGACCATCGTAACCGGCACCAAGGACGCGAAGCACTGGAACCTGGCCCTGCGGGGATACCTGCGCCTCGCCCGGTCGGCACAGGACAAAGCCGCACGCCTGAAGATGCTCGAGCAGGTTCGACCCGTCGCGACGACGGCCCAGGCGAAGAAGATGCTCCTGGCGGCCCTGACCGACGTGCCCGGCCCCGCCGCGCTGGCGATGGCGAAATCGTTCCTCGATGATTCCCAGGTCAAGGCCGAGGCCGAACTGGCCGTCCGCAAAATCACGGAGGCAAAGAAACCCAAACGGGGGGGCGGCGCGGGCGCCGCAGCCGTCCCCGCGCACAACAAGCAGCGAAGCGACGCCATCAAAAAGGAACTCGCCAAGCGGGCACCCAAAGGGTACCGCCTGGCCGCCTACCTTGACTGCGGACCCGACACGGCCGACGGGGTGAAAGGCGGGCCGGCGCTTCGCTTGCTCGCGGGCGCGGCCTACCTGTGGACGGGCGCCGAGAGGACCGCCGACATCCGTTTCGGCACCGTCGCGTATGACGGGCGCGAGGTGCTGTTCGAAGCAACGGGCCTCGACCCGAAACGCACCTACCAGATAGGCTTCACGTGGTGGGACTACGACCACGACACGCGGGCCGAGTCGGTCTGGGCGGCGGCGGGCAAGTCGGGGCAGTTTACGAAGTTGCTCGACAAGACGGCCCTGCCCGCCGGCCAGGCGCGCAGCGAGAAGCCTGCCACCAAGACGCTCCCGATTCCGCGTGCGTTTTCCGCCGCCGGCGCCCTCCGCATCGCCTTCCGCTGTGAAGGGGGAGCCAACGCCGTGGTCAGCGAACTGTGGCTGTGGCAGAGCGACGCCCAGAGCCCGCCGCCTGCCGCCGCCGGCGGGAAGCCCCAGCCCAACTCCAGCCCGCCGATGCCCCAAGTCAAACCGTCGACACAGACCGGGAAGGCCAGCACACGCATCCTTATCGTCACGGGCATTGACTACCCCGGCCACAAGTGGCGGCAGACGACGCCCGTGCTCAAGGAGGCGATCGAGAAAGACCCGCGCCTGGCCGTCGACGTGGTCGAGGACCCGAACTTTCTGGCCTCCCCGAAGTTGCACGATTACACCGCCATCGTCCACCACTGGATGAACTGGAAGGCGCCGGCCCCGGGGCCGGCTGCCCGTGAGAACTTCCGGCGGTTCGTCACGGGCGGCAAAGGGCTGGTGATCGTCCATTTCGGGTGCGGCGCGTTTCAGGACTGGCCCGAGTTCGTCAAGATCGCCGGCCGCGTCTGGAACCCGAAACTGCGCGGCCACGACCCGCGCGGGCCGTTCCGCGTCGAGATCGCCGACACCGATCACCCCATCACGCGCGGCATGAAGCCGTTCGAGACCTATGACGAACTCTACACGTGCCTGGCGGGCGATACACCCATCCACGTCCTGGCCACCGCGCGGTCCAAGGTGGACAAGAAGGTGTACCCGATAGCGTTCGTTCTGCCCTGCGGCAAGGGACGCGTGTTCCACTCGGTGCTGGGCCATGACGT
>CAZIJC010000260.1:0-4854 GCA_964539385.1 uncultured Anaerolineales bacterium | reverse complement strand
GCGCGGCGGGTCTCCGTACCCGCCGCGACATGGCGGTCGCAAGCGCGGTGGGTACGGAGACCCACCGCGCAAGACCTACGTAAGTCCGCATAGTGCAGTCCTCGCTAATCCGGGCGCAGCACGAACAGAGGCTGGCCGAACTCGACGGGCTCGGCGTTGCTGAGGAGAACCGCCTCGATCGTCCCGCTCTTCTCGGCCCGGATTTCGTTGAAGACCTTCATGGCCTCGACGATGCAGACGACCGTGGACTCCTCCACGCGGTCGCCCACCCTGACGAACGGTTGGGCCTCGGGGCTGGACGCCTCGTAAAACGTGCCGACCATCGGCGAGTCGATCGTCGGGAGTCTTTCCTCCTCCGCCTCAGCCTCGCCGGCCGTCGCTGCCGGCGCTGCACCGGCCGGCGCCGGGGCCGGCACTTCATGCCCGGCCTTGCGCAGACGGACGGCCATGTCTTCGTGCTCGATCTCCAGTTCCGCCAGGCCGTGCTCGTCCATGAGCGCCAGGAGTTTACGGATCGCTTCGAGGTCAAAGTTGCCGGCGCCGGATTCGGCCCCCTCGGTTCCCTGCTCGTCTGCCATGGCCGTTCTCCTGCTACGGTTCGCCCGTCCGGCGTCTGCACCAGAAGCCGGCGGCTACAGGATCATCTGATCGGGTTCCTTCTCCACGTGCGTCAGCACGCTGCGGCCCATCCGGGTAATGAGCACGTCGTCCTCGATGCGGATGCCGAACCGGCCTCTCAGATAGATGCCCGGTTCAACCGTGACCACCATGCCCGGCTCAAGTTCGCCCCGCACGCCCTTCGGCGCGAGCGCCGGCCCCTCGTGCACCTTGCGGCCGATGCCGTGCCCCGTGCCGTGGCGGAAGAACCTGCCGAACCCCGCTTTCTTGATGACGCCGCGCACCGCCGCGTCCACGTCCGTACACGCCACACCAGGCCCGGCGCGAGCGATGCCGGCGGCCTGGGCCTCCTGCACCACCCCATAAACCCGGCGGACAAAACGCGGGATTCTACCGGCGAACAGGACCCGTGTCAAGTCGCACACGTAGCCGTCGGCTTTCGCGCCAAAGTCCACAAGAAGCACAGACCCGTGCTTAAGGCGCGTGCGCCCGGGAATGGCGTGGGGCCTGGCGGCGGACGCATCCACCGCCATGATCGTTGGAAAGGCCGGCCCGTCCGCACCCGCCAGGCGCATCCGGTGGTCGAGATCGGCGGCCAGTTCGTGCTCGGTCATCCCGAGACGGATCGAAGCGCGGAACCCCGCCCACGCCTGCTCGGCCACCCGGACCGCGCGACGGATCGCCTTCAGTTCCGTTGCGTCTTTGCGGAGGCGCAGTTCGCCGGCAACCTCCGGAACCCGGACCAGCCGCACGCCTTTCACGGCTTTGCGCAAACGCGACAGCAGCGCCACCGACACCGCTCCGGGGTCGTAACCCAGCCGCCCCAGGTGCTTGCGCCGGACGACCTTCGCCAGGGCCTCGACCAGCGACCCGCGGCGGACCGTGACGGCCAGGTCCGGGCAATCGACCTCGGCCTGCTCCGCGAAACGCGAGTCCGTAACCAGCCACCCTTTGCCCTTGCCGACGAGCAGCCAACTGTCCTCGCCCGTGAAACCGGAGAGGTAGCCGACGTCCACCGGGTCGGTGACGACCATGGCGGGAACGTGGCGCTGGCGAAGCGCGCGGCAAAGGCGGGCCGTGCGCTGGGCCGTGGGACGGCTTCTCCGCGGCTTCCGCAAAAGACACCTCCCGCGAAAAAACGGCCGCCAACGCCGAAAAAACTTTGCGACGTAAGTTGGCCTGCACCAAAGAGTTAGGACTATGTTAGGGAACGCCGCCCAGAAAAGATCAAGTTTTCCCGGCCGCAGGCCGATTTTCCCGTTGACGTTAGGACACTGTTAGGGTATCATGCGGTCGGTCGAGATGGATGCGGCGTACGGCTCTTTGACAACTGTTTTGCCAAGCAACCAAGGCGCTTATAGCGGTCCTCGGGTCGGAGTGCAAGCAAACTCCGCACGGCCGACCCGGCGGCCGCCGGTCTTTTGACCGGTCCGTCGGCGGACCTTGCGCGACCTGGCGCAGCGAACACGTGGGAAGAGGACCGGGCGAGGTTGAGGGGCAACCCGTGCCCTCCTCAGCCCGCCCGCCTCACCCCACCTTCCCGCGCCAGGGGCGCCGGACGCCGCCGGCGTATCCTCATGGTCACCCTGCCCCACAGGCGGCCATCCCCACGACCGGTCAGCGCACCCAACGTCTCGCCGCACACTGACGGCCCGGCGGAGGTGTCCCCCACGCACCTCGGCTCCGGCCTCGCGGCAGGACGAAAGCCAGCGGTCTTTGGCGTCGCCGCCCCCACCGGCGGCGCGAGACCACGAGGGGCCGGGGCTCCGATTGGGGGGTGCTCCGGCCCTCCCCTCCTTCATCCGCGTTTCATGCTGCGAATGTGCCGTGCCGACCAAGCGCCGCCGTTCGAGCCCGCCGCCGTTCGAGGCCGCCGCAGGAGAGGCGGGGCACGTTCCCACAACATCGTACCTGCCGCGCACGAAGCCTGTCACATACGGGCACCATCGAATTCGGGAGAAACGCCATGAACCTGACGCCTCGCCAACACGAGATCGTAGAGTTTATCCGCGACTACGTCGCCCGGAACGATTATGCGCCGACGATGCAGGAGATCGCCGACCACCTGGGCGTGTCGCGCCCGACGGTCTTCGAGCACATCGAGGCGCTCGAGGCCAGGGGCGCCCTGTCGCGTCAGGCCCTGCGGAGCCGGGGCATCGAACTGGCGCCGGAACTGTCGGGCCGAGCGACCGCGCTGCCGCTCGTCGGCCTCATCGCCGCCGGCAGCCCCATCGAGGCCATCGAAGACACACAGGTCCTCGACCTGGAGGAACTCTTTCAGGGCCGCGCGGGCGAAACGTTCGTCCTGCAGGTGCGCGGCGACTCGATGATCGACGAGCAGATTTGCGACGGCGATTACGTCATCGTCGAGAAACGGTCGCAAGCGCGAAACGGCGAGACGGTCGTTGCCCTGCTCGAGGGCGGCGACGCGACGCTCAAGAAGTTCTACCGCGAGCGCGGCCGCATCCGCCTGCAGCCGGCCAACGAGAAGATGAAGCCCATCTACGTGAAGGACTGCCGCATCCAGGGCGTCGTTATCGGCGTGCTGAGGAAGTACTGAGCCAACAGAGCGCCGGCCCCGCAGGCCCTGACGCACCGGGGCATGATACGTGGGCCACCGCTCTGGCAGCGGCGCAGGATGCGCCGCGCGGCGATGGGCACAACTCGCCTCTCGCTGATGACAGGCGCCGGTTATGGACGCCCACGAGAAACTTCGTCTCCTGGCCGATGAGTCGCGCTACGACATCTCCTGTGCCTGCGGGAGGAAGGACAACCGCGACGACCACCGCCGCCGCGGACCGGGCGGCTTGTGGCTCTACCCGGCCTCGGTGCCGCGAGGCGGAACGTCCGTCCTGCTGAAGACCCTTCTGTCGAGCGCCTGCACGAACGACTGCCGGTACTGCCACCTGCGTGCGGGGCAGGACGTGCGTCGCTGCACGCTCGAAGCGTCGGAGGTGGCCCGGCTGTTCATGAACTACTACGAGCAGGGTCAGGTCTTCGGACTGTTCCTCTCCTCGGGCGTGCTGCGCAGTCCGGATTACACAATGGACCGCCTCCTCGGCGCCGCCCATATCCTGCGCCGGCGGCATGCGTACCGCGGATACCTGCACCTGAAGATCATACCCGGGGCGTCCGACGCCGCCATCGAAGCGGCCCTGGCCGTGGCGAGCGCCGTCTCGCTGAACGTCGAGGCGCCGACGCCTTCGTCGTTCCGTCTGCTTTCGAGCACGAAACGGTACGCGGAAGACATCGTGCGGCCGATCCGTCTTATCAGCCGCCTGACGGCCTCGGGCGGCCCGTACGCGCGGGTCAAGCAGACCACCCAGTTCGTGGTGGGCGCCGCCGGGGAAACCGACGCCCAGATCGTCGAGGCCGCCTTCCGTCTCTACCGGCGCTGGCGGTTGAACCGCGTCTATTTCAGCGCCTACCAGCGTGGGGCCGGCGATGCCAGCCTGCCCGGCCAGCGTGGCGGGGGCCGCCCCGAGGACCTGCCCGCGCGCGAACACCGCCTGTACCAGGCCGACTGGCTGATCCGCAAGTATGGCTTCGAGGCAGACGAGATCCCCTTCGAGGCCGACGGGAACCTGTCGCTGGCGGCCGATCCGAAAGAGATGTGGGCCCGTCAGCATCCGGAGCGGTTTCCGCTGGACATCAACCGGGCCGACCGGCACGAACTGCTTCGCGTTCCCGGTTTCGGCCCCGTCACGGTCGGCCGCATCCTGGGCCTGCGCCGAGGCGGCGGCCGTGTCCGACGGATCGAGGATCTGGGCCGGCCCGGCAGACGCCTCCGCGAGGCCGCCGCATACGTTACGTTCTGAGCGGCGGGGTGAGGACACCGACCGCGCGAACCTGAGGGCGCAGGCAGAAATCAGATTGCGCGGGACTACTTCAGGGATCCATCCAGTTCAACAGATTCACCGGCACGCAGGCTCAACTTGCGGGTCGTCTTTCCATAGCGCAGCAGGGGGTTTCCGCCCTGGCGGCTCGTGATCCGGCATCCGGCCAGTTTGCCGTCGGTCCACTCGATGTCCAGGACATAGGCACCCCGTGCGACCAATCCTGTGACCGACCCGCTCTGCCAGACCGAAGGCAAGGCGGGCAGCAAGTGGATTTCGCCCATGTGGGATTGTGCGAGCGTTTCGCAGATGCCGGCGGCATACCCGAAGTTGCCGTCGATCTGGAACGGCGGATGCAGGTCGTAGAGGTTGTCTGCGATCTGGCTCTGCAGCATCTCAT
>CAZIJC010000259.1:0-4871 GCA_964539385.1 uncultured Anaerolineales bacterium | reverse complement strand
TTAGAACTCTAACAACTTTTCGGCCCCTTTGGGGCCGCGCGCGCCGGCTGCCATTCTGGCATAGTGACTTACGTCAATTTTGCCCCTTTCAAAACCCCTCAAAAACGGAACAAAACGGAACAAAAACGGAACAAAACGGACACATAAATCGCAAAAACCGATCAAAAACCAGCGCGTTTTGCCTTACCTATCTTAACATCGGGAGCCCAAAACCCCCCTGACGGCCCAGAAACGGGGTTCAGAGGCAAAAAAAGCGCGCATTTGCCCGTTTCGGCAACGTCAAAATTGACGTAAGTCTTATAGAGCAGACCCCATGTTTCGGCGCCCTGCAGGCCCCCAGACCTTGGACTACTCGCCGTCCACGGGTATAATGCCTCCATGACGACGCCCCCCAACTCGATCGCGACCCACGACCCCCACGAAGGAGAAGACCGTGCCGACCCGCCGGACAGCACCCGTGTATCTCACCCTGATCTGGCTGGCAGCCTGGGCCCCCGCCCTCTTTGCCGCCGACTGGCCCCAGTGGGGCGGAAATCCCGGCCGCAACATGGTCTCGGGCGAGAAGAACCTGCCCGAATCGTTCGAGCCGGGCGAAAAACGGTCGGGCGGCAAGGGGATCGACCTCAAAACGGCCAAGAACGTCCGGTGGACCGCCCGCCTCGGCTCCTACATCTACGGAAACCCGACCGTCGCGGACGGCAAGGTCTTCGTCGGCACCGACGACTCGATGCTCGGCGGCGACCGCATCAAACGCACCCGCTCCGGCATGGTCAAGTGCCTCGATGAGGCCACCGGACGGCTGCTCTGGCAACTGGTCGTCCCCAAGCGGCCAAAGGAACGCCTGCCCGAGGGTGCCCACTACGGCCAGCAACAGTTCGGCGTCTGCTCGTCGCCGGCCGTCGATTCCGGCCGCGTGTATGTGGTCACGAGCGCCGACGAGGTCGTCTGCCTCGACGCCGACGGCCTGGCCGACGGCAACGACGGGCCGTTCAAGGACGAGGGCCTATACATGGTCGGCCCCGGGAAGAAGCCGGTCAAACTCGAGCCCACCGACGCCGACATCATCTGGCTTTACGATATCGTCGGTGAACTCGACGTGTGCCCGCACGACGTGGCGAGTTGCTCGGCGCTGGTCCACGGCGGCTTCCTCTACGTCGGCACCTCCAACGGCGTGGACGGCCCGCACAAGAAGTGCTTGCGCCCCGACGCGCCCAGCCTCATCGTCCTGGAGGCCGGCAGCGGCAGGCTCGTGGCCACCGACAACGAGAAACTCGGGCACCGCATCTGGCACTGCCTGTGGTCTCCGCCATCGTTCGGGAAGGTCAGAGACCGGGGCCTTGTGTTCTTCGGCGGCGGCGACGGCGTCTGTTACGCCTTCGAGGCCCCAACCAAGGCCAAAAACAAGCCGTTCCACCTGAAGAAGGCGTGGTCCTACGACTGCAACCCCCCGCACTACCGCCTCCGCGACGGCAAACCCATCCCCTACTACGAGGGCGATAGACGCAAGAAATACTCGACGAACAAGAACGACGGCAAGTACGTGGGTCCCAGCCAGATCATCGCCACGCCGGTCTTCCACAAGAACCGCGTCTATGTCACCATCGGCCAGGACCCCGTCCACGGCCGTGGAAAGGGCATGTTACACTGCATCGACGCCACCAAGACCGGCGACATCACCGAAAGCGGCAGGGTCTGGGCCTACGACGGCCTGGAGCGGAGCATGTCGAGCGTCGCCATCGCCGACGGCCTGCTCTACGCGGCCGACCTGCCCGGCCGGCTCCACTGTCTGGACCCCGACACGGGCAAGGTCCACTGGATCCACGAACTGAAGGCCGAAACGTGGGGCACACCCCTCGTGGCGGACGGCAAGATCTACATCGGCACGAAGAAGTCCATCCACATCCTGGCAGCCGGAAAAGAGCCCAGGGCCCTCGCCAAGGTCAGCCTCGGCGCTCCGTCGTACGGCACGCCGGTGGTGGCCAACAGTACGCTGTTTGTCGCGTCGCAGCGGTATCTGTGGGCGGTTCAGAAGGACGCCAAACCGGCGGCGGAGTAACGCCCCGGCGGCTGTACCAGACACGAGACGAGCGCGGCGGGTGCGGAAACCCGCCGCGCATCAAGATCCGCACGCCTGCGTCTCGCCGCTCAACTGCCCATCAGCGAGTTGAAGAACTTCTGGATGCCCTCGTAGTACTGCCCCTGGGCGGCGTAGACGAGGTAGGCGAGGGTGGCGAGGATCGCCAGGCCCATCCCCAGGTTCCAGGCCCAGCGCTTGCCGCCGCTCGGCGTGTCGGCGCCCAGGTAATCGCGCCGGTTCTGCATGACGAAGAAGGCGATGTAGGCGATCGGCAGCATCAGACCGCAGATGGCGCTCGTCCACACGGCCACCCAGAACCCCATGTACTGCCACAGGACCACGCCCAGCATGCCGACGGCTGGGATCATGCACGAGAGTTTGTACTTCCAGCCCTTCGGCTCGATCTTGAAGATCTCGCACGCCGCGAACCCGGCCACAATCATGTGCGTCGTGACGGAACTCAGAACCATGCCCAGGATACCCAGACCGAAGATATAGTGGCCAATCTCTTCGCCGACGCCCGCCTCGGCAATCATCCTGGCCGCTCCCACCGGCGAGACGCGGTTGCCGAGGCCCTCCGCCCCGTGGATGGTGACGGCGGCGGCGACGGCCATCAGGCCGGTTGCCAGCACGAACGGGATGAGCATGCCGCTCACCAAATCGAACCGCGCGAGGCCACGATGCTCTTTCCCCCAGCCGCGGGCCAGCAGCGAGTAGCCGTACAGGAACGTCATGTTGATGCCGACGGCGGCGCCGAACGCCCCCAGGACGGCCCCGACGCCGGCGGTGTCGGTGGGGATGTAGAGCGGCAGTAAGCCTTTGGCCAGTTTTCCCCACTCGATGTTGCCGGTCACGGCGGCCCGTACGACCACCACGGCGAAGGAGAGGATAATAATCCAGACCATCACCTTCAGCGCCCGCTCGTACAGGCGGATGCCGCGCCACCCGCTGCCGTAGTTCCACGTCACGACCGTTGAGATAGCGAGGATGACCACGCCGATACCGAGCATCAAGAGCGTGTGGGATGTGCCTGCCGCCTGCCAACCGGTGGCCACGATGATCATATCCTCGGTCATGCCGGCGGCCAGGGCGTACTGCGGGAAGTGCCAGATAAGCGTGGCCGCCAGCGTGGCCAGCGCCCATGCCCAGGCAACGGATGGATGCACGAACTTCTTCATGGCCCCGAAGGGGCGGGCCTGGGTCGAGAGGGTCTGGTGCGACATCGCCGACAGCATGATGATCCCGAGGATCATCGCGATTGGCTGGACCCACAGGAGTTTGTAGCCGTACAGGGCCCCGATGGTCAGCGACGAGGCCGCGCTGCCGCCGCCGAGCGTCATGGCGCTCTGGAGCCACCCGGGGCCCGTCTTTCGGGCGTAGCCCGACCACCGCGAGAGCAGCGGCTTCGTGGCCAGTTCGGCCAGGTCGGCCTTTTCCCGGGCCAGCGCCTCCGGGTCGCCCGCCGCGAACATGGGGAGCCCGTGTTCCAGGTCCGTTGTACCGGCCCCGTGTTGCGGCCCGTTGGGGCTCGAATCGCTCATGTCGCCTCCCTTGTTTGTGTGCAGGGCACGATAATGCGCCGCCAAGGGGCCGGATTCAACAGAATCTTCGCGCAAGGCCGAGCCGGCGAAAACCGTGGCACGGGCGGCGCGGCGGGGTACAATGGTCGTTCCGTCGCATCCAAAGGCAAACGGGACGGCGGGAAGTGCGGAACCCGAACGGCCGGGGACCGTTTCAGACCATAAGGATTGCGGGAGAACGTGCCATGCCCGAGATGACTCGCGTGTCGCGGCGGAGGTTTCTGAAGGGGACCGCTGCCGCGGCGCTCATCGGACCCTATGCCATTACGTCGCGTGCCCTCGGCGCGACGGACAAGGCGGCGGCCGGCAACCGTCTGACCCTCGCCCACATCGGCATCGGCAACCAGGGACGGGGACACTTCGGGTCCATGCTCGGAAACCGCGAGACCCAGATCCTGGCCGTCTGCGACGTCAGAAAGAACGTCCGCGACGAGCGGTCCAAGATGGTAGACGACCGGTACGGCAAGGATGCGCCCGCCGGATCGTACCGCGGGTGCGCCGCCTACAACGATTACCACGACGTCATGGCCCGCGACGACATCGACGCCTGCGTCATCGCCACACCCGACCACTGGCACGCCATCATCTCGTGCGCGGCGGCCCGTGCCGGAAAGGACATCTACCAGGAAAAGCCGCTGACGCTCGATATCCGCGAGGCGTGGCTGATGGTCGAGTACATGCGCCGCTACGGCATCGTCTTTCAGACGGGCAGCCAGCAGCGCTCCGACAACCGGTTCCGCTTCGCGTGCGAACTGGTCCGCAACAAGTACATCGGCGACCTCAAGACGGTGAACGTGGGTGTGGGCATGCCGTCGGAGGAGAAGCACCTGCCCGAGGAGGCGATACCGCCGGGCCTCGATTGGGAGGTGTGGCAGGGCCCCGCCGCATGGAAGCCGTATAACTCGGAACGCGCCAGCGGCAACTACGGAGGCGGGTGGCGCCGCATCCGCGACTACTCCGGCGGCATGATGACCGACTGGGGAGCCCACCACTTCGACATCGCCCAGTGGGGAATG
Organism: uncultured Anaerolineales bacterium; assembly: GCA_964539385.1. GTDB lineage: Bacteria > Planctomycetota > Phycisphaerae > FEN-1346 > FEN-1346 > JAUVZF01. The sequence continues at coordinate 198 of CAZIJC010000259.1, read as the reverse complement.
GGCATGGACGGACATGGCCCGGTTGAAGTCCTCGCACCGGACAAGGACCACAAACAGATCCGCTACCGGTACGGCAGCGGCGTCATCATGTACCACGGCGGCGCCAACGGCGTCCTCTTTACCGGCACGAAGGGCAAGGTCGAGGTCAACCGCGGCTACATCCGCACCTGGCCCGAGGACTTGATGAAGGTGAAACTC
>CAZIJC010000258.1:0-4875 GCA_964539385.1 uncultured Anaerolineales bacterium | reverse complement strand
CGCGACGCCAGGTGCACGATCCGCATCATGAGCGGCAGGAAGAGGTTGCGGATGGGAAGCGTGGTCCAGTCGGTGGTGGCCGAGGAGGTGAACAGCAGCACCTGCCCGCGTCCGAATGGTTTGTGCAGCAGGAACGGGTCGCCGCTCGACAGCCGCGCCAGGACCGAATCGGCCTGCGCACCGTCGGTCCGGACGTACTCGTACACGAGGATATCCTGGTAGATGTCGGCCGATTCGACCAGGTCCGCCAGATACGGCGACTGGCCCTGGACCTGGGTGACCTTTTCGACGGTGGTCTTCAGGACGGCGTCGCCGGTGCGCTCCTTGAGCCGCGCGGGCAGCAGGCCCCCTTGCCGCGGCACCTGCTCGATGAACGTCCGGTTATACGTCTGCGGGTTGACCTCCGGACCGCAAAAGATGACGAGCGTCCGGCCGCGGGCCACGTAGTCGGCCAGTTCCTTGACGGCCTGCGGCGTCAGGCCGGAGACGTTGTTGAGAAAAACGGCGTCGTAGGAGTCGAGCGTGGCGGCCTCGAACTGGTCGGCGGTGACCTCTTCGGGCCGGATCGCCCAGGGGAACTCGGAGCCTACGCCGGCCGGATCGAGCGCGCGGACCAGATAGTAACTGGCGTCGTGGAACGGCACGTCGCTGGTGCGCTGTTTGACCACGAGGACGGGAATGCGGTCGGCAATGACGAGCGCCACGTGCCGCGAGTCATCGATGTCGAGGGCGTCGTCGCCTTCGAGGGCCACGAGTACCTTGTGCGGACCGCTCTGCTCGAATACGTGCGTCAGCGACACCATCTGGCTGGAGCCGGGCGTGCCGGCGGCGGTGAGTTTGACGGATTGCTTCTGCCGCGCCTGGCCGAAGTCGTCGGCGAAGAGCAGGAGGTTCCGCTCTTCGCGGGGCGTCTGGCCGGTGTTTCGGACCAGAAGATCGATACGGATGGGCACGCCGACGGTGCGGCTGCGCGAGACGATCTCGGCGCTGGTGATCGCGACGTTCGTCATGGACGGCTCGGTGGGGCGGATGATCGCGACGGGGATGTCGGGGTGGCGGCGGGCCTCCTGGAATTCCCGGAGCCCCTGCCACGAGAGGGATTGGCGGTCGGTGATGATCCAGAGGCGTTTGTCGGCTGCCTGGGCCTCCGCGAGCAGGGCGTAGGCGTCGCGGACCTTCCCGACGAGGTCTGCCTTGCGGCTGGAGATGCGGGCGGCGTCGATCTGGCTGAACAGTCTGGCCCGATCGGTAATCAGCCCTTCGGAGCGAGCGGTGGAAGACGTCGCGGCGGTAGCGGCAGTGGTCTCGGCCGGCTCGGGCTCCGGCGCGGGGTTCGTCAGGAGGATGGCGGCCTGGGTCGGTCGCCAGGGGCTTTCGAGGATGGCCCGGGCCTCCTGCTTGGCCTTGGTGAAACGGGTGCTGCCCTCGTGGCGGACGTTCATGGAATAGGAGTTGTCGAGGATGATGACGGCGGCACTTGAGGGTTGCTCGCCGAACAGGTCGAAGTTCTCCGACAGGAACGGGCGCGAGAGCGCAAAGGCCAGCAGCGCGAACAGGAGCATCCGGAGGATCATCAGGAAGATGTTCTCGAGTTTGCGCCGGCGGGCGGTCTTCTCGGCGGCGCTCTTCAGGAACCGCAGCGTCGGGAACGGCACCTCGGGCGCCTTGGCCAGGTGAATCATGTGGATGATGACCGGCACCGACGCCGCCGCCGCACCGGCGCCCAGCCAGGCTACCCACCATGAACTGATGAACTCCATGCCGTCACTTCTTCCTGCCATCGTACGCCCCGGCGAAGGCGCCGGCCTTCTCGAGGTAGCGCGGCCGGCCGCCGGTCTTGTCGATGGTCATCGTGCCGACGGTTCGGAAGCCCTTGCGTTTCGCCTCGTCGGTGATGCGGACGCTCTCCCTGGGCTGGTTGCCGGTCGTCTGCGGCACGTGGCCGCCACCGAGGACGGTCTCAATGGACTTGAGTTGCAGCGCGATACGAGCGGGCGTGACCTGGGCCACCAGGTAGTTGGACGAGGTGTTGTACCCGAAGAGCGACCCGTGGGCCACTTGCCAGACGCCGTCGGCCAGGGTGCAGGTGATGGCGTGGACCTCGCCACAGAGGTAGAGGTCCACATGGTATTTGGCCAGGGTCTTCCAGAAGTCGGAGGCTCGCCCACCCTTAAGGGTGATGCGGCTGGAATGCTCGGCCCGGACGGGCGTCAGGACCGGCGTATGGCCCATGACGACCGTGTGGTCGGCGCCGCGGTGCTCCGCGAGGACCCGGTCGAGCCACGCCAGTTGCTCGCCCGTCACCGTGGCCGTCCCGCTGCCGGCGCCCATGTGCTCTTTTTCGAACACGTCCACCGTGACGAAGAGCACACCGCGATGCATGAACCAGTACGCCAGGCCCTTCATGTGTTCCGGGCCGTTGGCGGGCATGTTCAAGTACTTGACGAATGCGTGCTCGTAATACGGCACGTGCTGGAGGCGTTTGCCTTTCCAGGGATTGTCGCCGAGTTCGTGGTCGCCGACGGCGGCATAGCACGTCAGATCGTGATGCTCCATGCGCTTAAGCCAAGCGGGGTAGTAGACGTCCGCCAGACGTTCGATCTGCTCTTGGCCGTCCCACCACCGGCCCATGACCAAGTCGCCGGCGACGAGCACGAAGTCGGGATTCTCGGCCTTGATGTTCGTAAGGACGTAGCCGAGCGCGTCTTCCCATTGAGGCTGCGGATAGTGGACATCGACGTTGAGGAAATCGGGAATGCTGGCAAACGTCCAGGGTGTGGTGTCAGCGGTGTTTTCGGCGGAAGCCGATTCTGCCTCTTGCTCGGGGCCGTAGACCGGCACGACCACAAGGGCGAGTAGGGCAAAGAGGACGTACAGGGCGGGGCGAGGGTGCATGAGGTTTTTTTTCAGCACGGCAGGCGTTCTCCTTTGTCTTGGTCAGGTCGAACCGTTAGCGACGGCGTGCCGCATTCTACCGGAACCGCTGCCGCCGCCCCAGGTACGACCGCAGGAGAAAGTCGTACGGAACGCTCGTGTCCGTCAGGACGTACTCCGAGTCGGAGTCGGAGCAGGCCTTCTTGTACCGGTCGATGAAGCCCCGCAGTTCCGTCAGGTACGCCTCGCGCACGGCCTTGGGGTCCACCTGGTACCGCTCGTTGGTTTCGAGGTCGATGAACTGCGTCAGTTTCGTGAAGGGGAACTCCAATTCGGCCGCATCGAAGATGTGGAACAGGATGATGCCGTGCTTCTTGTGCCGGAAGTGGCTCAGGGCCCGGATGACCTCGTCTTCGTTGTCATACAGGTCGCTGATGATGATGATAAGGCCGCGGCGCTTGATCATCTCCGCCAGGTCGTGAAACGGCTTGGCGCACCGGGTGACCTGTCCGGTCTGAAGCCCTTCAAGGCGGTGGCACATCTCGTTGACGTGAGCGGGGGATCCGCCGGGCGGCATGTATAGGCGGGTTTCGTGATCGAACGCGACCAGCCCGACGGTGTCCTGCTGCCGCGTCATCAGGTACGCCATCGTCGCGGCCAGAAACGAGCCGTACTCGAGTTTCGTCAGGCCCCGGCCGCTCGAGTAGTTCATCGAGCCGGAGCAGTCCAGCAGGATGTAGCACCGCAGGTTTGTCTCCTGCTCGTACTGCTTGACGTAGTAGCGGTCGGTCTTGGCGTAGGTCACCCAGTCGAGGTGCCGCAGTTCGTCGCCGGGCGTGTAAGGACGGTGCTCGGAGAACTCGACCGAAAACCCGTGGTGCGGGCTGCGGTGGAGGCCCGAAATGAACCCCTCCACCGCCGACCGGGCGACCAGGTTGAGGTCGCCGAGGCGCATCAGCGTTTCGGGGTCGAGGTACCGGTATCGGGACGGCCCGGCCGTATGGATTCGGGTCATTCGGTTTCCTCGCTGCGCTAGCCCTGGCGGTACGTCATCAGGTGAAGCGTTGTCGTGCCGTACGATCGAGTGTCGAACACCTCGAACCCGGGCCACGGACGCTCGATCGAAACGCCGCGCCGGGCGCGCAACATCGCGACGGCGCCGGGCGTAAGGCTCCCCAGCCGTCCGAGGGTCTCGGCCATGTCGGCCAGATGCCGCTGCCCGTCGGGGCAGGCGGTCATCTCATAGGGCGGATCGACGAACAGGAGCGAACAGCCCCGGCCGAGGGCATCGAGAATCCACTCGCCAGGCCGCAAAGCGTTGCGCCGCTCGATGCGCACCCTATCGGCTAAACCCAGTTGCTCGCAGTTGGTTTCGACCGCTCGGGTGGCGTCTCGGTCGGCGTCAACGAAGGTGCAGGAAGCCGCCTTGCGGCTCAAGGCTTCAAGTCCGAGGGCGCCGGACCCGCAGAAGAGATCCAGGACGATGGCCCCCTCGACGGCTTGGGGAGAGAGGATGTTGAAGAGGTTCTCTCGGACGCGGTCGCTCATCGGGCGCGTCGTCTTGCCTTCGGGTGTCAGGAGTTTCCGGTGGCGATGGGTTCCCGCAATGATTCGCATACCGCTCCCCATGCAGAGCCATGCTAGCCGCAGGGAAACGGCAAATCAAGGGCTCTCAGCCGTGGCGACAGGGCGAATCAGACAAACGGCAAGTGACAAAGGACCAGTGACAAGTGACAGCCGTTACGACAGGTTCATCGCCATGAGGAACTCGGCGTTTGATTTGACCTTTTCGAGGCGTCCGCGAAGCAACTGAATCGACTCGACGACGTTCATCTCGGTCAGCACCCGCCGCAGGATCCACACGTACTTGAGTTCGTCCGGGTCGAGCAGGAGTTCTTCCTTCCGGGTTCCGCTGCCGCTGATGTCGAGGGCGGGGAAGACGCGCTTGTCCATCAGGCGCCGGTCCAGGTGCAGTTCCATGTTGCCGGTGCCCTTGAACTC
>CAZIJC010000257.1:0-4970 GCA_964539385.1 uncultured Anaerolineales bacterium | reverse complement strand
CAGGAAATCTCGCCGAGCCCCGGCGGGAATTTACACAGAACACGGTACACGACCATGGGAGTTCCTGTGACACCCATAAGCCCCCTCGTGTCAAGGGGCGAATTCACAGCCCAAGACCACTCATAGCGACGGCAAACCGTTGAGGTCGAACGGCTCGGAAACCTGGCGACGCTACATGTTTTTCGCTTGCATGGGGGGCGCGGCGGGTGAACTCAGGCCATGCGGCGCATGGCACGGATCGGGATCCCGGATGTGCCGCACCACGTCACCCAGCGCGGCAACCGGCCGTCCATCCAAGAGGAGAACATCGTATGCTGTCCGCGGAACCGCCTCAGGCGCGGTGAAGGCACGGGTGTCTTTCCAGGTTACCGCGCTTCTGCCGGCTTGACGGCTTGGTCCGCAAAGGCCGCCAGGAATGGGTCCATCTCGCGCGGGGACCCTGAGCACGCTTCGGCGGCGGCCTTGCAGCCGCCTTGGCATTCGGTCTCCAGGTAGCACCCCGCACAGAACGCCGGCCGCGCGGCGACGAACTCGGCCAGGGCCGCCCCGTCCACGAGGTCCCAGAAGTCGCGCTCTCGCAGGTTCCCGAGAACGGTCGGCGAATGGTTGCACGGCCGGAGGTTCCCCGCCGGGTCGATGGTGTAGTAAGCCCGCTCGGTGCCGGCGGCGCAGAACCCGAACGTCAGGCGCTTGAACCGGCCGGTGTCGAACAGGCAGGGCGGCATGGCGATGGAGCAACTGATCGGCAGATCGTACGTTTCGCTGAGTTCCTCGGCCACGTCGAGCGCCGCCGTCAGTTCCTCGGGCGACGCCTGAAGGTCCTCGATGTGCCGCGCGCCTTCCCCGCCGGGGTTGAACCGGTTGAACATGATGCCGTCGGCGCCAAGGGCGAAGGCCAGGTCGGCCGTCTCGCGCCAGGTCGGCAGGTTCGCACGCATCGCGACGAAGACCGCGACGACCCGCTGCCGCGCGGCCTTCAGGTTCGCCATGGCCATCGTGACACGGTCGAAGGCACCGGGCGCGCCGCTCAGGCGGTCGTGAATCCCGCGCTCGGCCGACAGCAGCGGCAGTTCGAAGATGCTGATCGCCTCGGGCCCAAAGCGGGCGATGGCCTCTTCGGTCAGCAGCGACCCGTTTGTGATGAGGTTGACCGCCACGCCGCGCGCGGCCAGGAACTCGACGATCTCTACAAGATCGTGCCGCAGCATCGGCTCGCCGCCCGACAGCGAGACGAGCCGCGCGCCGGACTCATCCAGCACCTTCCCCAGCATCGCCAGCGTCTCGGGCGCCGAGAGTTCCTCCACGGCGGGGTAAGGCGGGTCGTTCTTCCACACGTTGTAACAGTGGCGGCAGGCGTGGTTGCACGCTTGAGTGACCTCGAAGACGAGCGATTCGTGGCGACGGGTGGACAGCCTCATTCCCGCTCTCCGAGGCGGGCCTTGATGGCTCGCACCGTCTTGCGTGCGGCGTCTCGGGTGCGGAGGGCTTCGTCGCGTTGGTTTGGCTTGTCGAGTCTCTCGAGCATCTTCTCATCGCTCAGCGTTTGCAGATCCGCTTCGACCGTGTAGAGGGCTTTCCCGACGACCTCCGGTCGCAGCGTTTGGGTCTGAGCGAGTTTTTCGAGCAGCGGCGCGCGGGCCGCCAGACGCTCCAGGCTTTCCTGGGCGGAGGGCCAGCGCATGGGGATGTAGCATGTGGCCCGGAGTTCCTTCGGGCGGTACGCGCGCACCCGCGCGGTCAGCGTGTCGAGGTTCGACCTGAGCAGCGCGGCTTCCGGTTCGGTCAGGAGGCCGGCCTGCTGCATGGCACTCAGGTTCTTGCCCGTCGCTGCGAGGTTGGCCAGGAGGCGACCTTGCTGATCTCGGTTGAACGGATACGGTCCCCGCCGGCCGGCGACGGCTGCGGCGGCTGTCTGCCACGTTGAGGCGAGTCGTTTCCACGCGTCCGTCGCTTCAAGGGCCTTGCCGGCCAGGTCCTGTGCGGTTACGGGCTTGACCGCGTCCAGGTCAAGGGGCTTGGCGGCTTCGGCGTCGATTGCCTTGAGCGCTGCGGCGGCTCGCAGCAGCAGCGTCCGGCTGCGCTTGAGATCGGCGTCGGCCAGTTGGATGGTGAACCGGCGTTCCTTCATGAAGCGCAGGTCGCCACGCGTGCTCATGACGAACCCTTCGAGCCGCATGCCGGGCACGTGGCCGAGCGACGCGGCCGCCCGGTCGAGTGCATCGATCCGGGCCGCAAGTTGGTCCAGCCGTTTGCGGGCGTACTCGGTGGACTCGGTCCGCACGGCCGGTTTCTCGCCGAGCCGTTCCCGCACCACCAGGACGCCACCGCGGGCACGGTCGCGGATCCAGGTAGCCGACCACTGCTCGTCGGCCGTGCGGAATTCCTTCAGCACGTTCTTGTCATCGAGCGTCTGGATGTCGGCTTCGATGGTGGCCAGCACCCTGCGGACGACTTCGGGATGCAGTTCCTCGGCGGCAACCAGGCCGTCGATCAGGTACAGGCGGTGCTGGAGGCGTTTGAGGCTCTCGCGGCCGGGCGTGAGACGCATCGGATCGTAGCAAAGGGCTTTCCGCAACTCGGTCGGGCGTTTCATCTGCACGCCCTTGACGAGCCGTTCCAGGTCCTTGCGGAGCAGCCCCGCCTCGGGTTCGGTCAGCAGGTTTGCTTCGCGCAGCGCCTGTACGTCGGCGTCGGCGCGGGCGAGGTCGGCCAGCAGGCGCTTCTTGCCCGCCTCGTCGAACGGGTACGGCCCGCGCTTGCCGGAAGCGACCTCCTCGGCCTCGCGCCATGCGGCCAGGAGGTGTTTCCAGCCTCCGGTCTCCGTCAGCCGCTGCCCCTGGACGATTCGGTGGGCCTGTGGCGGGCCCTCGGCGGCGGTGTCGCTCTCGCATCCGGCGGGCGCCACGCCCAGCGACGCCATCAGCACCAGCCCGGCCGAGAGGAGGCGGCGTTTCCATTTCGGGCCCGTCCGCGCGGCACGGACGAGATCGATCCCGAGTACGGCGAGCAACACGGCCGCCGCAAATCCCAGCGCGACGAGGGCGACGTTCAGCGCACGCTCCGACATGGCCTCCTCCCTTCGATGAGGGTCACGGTCTTCACCATTACCTTATACCTTAAGACGCGTGGGCAACGAAACGGTTCCCGCCTATTCCGGGTGACCACGGCATGCCCCGCCGCGTCAGCTTCCGCGCAAAGCCCGCCGCGACAGCCCGCCACGAGCGTTTTTCGCGCCGTGTGCCACGGCGTGCCGCGGCAACCCCGCCCGCCCCTGCCTTTCCCGACGTTCCGGCATATTTTTCCCCTTGACGCGCATGGCATCAGGCATTACTGTATACCCCTCGACAGGGAAGGAACGATCTGACGGCATGCAGCCTGGCCGAGTTCGGCGTTGCCTCCCCGGAACTGCCCCGCCCGAAGCCGAACGGCAAAGGGAGATAAGGTCTATGTCACCCGGAACTCCCCGCCGCTGCTCGACCATCCGGAGACCCTTCTCGGCCGCACGCTACGGCCGCAAAAGCCGGGACCGCAGCCTGAGAGGCGGAGGAGTTGAGTATACTGTCCGCGGAAGTGCCCCGGAACTGACCGATCTGAGAATGCGGAGAGGGCTTGGCCGGAGTCGGACTTCAAGCCCCTGGCGTCCGCAAACCGCACAGCTGCGGTCGGATGGAGGGACATCCGTGCCCAAAGTGCAACGCGCCCGCACCGGCGCACTTGTCCGACGTGCCCTGGCCTTATGTCACCTCGGCGTGCTTGCGCTCACAGGCTGCTGTGCGTGCGGCGCGATCATCTCTAAGATTGAAGTCAACCTGCCGACCGGGCAGGTCGTCCCCTCCAGCCCCATCCTGGTGAAGGAGTTCCAAACGGCCCCTGGGGTCACGGATGAAGACAGCGCCATCCGGAAGGCCATCCCACGGCTTCTCGTCGTAGGGCTCTCCGCGCAAGGATACCAGGCAACCTACCATAGCCCTGTCCGCGAGACCCCGGACACGCTTGTGATTGACGGCGTGATTACGCACTTCGACCGCGGCTCAGACGTTGTCCGATTCTTCCGTGTTTTTTTTGTCCCGGCACTCGCTTTGTCCGGCCAAGCCGACCTTCTTGCCGCCCGCGCCAAAGCGACCGTGACAATCTACAAAGCACCTTCGCCAGATTGTCCCTTGGCACACTTTCAGATCGAGGCCTTCGATGGTGCCGTTGGAGCTGCGCACGAAGAATGCCTGGAACGCGACCTCTGCGAGGGCATACGAAACTATCTCAACAAGAGATTGCGCCCCGACCTGCCCGCTCCTACCGCCGTTTCGTGCCCGTCGTATGTCGAGCACTGACGGCCGCCAGTCGCCAGGGGCGCCAGTTCCGGAGCTCCGTCGACACCCATAACCGCCCTCGTGTCAAGGGCGATTTTGCCCCGCCCTTGTTTCACCGGGCCCGTATGGGGAAGGTGTGTCCACGGAGTCGTTGGTTGTCGTCTTGGTTGTTGGTCTTGTCGTTTCCTTGGTGCTCGTTGTCCTCGTTGCTGTTCGATGCTACGGCATAGCGTGCCTTACAGACACCCACACCCGCCCTCGTGTCAACGCGGCGAATTCACAGCCCAGGACCACCCATAGCGACGGCGAACCGTTGAGGCCGAACGGCTCCCGCCAGCCTGCCCGCCGACCTGTCCGGCGTAGCCGTGGCGAAGACGGAAGCCGTGGCGAAGGCAGGTTGCCGTTGGCATTTGGCATTTGGCATTGCCCCTGCGAGCACGCGCTCCCCTTCGGGTCGCGGCTAAAAGGGCTGGTTGCTGTTTGCCGTTACCCTGATTTCCGCAGTTCTCTGCGTTCTCTGCCTTCTCAGCGTTCAAAGCCGTTGCCGTTTTCGACCCGATTGTTAGAACTCTAACTAAATCCCTGCCCTCCCCGGATTTTGTTAGAACTCTAACAACTTTTCGGCCCCTGCGCGGCCGCGCGCGCCGGCTGCCATTGTGGCAT
>CAZIJC010000256.1:0-4983 GCA_964539385.1 uncultured Anaerolineales bacterium | reverse complement strand
CCGCCCGAGATTCTGCCCGAAGACGAGGTCGGGTTTACGGCGGATGAGTTGTTCGGGACACCTTCGGAAGATGCCCCGCCTCTTATCATCGATCTGACGGACGGGCCGGAGCCGGGGGTGGAGATGTCGGAAAGAGAGGTCCTTCACGAGGTGACTATCGGCGGCCTCAAGCGTTTGCCTTCGGGTCGGCTCGCGAAGACCTACGCCCCCGGCGAGCAGCCCCCGTCGTTCTGCCCCACCTGAGTGCACTAGAAACGGGTCATGGAGGTCATGGCCAACCCCAGATTCCGAAGACAGCCGTCCAGTTTTGTTCGCCTGCGCCACTTGGTTCAGGCGGCGTTTTTGCTGGCCTGGATGGGGCCGCTCGGCTTGCGGCTGCACAGCCTCTGCGGCACGGTCTTCCACTGTTATGCTTGTCCGCTGTCAACGTTCGCCTGTCCGGTGGGCGTGCTTGCGAACTTCGGCGCGCTGGGCGTCTCGCCGTTCATTGCCCTCGGCACGCTGGCCGTCGCCGGGACCCTGGTCGGGGGGTTCGTCTGCGGCTGGTTGTGCCCGTTCGGTTTCCTTCAGGACCTGGCCGCCAAGGTGCCGGTGCCGAAGTTGCGGCTGCCGCTCCGGGCGGGCTACTTGCGTTACGGGGTGCTGGTTGTGTTGGTGCTCGCCATTCCCTATTTCTTCGGCGAATCCCATCCCCTGTTCATCTGCCGCCTGTGCCCGGCCGGGGCGCTTGAAGCGGGGCTTCCCCTGGCCGTCCAGAACGCCGCGCAAGGCGAAAGTTTTTGGAACAGCATGAGTACCGTCAAGTGGGTTGTCCTGGGCCTTTTCCTGGTGGCGATGTTCGTTACGTACCGCCCGTGGTGCACGCTGTTCTGCCCGCTCGGCGCGATTCTCGGCCTGTTCAATCGGGTGGCGGTCGTCCGGCTGAAGGTCGATGACCGGATGTGCACCTCATGCGGGGCCTGCAAATCGACGTGCAAGATCGGCTTGGCGCCCGAGAAACAACTCGACGACCCGCTCTGTATACGCTGCATGCAGTGCACGCGATGCGACGCCGTACACCTGGCAACGGTCTTCGACCGCAAGAAACCGGGCAACCTCGCGGCGCGCGCCGGCGCCGATTAAAGCAGTCTTTTCGCTTCCGCGCCCGGCGTGCGCCGGCTGCCGGAGCGGACCGTCAGGCGGACCGTGTCGAAGTAGTCGAGCAGCGGCACGGCGTACTTGCGGCTGACGCCGAGGGCGTCGCGGAACTCGACCGTCGAGAAACCGCCCGATGCCGCGAACAGGTCCAGCACCACCTGTTTGGCCTTCTCCACGGCCTCGTGGTGCATCACGAGGTTCTCGTCCAATCGGACGAGCGTTCCCTCGTCGCCGAGCAGCCGGACGAGCCCGGCCACGCGGTCGGCGTCGGCAGAGAGCGACGCGGCGACCGCCTCCGGCGGGGGAGGCGTGAGGCCGGCGTCCCGCAGCGCCAAGGCCACCTGCTCGCGCAGCCGCGCGTCTTCGGCCGACACGCGTGCCGCGCGTCCGGCCAGGGCGACGACCGATCCATGCCGCTCGACTTTTCCCTCGGCAATCAAGCCGTCGAGCGCCAGGCCCGCGACGCCGCGACCGCCGCCGACCTCCCCGGAGAGGTCGGCCGCCTCCATCCCCAGCCGCATCGGATTCGCCTCGTGGAACACGTCGAGGCGCTCGGTGATCCTCGCGGCCGCGTCGCGGATGACGTCGCGGTGCACGACGGCGGCGCCCGTGTCGAGAACGGTCCCCTCGGCGCGAAGCGTCTTGAGCAACTCGTCCACGTGCGGGCGGGGCATCTGCGCCCGGCGGGCCAGGTCGGCCGGTGAGAGGGCCTCGCCGGCTTCCCTCAGCAGGGCCTCGCACCAGGCGGCGGCCGAGTCGATGGCGTCGCGTCGGGCGGCCAGCATCCGGAGCGTCCACGGACGGTTGCGGCGGAGGCGAATGTTGCTGGTCCCCAGGACCCGGCCCCCGCCGAGGGTCGTCACGCCTCCGCCGCCGGACCCGGCCACCGCCGCCCGGACGACGAACCGGTCGCCGGCCGCCATGCCGAGCGGTTGGGCCAGGCGAAGTTGGACCGGCCGCGTCTCGCCGGGCGCGACCTGCCTGGCGTCGAGGATCGCCACGTGGCCGATCGTCTCGGCCGTCCCGACGTGAACGTGGACCTCGGCATAATCCTTCAGCGGCACGGGCACGTGACCCAGCAGCCGCAGGTCTGCCTCGACCATCGAGACCGGCTGGCAAGAGTCGCCCTTGGCCAGGACCTTCCCGCGGTCGAGGGCGTCGGCGGGGACGTCCGACAGGTTGATCGCGACGCACTCGCCGGCGCGGCCGACTTCGGCGTCCTGGCCGAAGACCTGCAGCGCGCGGACGCGGCCCGTCTCCTTGCCCGGGAGGACCCGCAGCCGATCGCCGAGGCGGACCTCGCCGCTCGTCGGAATGCCCGAGACCACCGTCCCGATGCCGCGGAGCGAAAAGACCCGCTCGACCCACAGCCGGAACACGCCGGTAATCTCGTGCGGGCGGCAGGCCTCGACCACCTGGTTCAGCGCTTTGAAGAGGCCGTCGTACCCCTCGCCGGTCACGTTGGAGAGGGGGCAGATCGGCGCCGCTTCCAGAAACGTGCCGCCCAGAAACCCCCGGACGTCCGCCAGGACGATCCGGCGCAGTTCCTCATCCACCAGGTCGATCTTCGTCAGCGCCACGAGCCCCCCCCGGCAACCCATGAGCGTGAGGATGTCGAGGTGCTCGCGGGTCTGCGGCATGATGCTGTCGTCGGCGGCGATAACGAAGAGAACGACGTCGATGCCGTGCGCGCCGGCGACCATGTTTCGGATGAAGTCCACGTGGCCCGGCACGTCGACGATGCCGACGATTCGCTCGTCTGCCATGCGGCACGGAGCGAAGCCGAGTTCGATCGTCAGGCCGCGCTGCTTCTCGGCCTTCAGACGGTCCGTGTCGCAGCCGGTCAGCATCTTCACGAGCGCGGTCTTGCCGTGGTCCACGTGGCCGGCCGTGCCGAGGGTGATGTTGACCCGCTCCTGTGACACGCTTACTCCTTTGCCGCGGGTTGATGGTAACCCGTTGCCGCGCAGCGGGTCTCCCGACCCGCCGCGCTCGGCACTCTTACCCGTGTGGCCCGACCGGCTTGCCCAGCCGGGAGGCACCGGACAGTTCTTCCGGGCTGGACAAGCCAGCCCGGCCACGCGCGCGGTGGGTGAGGACGGCCACCGCGCGGAACTGAACCTAGTCCTCTGCCGCACCGAGGGCCCCGGCCACCGCATCCACGAGCGGCTGCTCGTCGCCGTCCAGGAGGGTTCGCGGATCGATGAGGACCCGGTCGTTCTGGATGCGTGTGAAGACGCCCGGCACCCGGAGGCGAAGGCGCGTCGCGAGTTCATCGGGCGTTATCTTCGCGGGCGAAACGGCCACCAGCCGGGTCGGAATGTCGTGGGTGGGGAGCGACCCGCTTCCCAACTGCGAAAAGCCATCGGTGGTCGAAAACGCGGCGCCGTTGGTTTGTTTACGGAGCGCCTTCGCGATCCGGTCCGCCTGCTCGGCGATGTCGCCGGCGCCGCGGACCAGCATCCGCATCGTGGGCACCTCTCGCATCGCGGTCTGTTCATCGAGGAAGAGCGTGAGTGTGGCCTCGAGGGCCGCCAGGGTCAGTTTCCCGACGCGGAGGACCCGCGCGAGCGGGCTGGAGCGGATGACGTCGATCCATTGCTTCTTGCCGAGGATGATGCCGCCCTGGGAGGCGCCGATGAGTTTATCCGCGCTCGATGTCACAAGGTCCGCCCCCGTGCGGATCGACTCGGGCAGCGTCGGCTCCTTCGGCATCCCGTACTTCGCAAGGTCGATGAGTTGGCCGGCGCCAAGGTCGTCGATCAGGACCAGGCCGTGCGAATGAGCGATCTTCTCAAGCGTCGCAAGCGGCACCTCCGACGAGAAGCCGTAAATCTTGTAGTTGCTCGGATGCACGCGGAGGATGGCGGCGGTGTCCTCGGTGATGGCGCTGGTGTAGTCGCGGGGATGGGTCTTGTTGGTCGTGCCGACCTCGACCATGCGAGCGCCGCTTGCGGCCATCACCTCCGGCAGGCGGAACGACCCGCCGATCTCCACCAACTGGCCGCGCGAAACGATCACCTCTTTGCCGCACGCCACCGCGCTGAGGACGATCATCGTGGCGGCGGCGTTGTTGTTGACGACCGTGGCGGCCTCGGCGGCGGTCAACATCCGCAGGAGCGCCTCGATCCGCGCTTCGCGGCGAGACCGCTTGCCCGTCGCGGGGTCGGCCTGCAGGAGGGAGTAGCCTGCGAGTTCCTCGGCCAGTTGCCGCTGAGCCTTCTCCGGCAGGACCGCGCGGCCGAGGGCCGTGTGCAGAATGATGCCGGTGGCGTTGATGACCTTGCGGTAATGCGGCTGGACCCAGGAGCGGATCCGCGTGCGGGCGTCGGCCAGGATCGCCTCGCGCAGGGCCGCCTCGGAGATGTCTTCTTCGGGCCCGGCCAGAAGGCTCTCGCGCGCCCGCTCGACGGCGGCGCGGACGGCATCCACGACGACGCGCCGGGGCGCGGCCGCTTCCTCGGCCTCCAGGTCCGCGAGGAGTTGGTCCACGGCGGGGATATTGCGCAGTACGTCCTTGGCCGATGCCATCTCGCTGCCTCCGTTCTACCGGTCAAGACATGGTCACCCTGCGGGATGACCATGCCACCCGCCTCGCCGCCTCCGTTCTGCCGGTCAAGACATGGTCACCCTGCGGGATGACCATGCCACCCGCCACCCTGCGGGATGACCATGCCACTCGCCACCCTGCGGGATGACCATGCCACTCGCTGCCGGGTCATGAGTCATTCTACCGAGTCAACTGCCGCATGCCAAGCCACGTCGCCGGAAGTCGGACAGGGCGGGTCGCATGGCCACGCTTGCGTGGCCATGTTGACCAATCCGCTCATCCGTGTTCATGGCCAC
>CAZIJC010000255.1:0-5008 GCA_964539385.1 uncultured Anaerolineales bacterium | reverse complement strand
GGTCTTGGGTACTCCGTGCTTAAATGCCCAACCTATGTGTCCTGCCATTGCACTGTAATGGCAGCGGGAGTCCCTCGCTTGCCCCCTTCCACCTCGATCTCGTTCGGACGGTTGGGGCGGACGTAGAGCCCCCAATTGCCTTTACCTTTCTTTCTCTTCTTCTCCATCCTTGACGTGCGTCTCTCTTTTGTCAGCAGGGGCAGCAGATCATCAGCCCTGATGACTGCTCTGCGTCCCGTGTCTTTCTGTACGAGAATGAGCCGCCCCGCTTTCTGCAGCGCGTCTTTGCGTTTATCCCACACGTCCCACCAGTACCAGTAGGGCTTGCGTGAGTAGAACTTGGAAAAGGCGGTTGGTGTAGTGGACATCTCTCTTCTCCCGGTCTCGCAGGCCCGGTTTGCCGACTGAAATCACTTGCCTGCGCGCTGCACCTATGAGGCCCGTTTACGGGCCTTCGTCCCGCGAAGCGGGTACAGGCCCGGCCCTTTGGGCCGGGTCAGGGGGGCCGCTGCCTGTTCTCCATTTGAGCCCGCTTCAGCGGGCTTTCTCTCTTCCTCCGCTTCGACTCGCTCCAGACGCTCCCGCACCGTCCCGCGCGCGTGGTGCTCTCGTTGATTGCGGACGTAGCGCAGCAGCCACGGCAGGTCCTTGGCGCCGAAACTCACGACCCCGTACCCCGCCTGCCATTCCAGAACCTTCCGATTGGCTATCTTGTGGTTGACGTGGTGCGAACTCGCCCCTTTGAGTTGCCCGATCCATTCGCTGACGAGAAGCGTCGGCGGGATGCTGGCGACGAGATGAACGTGGTCGTCGGTTCCTCCCACATCGTGCCAGAACACGCCCGGTTCCTGCATGGCGCGCTTCCGCAAAAAACGCCGGAGTTGGTGTTCGATGTCGTCTTTAAGGACAGGGAGGTCGTCCTTCACGTGCCAGGTGATGTGCAGGTTGATCTCACTGTAGGCGTTTCGGGACATGGCAGATTCCTCGGCTAAAGCCCGCCACGAGAAGCCCGCTGAAGCGGGCTCCACGGAAATACCCAAATGTGGATTATATCGCCTCGGCGCCTGTTAACCAGGGCCAAAGGCCCTGGCCTACACCCTTCGGGCCAAGGCCCGTAAACGGGCCTGCGCGTTTCCGCGCCAGTAGCCCCCGGATTAGCGTTGCCTTCTATCCCGCCTCGTCCCCTGGATAACGTACCCCGCAGCACGGGAGAGGCACCACGATACGAACAGGATGGCGGGGAGGCCCCCTGCCCAAAGAAGAGGCCGATGGTAGGGCAACGCAGCGTCATAGAGCAGGTAGGCGCCCCACCCCGCGGCTCCAACGAGGGTCAGGGCCCACATCACCCAACCCGTTTTGACCGACGGGCCGTGTTCCATGCCATTGTCCCGAACGGAGGGTGCGTCTCCTACCGCCCCAACTCCCTTCCCCGATCCCTCGCGGCTTTGACGGCTTGGAGGATGGTGTTGCGGAGGCCGAGGGCGTCGAAGGTGCGGATGGCGGCTTCGGTGGTGCCGCCGGGACTGGTGACCTTGCGGCGAAGGTCGGCGGCCTCTTCGCCGGATTCGGCCAGAAGCCGTGCGGCCCCCTCGAACGTGACGCGGGCCAGTCGGCGTGCGTCGTCCTCGGAGAGGCCCACCTCGACGGCCGCATCCGCCAGCAGTTCCACAAGATAGAAGAAGTACGCCGGGCCGGACCCCGAGACCGCCGTGACGGCATCCATGAGGTCTTCCGGGACGCGGACCACTTCGGCGGCGGCGCCGAGGAGGCGTTCGGCGGTGGCCAGGTCGTCGGGCGCGGCGCACGAGCCGGCGCAGATGCCCGCCATGCCGCGCCCCACGAGCATCGGCGTGTTGGGCATCGCCCGGACCACGCGCGTTTCGGGCGCAAGGACCTCTTCGACGTGGCGTGTGGAGATGCCGGCACAGATGGATATGACGAGTTTCTCCGGGCCGAACTTCCCGCCCAGAGGCGCCATGGCCGCGTCGAACTGCTGCGGCTTGACGGCCACGAGCACGGTCGGCGCGTGTTGGACGACCCTTTCGTTTTCCGCGACGGCGCTGACGCCGAGTGCGTCGAGGAACACCCGCCGCCTCTCGGGATCGGGGTCGGAAGCGATCATCTCGCCGGGTGCCAGGACCTCGGCCCGGATGATGCCGCGCGCAATGGCCTCGGCCATGTTGCCGCCGCCGAGGAAGCCGAGTTGAACGGTGCTCATGCGATGGCCCTTTTTGCCGGAGGCTTACTTCTCTTTCGAGAAGACACCTTCTTCGCGCAGCATGGTGACCAGGCGGTTGAAGTTGTCGGCGGTGGTGTTGAGGTTCTCAACGAGCGTGACGAGCGCGCGGTGCAGTTCATCGTCCGTGAGGAGTTTGCCGGCGGTGCCTTTGCCGCCGCGTGCATCGGTCACCAGGCCATTAAGGTTCTCGAAGCATTTTCGGACCTCGTCGGTATCCTTCGAGAGTTTGGCGATGAGGGCGTCGCCCTTGGCAATCAGGGCGTCGGTCTTCTTGCCGGCCTGGGCGAAGGTCTTGCCGGTTTCGGTGACCGTCTCGAAGGCCTTATCGGCCTTGGCGAGCGTTTTGCGGAGGTCCGTGGCGGCCTGGCGTGCCGTGGTAATGAGGCGGCCGATCTCTCCGGTGGGTTTCTGGAGTTGGTCCTGCACGGCCTTGGCGGTGCGTTCGAACTGTTCGAGCGTCGTCCAGAGGTTGCGCTGCTTGCCGGCGTCGACGTCTTTTGCGGTGCGCGGCTCGGTCAGTTCCTTGAGGTTGGCGAGGATGGTGTCGAGTTGTCCGAATTTCTTCATGGCCTCGCGGAAGTCGCTCATCAGGTCTTCCGGCAGCAGTTCCGGCCCCTTGAGCCGGCCTTCGACTGTGGCCGTGCCGTCGGTCGGCAGGTAGCCGGTCGGTTTGACAGCGGTGCGGAAATCCAGGTACAGGTCGCCGACGGTACTGCGCTGGGCGATGAACACGGCCTCGGTCGGAATGCGGACCCCGGGGTTGATCCGCATGTGGACCCAAACGCCGGGCCGCTCCGGCTGGCTCGTCGCGACGTCGCGGACGTCCCCGATCTCGATGCCGTCCTTGTGCACCCGCTTGCCGCTCCGGACGCCCACAGCGCTCGGCAGGTAGCCGGCCACGGTGTAGCCGCCGCGAATGAGCACCGCCACGCCCTCGAACCAGACGATCAGGCCACCCAGGAGGAGGAGCCCGAACAGGACGAACAGGCCGACGACGACGTTCTTTCGGTCGTTCACGTGATGTCTCCTTGCGGCGGCGTGGCCGCGAGGCTCGCGTCGCCGTGAATGAACCGCTGGACGCGGACGTCGGAGTGCCGCCGGATCGCCTCCGGCGGACCGTCCGCGATGACTCCGCCCTCGTGCAGCATTACCAGACGGTCGCCCACCTTGTAGGCACTGGCCATGTCGTGCGTCACGACGATGCTGGTGGTCTTCAGTTCCCGCTGGCACCGCAGGATCAACTCGTTGATGGTGTCGCCCGTGACGGGGTCGAGGCCGGTGGTCGGTTCGTCGTACAGGATGACTTCCGGGTCGATGGCGATAGCGCGCGCCAGACCCACGCGTTTCCTCATGCCGCCCGAGAGTTCTTCCGGCAGCAGGTTCTCGGTGCCCTCCATGTCGACGAGGGCGAGTTTCTGCCGGACGACCTCGCGGATTCTTGTCTCGGGCCAGTGCTTGTGCTCGCGCACCGCGAAGGCCACGTTCTCGTAAACCGTCAGGAAATCGAACAGCGCAGCGCCCTGGAACAGCATACCGAACCGCGTCCGCACAGGCATGAGACGGCGCTCGCTGAGGGTTGTGATCTCGGCGCCGTCGATGAAGATGCGGCCGGCGTCGGGCTTCAAGAGCCCCAGGATCAGCTTCAGCATGACGCTCTTGCCGACGCCGCTGGCGCCGAGGACGACGGTCGTCTCGCCGCGGCGGAACTCCAGCGTCAGGTCCCGGAAGACGGAGTGCCCGCCGAACTGCTTGCTGACGCCCTCGAGTCGGATAAGGGCCTCGGGGTTGTCGTGCGCAGCGGGTGTGGGCTCGGCGGCGTCGGGCTCGGCGCGGATTGGCTCGCTCGCGTTCATAGGAAAATGCTGGTCCGTCCCCAGAAAGCGTCGTACACGCCCTGCAGGAACAGGACAATGAACAGGTCCAGGATCAGGATGGCCATGAACGAGACGACGAATGCTTCGGTGGCAGCGCGGCCGACGCCCTCGGCCCCCTGTCGGCTCTGGAACCCCTTGTAGCACGAGACCAGCGCGATGGCCGCACCGAAAAACACGCTCTTGACCACACCGGCGAAAATGTCCCAGTTCTCGATCACGTCGGCCGAGTGCATCCAGTACTCGTGTGTATCGACGCCGTACCCCCATGCCACGACGTACCCGCCCACGATGCCCACCAAGTCGCAGTACACCGTCAGGAACGGGATGAGCAGAAGGCACGCCAGGAACCGCGGAACGACCAGGTGCCGGATCGGGTCGGCTCCCATCGCCCGCAGCGCGTCGATCTGCTCGGTCACCTTCATCGTCCCCAGCCCCGCCGCTAGCGCCCCGCCTACCCGGCCGGCGATCATCACACCCGCCAGGACCGGCCCCAGTTCCTTGACGACCGACAGGTTGATGACCGCCCCGGACCAGGCCCCGCGGCCCAGCGCCTCGAACTGGTAGTACGACTGCACCGCCAGCACCATGCCGACGAACGCGCCCGTAAAGATGATGACCGGCAGGCTGCGTACCCCCACCTCATACAACTGCGGCCGCAGCAGCCACCACCGCGTGAAGTCCGCGAAAACCCAGCGGAACGTGCTGGCGCTGAACACGGCGAACCGGCCCAGGTCGCCGACCTGGTCGGCCATGAAACGCCCCACGTTCGCAATCGGCCTCGCGATTCCCACACACGACTCCTTTGGCGAGCCTATCGTAATGCGAGCGAGGGGGGGATTCATTCATGGTGGAGCAAATTGAACTATTTGCGAACCATTCAATTAATAGCCGCGCC
>CAZIJC010000254.1:0-5010 GCA_964539385.1 uncultured Anaerolineales bacterium | reverse complement strand
GCGCCCCGGACCACGCGCGGCACGTGATCGAGTGCATGAAGCACGGCAAGCACGTCATCTCGGCCGTGCCGGCGTGCCTGACGCTCGAAGAGGCCCAGGCCCTGAAGGCGATGAAGGAGGAGACGGGCCTTCGGTACATGATGGCCGAGACGAGTTATTACCGCGCCTGGTGCATCTTCGCCCGCGAACTGTGGAACGAGGGCCGGTTCGGCAACTTCCTCTATTCCGAGGTCGAGTACTACCACCACAACGTGCAGCGCGTCGGCGCCGCCAAGGCCCTCTGGAAAGGCAAGCCCACGCCCAAAGGCTGGCGGTGGGGATTCCCGCCCATGTGGTATCCGACCCACTCGACGGCGTTTCACGTCGGCGTCACGGGCGAACGGTTCACCCGCGTCTCGTGCCTCGGGTGGGGCAACGATGACCCCATCCTCAAAGACAACCCCTACGGGAACCCGTTCTCGAACCAGGTCGCCCTGTTCTCGGCTAGCGGCGGGAACATGTGCCGGTGCAACGTCCTGTGGTGGATCCACGCCGACGGCGAACGGGCCCAGTGGCTCGGCGAAAACTGCTCGGTCTACATGGGCAACTCCAGCGGACAACCGTTCGTCGTCCGCGAGCGCGGCAAGAAAGACGTGCGCGAGCACCCCAACTACGTGAACCTGCTGCCCGAACCGATGCGGGTGCCCAGCGGTCACGGGGGTTCGCACACGTTTCTGACACACGAGTTCGTGGCGGCGCTGGTCCAGGACCGCCCCCCCGCCGTGGACCTGTACGAGGCGCTCGCCATGACGGTGCCCGGCATCGTGGCGATGGCGTCGAGCCTCAAGGGCGGTGAACAATTGAAGGTGCCGAACTTCGACAAGGCGTGACGCAACGCCCCACGCATCGGACAGGTTATTCCACAGGACGTACGCACCGTTGCCGTCGGGGCAGGAACCGGGTATAAGGACGCCGCACAGGGTCCGGTTGACGCAACGGCGCGCGGCGGGAACCGCCGTGCACCGGCCCGAACCGAACTGACTTGAACACGACGGAGCCGGAATCATGAAAGACAAGAGGTTGCTTCACGAGGTGGTCCTCGATGCCCTGGCGTTCCACGCCCGGCCCGAGAACAAACGCTCGCTGCCGCCTTTCGGCGCACCCGGCCGCGTACTCGTCGTCGGCAGCGGCAACTCTTACGCCACAGGCAAGATCATCTTCCGCGACCGCGATGCCGTCTTCGCCGACGAGGGACAGTACGTCCACGCCCTGAAAGTCAAGCGTCAGTGTCCATTCCGGTGCGGCGTGGTCATCTCGGCCTCCGGCAGGAAAGACGCCCCCGCCATGGTCGCGGCCTTGCTCGCGCACGGCCTCGAAACCTTCCTGATTACCTGCGACGCGAACTCCCCCGCCGCCAAACTCCTGGACGATCCACACGTCTTTTGTACGCCGAAGGAGCCCGAGCCGATCACCTACAACACGTCCACCTACGTGGGCATGATCCTGGCCCACACCGGCGAGAAGCCGGGGGAGATCCACAACCACATCGTGAGCGAAGTCAAGCCGGTCATCGACAAGCACATCGACCTGCTGCGCGACGCCGGGGCCTTCTACCTGATCGTCCACCCCGAGTTCGACCCCGTGCGTCAGATGCTCCTGACAAAGTTCGACGAACTGTTCGGGCCGATGATCAACGGCCGCTGTTACACACCCGAACAGACCGCCCACGCCAAGACGCTGGTCGGGTGGGAAAAGGAACTGTTTATCAGTTTCGACCCGCTCGATGCCGCCGACCCGATCTTCGGCAACGCGGGCGAGACACGCTTGGACATCCCCATGCCGAAGCCGTGCGGCCCGGCAGCGATGGTGGCCATCGGCTACTACGTCATCGGCCGCATCCAGGAAGCCCGCCCCGAGGACTGGTACCGCGCGAGCGCCGACGACTACAAGCCCACTCAGCCGGGCCTCATCGACCGCGTCAAAGACGAACGCGCCGCCTCCGACTGGCCGTGAGCCGGTCCGACCCACGACCTCCGGAGAACGGCGCAGCCCGGGCCGAGGAAGGAACGGACCATGATGCGTAACGCACTCGCCGGGCGTCGCTTCGCGGCTGTCTGCATGGCTGGGATCCTCGTGTCCTTGCTGATCGGAACTGCCGGCGCCGACGAGTACCGGTACAAGGTCGCCTGGGCCACGTACGTGGGCGGCAGCGAGTACGAGCAGTTGCGTGAGGTCATTCCGTACCCGGACGGCTCGATCCTGGTGGGTGGCCAAACGAGTTCGCCGGACCTGCCCGTCACGCCGGGCGCCGTGCAATCGAAGTACGGCGGCGAACCGGCGGGCACCGGCCACGGCGGCATCTACAGCGGCGACTGCTTCCTGATGCGCCTGAGCGCCGACGGCGCCCGCGTCCTCGCCTGCACGTACTTCGGCGGCTCCAAACAGGAACGCAACGTCTACGGCATGGGCCTCGACCGGGCGGGCAACATCGTCATCACCAGCGCCACGCGCTCGCCCGACCTGCCCACGACCGACGGCGCCTTCCAGAAGCGCTACGGCGGCCCGCCGTCCGACTGGATGGTCGCCAAACTCTCGGCCGACCTCAAGCGGCTCATCTGGTGCACGTACGTCGGCGGATCGGGCGACGAATCCCCACGCGGGGGCCTGGCGATCGACACCGACGACAACGTGTACGTGGTCGGCGGCACGGCGTCGCCGAACTTCCCCACGACGCCGGGCGTCTTTCAGCGCCAGCGCAAGGGGGTGCGCGACGCCGCCATCGTGAAACTCAAGGCCGACGGCTCCGGCCTCATCTTCTCGACACTCCTCGGCGGCGGCAACTGGGACGGACTCATGGGCATCCGCGTCGACGCAGCGGGCCGCTTCCACGTGGCCGGGCACACCCGGTCCGCCGACTTTCCTGTCACGCCGGGGGCGCCGCAGCCCGAGTGCGGGGCGAAGTCGGTGTGTTTCATGACCGGCTTCTCGGCCGACGCCTCCCGCCTCGTGTACTCAACGTACCTGGGCGGCGCCGAAAACGAGTTCGCCGAACATCGGCCCGCCCTGGCACCCGACGGCAGCGTGCTGCTGACGGGCGTCACCGGCTCGCCCGATTTCCCGACCACGCCCGGCGCGGTTCAGCGGAACCTGAAAGGCAAGACCGACGCGTTCCTCGCGCGGCTGTCGAACGACGGTCGGCGTTTCGTCTTCTCGACGCTGCTTGGCGGCTCGGACGGCGAGTTCACACTCATGCCCACGCTCGATGCGCGCGGCAACATCCTCATGGTGGGCACGTCGAGGTCCGCGGACTTTCCGGTCACATCCGGCGCGCTTCAGGAGACGTTTGCCGGGGCGACGGGCAAGTGGGACGGGGACGGCGTGCTGGCCATCCTCAGCCCCGACGGCCGGCGGCTGCTCTACGCAACGTTTCTGGGCGGCAAGGGCGCCGACCTCATCCGCAGCCTCGCCATCGGACCGGGCGGCGAGATCTGGCTGGTCGGCAGCACTTCGTCGCCCGACTTCCCCGTTACCCGAGGCGCGCACCAGACGAAGATGGGCGGCAAGAGCGATGCCTTCATCGTCAAACTCGTCCCGGCGCAGTGAAGACGGAAGGAGCACAGAATGACTCGACTGGCCGCGTACCTGGCGCTGCTTGTGTGTCCTCTCGGCCTTGCCTGCTCGGCCCAGGATCAGCCGCCCGATGAGGCACGGGCCGATGCCGCCGGTGCGCCCCTGAAGGTGGTCGCCGACAAGCGGCTCGAAGAGCCGCTCCGTGCCATTGCCGAGGCGTACGGCCGCCGCACGGGGGCGCAGGTCGCCCTCCGTTTTCTCCCCGCGGCCGACGTGAACGACCTCGCCGCGAAGAAGGGGGCCGGATGCGACGTCGTCCTCTCGATGCCGGCCGGGGTGAAGAGCGAGACGCCGGTCCGTGCGCTCCCCGGCGCGAAGAACGTCGCCTGGAAGTACCCGTCCGGCGAACCGGTGTGGGCGGCCGCCCTGACCGACCACGCCGACGCCGCCGCCTTCGTCCGCTTCGCCGGCGGGCCGACCGGCCACCGTCTCTGGTCGGAGTCGAAGTCGGGCTTCACGATCACCTCCGGGAAGACGCACGCCGAGGCATTCGAGTGGGTCGCCGAGCACCGCGTCAAGCACACCTACCCCCTGACGGCCGCGCGCATGCTGGCCGAGTGCGGGGGCATCCGCGACGGCGTCTGCATCGACGTGGGATGCGGACCCGGCAACCTCGACGTGGAACTCGCCAGGCGGTCGAATTTCAAGATCATCGGCCTCGACATCGATGCCGACATGAAACCGCTGTTCGAGAAGCGGGCCCGCGAGGCCGGCCTTCAGAAGCGCCTCTCCTTCGTCGCCGGCGACGCCCAGAAGATGCCGTTCACGGACAACTACGCCGACGTGATCGTCAGCCGCGGCACGCTCATCTTCATCCCCGACATCGCCAAGTGCCTGCGGGAGGCCCATCGGGTGCTCAAGCCCACGGGCGTGGCGTTTCTCGGCGGCCGCTACGTCTACACGCCGCAGAAGCACAAGATCTCCATCGAGAAACTGAAGGCAATCGTCCGCGAGTCCGGCGTTCCGGGCGCGAAGGTCATCGACGCCCGCGGCCAATGGGTCAAGATCGTCGGGGCGAAGGCCCCCAAGGCGGCGCACACGTTCCAGGGCGGCCCGCACATGCTCGCCAACCGGTTCATCGCCGACTACGCCATCACCGACGGCGACTGCCTGGCGATCTGCGGAAGCGACGGAGGCCTGGAGCAGGGCCTGCAGCGAGGGCTCGTGGACGTGACGACCCTCAAGATCACCGCCCTGTACCCTTCCGAGAAGGTGGTCAAGCAGGCCGAGGAGCGGATCCGCAAGGCCGGCCACGCCGAGCGCATCACCTGCAAGGTGGGCGCGATCGGTGCGTTGCCCTTCGACGAGGCGTCCTTCGACCTGGTCGCCGGCGTCGGCCCCATGCTCATCTTCGAGAAGGACAAGGCGAAGGCGATGCGCGAGGTCTACCGCGTCCTGCGC
>CAZIJC010000253.1:0-5121 GCA_964539385.1 uncultured Anaerolineales bacterium | reverse complement strand
CGGCGGGGGCGTTTACGCAGTCGAAACCGTCGGACCTCATGCCGGAGTTCCAGGGGCGCTTTCCGATACGCGTCGAACTGAAAGACCTGACGGCCGACGAGTTCGTCCGCATCCTGACCGAACCGGACAACGCCCTCGTGAAGCAGCACGCGGCGATGCTCGAAACCGAAGGCGTGACGATCGAGTATGCCGAAGACGGTGTCCGCGAGATCGCCGAAATCTCCTACCACGTCAATCAGCGGACGCAGAACATCGGCGCCCGGCGGCTGTACACGGTCATGGAGAAGGTGCTGGAGGACGTGAGTTTCGAGGCGCCCGACCTGCCCGCCGACGAGCGCAAAGTCCGCATCGACGCCGGCTACGTCCGCGAAAAACTCAAGGACGTCCTCCAGGACGAGGACCTGGCGAAGTATATCCTGTGAGGGCGGCCGAGCGCGTCAGGCCTTCAGGACGCTGAGCAGGTCGGTCCAGCGCAGATCGTTGCGGAGGTTTTCCAGGTCGGCGTCTTCCTGCATGTGCTCCAGGTCGCGGTATCCGAGCGAGACGGCCCGTTTCAGGGCGTCGAAGCCCCGGTTGACCTTCCCGAGGATGGCGTAGGAGCAGGCCAGGTTGTAGAACGCGATCGGGTCGCGCGGCCGCAGCGCCACCAGCCGCTGGTCCACGGCCAGGGCGTCGCGGTGCCGACGGGCCTGCGTGTAGAGGTAGCCGAGGTGGGTCAGGATGTCGGGGGCCTCGCCGACACGGGCCAGAAGGTCCTCGAGGAAACGGATGTCGTAGTCTTCCTGGCCGCGGCTGAATCGGTTGAGGACCTCTTCGGGAAGCGGCCGCACCATCCAGGACTCAAGCGCCCAGTGCCCCCAGTTGACCGTCGTGTGCTCGATCCACGGCATGCGTGGAAGTCCTCCTTGCGTCCTGACATTATACCTGTTTTGACGCGAAAAGCGAGCGGCTGAGGCAAAAATTCCGGGACCGGTTGTGTTGCCGCTTCAGGGGCGTATAATGGCCCCCCAAGGATTCTGCAACCGGAAAGGGGGCCTAAGATGAGCGACCTCGAAACCAGGCTCCTGGACGAGATTCTCGCCATCCGCGCCATCGATTGCCACAGCCACGTTCCCGCCGAGTCGCCCCACGCCACAACGCTTGCCGACCTGCTGGGTTATCACTACTACACAGAACTGGCCCACTCGGCCGGTATGCCCGCCGACGCCGTCCATCCTCACATCAGCGACGCACACCTCATTACCGAGATGGTGTCGCGTCTGGACACCTTCGACAACACCGTCCAGTACGGTTGGCTGATGGAGGCGGCACGAGACCTGTTTGCCTTTCCGGCTGAGCGGCTGACGATAAACAACTGGGCGGAATTGGGCCAGATGGTCGTCGAGGCGGCCAAACAGCAGGACCGCTACCGCGCGGTTCTGGCGAAGGCGAATATTGAGAAGGTCTTCCTGACGAATCGCTTTGACGAAGACCTTTCGACGGTGGACAGCGTCGTGTTCGTTCCCTGCCTTCGGACCGACGACCTTGTCTTCCAATTGGCCGACCCGGACCTCCGCGGGCGGCTGGCCGCCAGGACGGGCATCGAGATCGCCTCGACCGACGACGTTCGCGATACGGTCCGATGGCTGATGCGGTACTTCACACAACACGGGGCGGCGTCGGCCGCCATCAGTCTGCCGCCCGATTTCACACCCGCCGAGCCGGATGAAACGGCCGCAGACAAAGCACTGGCGCGGGCGCTGCGAGGCAAGGATCTCTCCGACGATGAAAGCCGGCACCTGGCGGTCTTCGTGTTCGATGTTCTCGCCGAGGCGTGCCGCCAGTTCCGCAAACCGTTTCAGTTGATGATCGGCGCGGTCCGCAACGTGTACCCGGATGGCGTTGAAGGCGGGCGCGATCTGATGGCCAAAAGCGGAAGCCTCATCCAGTACGCCGACCTCTTTCGCCGCTACCCGCAGGTTGATTTCACCATCTCGGTCCTCTCACTGGCATGGACCCACGAACTGGCGACCTTCGCTTGGATCTTCCCCAACGTCAAGCCCTCCGGCCACTGGTGGTATCTGAACCTGCCGGTCCACATCGAGCAGGAACTCCGCGCGCGGCTGATGGCTGTACCGAAGGTGAAACTCATCGGCTACTACAGCGACATGTACAAGGTGGAGTTCGCCCTGCCGAAGTTCAACATGTACCGGCGTGTGCTGGCCCGGGTGCTGGCGTGCGACTTCGTGGAAACGGGCCTGATGACCGAGCACCAGGCGGTCGAGACGGCCACGCTGCTCCTCAGAGACAACCCCAAGCGGATCTTCGGCGTCTGATCAGTCGCTGATGCCGGCGCGGCTCATTGGCCGCTTTGGCACGACGACTCGGCGGTCTAATCCTACAACGCTACTTGGTGCGCGGCGTCTGCCCCGGCAGTTGGGGTGGCGCAAACTCGGCCAGTGTCTTCAGATACTCCTCCGGCCGGCCGGTGTCGTAGCGCCGGCCCTGGACGAGGCAGCCGAAACACGGCTCCTGCTGCCGCAGGAGCGCGAGCGCGTCGGTCAACTGGAACTCCCCGCCCTTGCGCAGGTTCTCTTCGTCGAGGCGCTGGAGGGGGTTGAAAACGCTCGGGCCAAGGGCATACAGGCCGAACAGGCAGAGGAACCCGTCATCAATGCCTTCGACCCGGAGTTTGGCCCGGGCATAGTCGAGGGAGGGCTTCTCGGCGAACTCCGCAATGGCCAGCAGCGCCCCGTCCTCGACCCACGTGCCGCCGACCGTCCCGAAATTCGAGACCTCCTCCGGCGGCGTTACCGCCAGGCCCACAACGCTCTCGCCGGTCGCCTCATAGGCGGCAATGACCTGGGCGGCGCACGGCGTGTCGGTCTCGCTTTGGAAGACGTGGTCGCCGAGCATCAGCAGGAACGGCTCATTGCCGACCCACTCGCCCGCGCAGAGGACGGCGTGGCCCAGACCCTCCTGACGCTCCTGCTCGATGAACGTGACCCGCCGGCCGAGCGACAGCAGGTGCGCGGCGTGCTCCTGAAGGGCCGTCGGCAGGCTGTTCAGGTGCTGCGGGCTCAGCGGCGCCTTGAAGTACGCCTCGAAGGTCGGGCGGTCCTGCGGCTGAATGATGAGGGCTGCCTCCTCGACGCCCGAACGAAACGCCTCCTCAATAATCACCTGGATGACGGGCTTGGCCAGACCGTCGCGGTCCACGATTGGGGCCAGTTCTTTCTTGACCGCCTTCGATGAGGGGAACATCCGCGTGCCGAACCCGGCCGCCGGGATGACGGCCTTGCGGATCCGTTTCGGCCGCGTGATGTCCAGCGGCAGGCACTCGACGCCGAGATCTCGCTCCAGGATTCCGGCCGCCCGGTCGCGCGCATCGGGGTCGCGCGCGACGAGTTGGGCACAGCCGTCGCCCTGGCTTCCCACGCCCTTGCCGCCCCAGATAAGGTCCCGGATCGGCGGATAGGCCAGCACCTCGTGCAGGCGCGGCGCGGTCAGTTCCTTGGGACACGCCGGCTGAAGGTGACGGTCGAACAGGGCCTGGACCTCGGTCATCAGCGAACCAAGCCCTTCGGCATCGCCCTCTTGGATCGCCCGGATGGCCCGTTCGATGACCGTAGCGTTGACGGGGCCGAGGTACTCGTGCACCTCGCGCTCCAGGTCGCTCGTGGCGAACGGGTAACAGCGGTTCAGGTCGCCCAGGATTCTCTGCGTGTCCTTGCCGCGCTTCAGATCCACGATGAGCAGGTACAGGTCACTGCCGGTGCGGATGGGCCGGGCCTCGACGAGGTCGGCGTCGAACGTCATGAGTATCGGCCGCCCGCCGAACGCGCAGCCCTGGTCCATGCGGCCACAGCGCGAGGGTGTGGTTAGTTCGCCGCGGTAGGCCACTTCCATCTCGCCGCGGACGGTCATCTTGAGGTCATAGACGCGGTTGAAAGCGCGGGCCGCCAGAACGCACGCCGCCGCCGATGACGACAGGCCCTTCTTCACCGGCAGATCCGTCTTGTCGTTGTCGATCACCAGACCGCGGACGTAGTGGTGCATCAGGACCTGGTAGGCGACCCCGGCGATGTACGAAAACGGCCCACCGGCCTGAGCCTCTTCGAGCAGGGCCTCGGGGTCCATCGGGATCTCTCGCGGGCCTTCCCTCTCGGACCCGCCCAGGTCGGCCGTGATGACCAGGTGACTCGGATGCGGCTCGACGTTGGCGTAGATTCCCTGGTTCGTCCCCGTGATGATACAGTAGCCCTTCTCGACGCGGGCGTTGGTGCGGCGGTATCCGCCGGCCCAGTCGGAGTGTTCGCCGAACAGACAGATGCGGCCGGGAACGAAGATTCTCATCCCTGGTCTCTCCCTGCGTGGTACGGCGTTTCTCTCGTCGGTTCTGCCGGCCCCGGACGCGACACGCTCAAAGTAGCCGCCCGCGCCGGCGGTGTCAAGCCGCAGCAAATCGTTGTACGTTACGGCCGCCGACGGTATAGTCGTGGAGAGGGCGTGACTCGGAGTCCCGGCAATGCCCATCCGACAGGCCATCAACGACATCCTGGCCGAGATGCAGGGCACCCTTGCCCGCGTGTTGCCCGAGGGGCCTGAACGTCTTACGGAAGAGATCCTCAAGGCCGACCGCATCTACGTGGCGGGCGGCGGGCGGTCCGGCCTCATGGCACGCGCGCTGGCCACGCGCCTTATGCACCTGGGTCTGGTGACCTACGTCGTCGGCGAGACGACAACGCCCGCCATTCAGAGCGGCGACCTTCTGCTGGCGTGTTCGGCCAGCGGCGAAACCCACGTGACGGTTCTCGTCTCGCAGGTGGCCCGCGAAGCCGGCGCCCGGGTTTTTGCCGTCACGGCGATGCCCGATTCGCCTATGGCCAGACTGGCCGACGAGACGATCATCATCCCCGCCCCCTCGAAGGTCACGAGCCCCGAGGACGGCGCCTCGGCGCAGTATGGAGGGTCTCTCTTCGAGCAGGCGCTGCTGGTACTGCTCGACGCCATCAGCGCCGAGATCGGCAGGCGACTCGGAACGCCCCCACAGGAACTTGACTCCAGACACGCCAACCTCGAATAGAACCTGCACACACGGCGGTTGACAGACCGCACGGCACCGCCTAGACTCAGGGCACT
>CAZIJC010000252.1:0-5230 GCA_964539385.1 uncultured Anaerolineales bacterium | reverse complement strand
AACGCCCATCACCATACCCACAAGGATCAGCAGCGCTAGCGTTCTCATGGCAACCCAAGGGTCCATTTTTCTCACCGGCATCTTATTGTTTCTCCTGCCGTTCCTTGTCCTGCTGTTCCCGTTCCCGCTTTTCTTTAGCGAGGCGCATCGTCTTGTCCCAGGGGATCTCGTCGGGCAGGTCTTTGACCGTGCGAGGCGTAACGCCCGTTTGTTTGATCAGTGCCGCGATCCGCTCGTCCAACTGGGCGGAGGGCTGGAAATGCCGGATGAGCGTCTCATAGTTCTTCTTTTCGCGTGGGGCGCAGTTGGGCGAAGGGAGAAAATCCATCCGGCCAAGGATCTCGATCTTCTCCGCCTCGGACCTGGCGGACGCGAGGACCTCGACCATCAGTTTCAGGTCGCCGGGGTGCTTCCAGAACGCGGGATAGAACCCGCTGGGGCGGATTTGGGTGCAGTACTCGTTGAAGGGGGCGCCGAAAAAAAACAGGGACGTGTTTCTCGAGAGGGACCCCGTATACGAATTACGCAAACTTTCAAGACCGCGGAGCACATCTTGGGCGCCAAAATCCCAATGTAAGACCGTGTGCGGGGGAGGCGCCCAGGGGTTCATGTTCTCCTTCTCGCCGCTCTTTGTTGTGATTTTCACATGACCCCATTCCGGCACAAACCTTGCGCTCGCTACGAAGGGACACTGGCGGTAATACTCCATCATTTTTTCCTTCGCCTCCTCCTTCGGAAAATGCTCGAACAGGTAACGGCGTTTCCGATCCAGATGACTGTTCAACACGTCCTCCGGATTGCCAGTGATGATCTCTGCAAACGACGTCAACTTCTCGTATTCCTTGGGCGGCGGGCCCGGATCCTCCCTGACGTGCCGGTCCATCAGGGGCCATTCCGCCCACTGATAGATCAAGATGTCGTTAATGAAAAGTTGCCGGCCGCGGCGGGAGACGGTGTAAGGGGCCTCGACGTAGCGGCCGTCGATGAAGATAAAGCCCGAATCGATCGGCTTGCCCTCGACGACGCCGAGGATCCGGACGGCCGAGGCCTCCAGGTCCGTCCGGTCAGCCGCCTCGGAACCCTGCGGCGTTCCTTTATGGGCGGCTTCCTTACCGGTCGCGACCGCCGCGCGGAAACCGAAGCCCGCGACCACCATGCCCGTAACCATAAGCAGTGATAACGTTCTCATGTTATCCACCGCGGCCGAGGGGTCAGTTCTTCTCCCCGGCAAGAATCAGGGCCTCGCGGGTACGACACGAAGCATTAAGAAAGGCACTGCCTGATCACCCGTAATTACAACTCGGAAAAGGTACCGGGATTCTTTGGATCTTACACCATCCTCCTTGAGCCTACATACAACTTCAAAGATGACTCCCTGGCCAGGGTCGCCGGCAAAAGGAACCCCCGGTATGCGCTTCTGCTCCACAAACTCAAATGGCAGCGACATTTGACTATCGGGCGTGATGGCGGTAGTCGAGCGGGGAAGATCGTCACTTCCGCCTGGGGCAAGCCACTTCGCCCTCCGGTTCGGCTGAGATACGTATTTCACGATAAACTGGGCGGCATTGGCCTTCTCCTGCATCGCCTTTGCGAACTTTTCATCCCGCTGACACTTGACGATGGTGATGGAGTCGCCTTTCTTCTCGATCTCGACCAGAAGCGTCTCCGCCATCTTAAACTTCGACGCTTCGGGTTTAAAGAAAAGCGATATTGATCCCTTCCAATTCGACACGGCGGCTTCGGCGGCGACCGGCGGGCTCGAAGGCAACTGAGGCTCCACGTCAACTTCGACGCGCTCAAATACAGGCGCATTCAAATACGGATACTCCGCCTTGGGCAGATGCGACAGGACGTTCTCTCGGCTGCCTTTCAAGGCCGTCTCGGCCCACTCAACAATCTTCTCCTTTTCGATGTCTTGGGCATAAACCGCCGCATCAAAAGCAGCATCCTTCTCCACCTTCTCGATGTGCCGCTTGCCTTCGGCGACGCCGAAAACCATGCGGTACTGTTCCAGCGGTTTGCCATCCGAAGGTTTTACAAGGAACAAGCCTTCGTATGCGCCTTGGACGTGCTTGCTCAGCCAAGCCAGGTCCATCTTCCCCCCTTTCGGAGGTGGCTCCATCCGCGCGGTCAGTTTCCGTGT
This sequence comes from uncultured Anaerolineales bacterium, assembly GCA_964539385.1. GTDB lineage: Bacteria > Planctomycetota > Phycisphaerae > FEN-1346 > FEN-1346 > JAUVZF01. The sequence continues at coordinate 3,087 of CAZIJC010000252.1, read as the reverse complement.
TTCAACAATCTCATAGACTACATTCCGAGCAGCATCGGCATTGGCAGCGCCGGCCAGCCGTCTGCGAGCCTCTCCTGTCGCCGCGAAATACTGCTCCGCAAGCAACCTGCTCTGATAGATGGCCTGGAAGCCCCCTTGAAGTATAGCCCGCTCTTCGCCGGCCAATCCCTTCAAGTATTCTCCGGACTCCAATTGTGCCTTCATTTCCTCCGAAGAAAGGTGGCCAAATCCCTTTTGTTCTTCTCCCAAACCCACAAAAGGCAAAATGAAGACCAGCAACAAGGCGGTGCCCAACGATACAGGAACTGCTGCATGAAGCATGCGTCTGCTTGTTGCGAGCATGGTTAGCTCCTATTCGCGTGCTGACCGGACCAGGTCCTGGAAAAACGTCGTCAAACCAGACCGGGCATCAATTTCGAGTGCAGCCCAAAGTGCTGCCATGTCATACCATGCCAGATCGCTCCCCTCAGACACTTCCTGAAACCTCAACCAGAACTGTCTCGCATCCCCGTCCAGCAGTCCTATGGCCCCCGTTGTTGAGGTGTCCGCAATTTTGTTTTCGCCTGCGAGGATCTTCTTAGGATTCTCTGGATTGTTGTAAACATCACCCTCGTCCTTGACCGTTTCGAGGTAAGTGTTGTTCCCCGTGCTGATGATCACCGTGTCGGCGGCCTCGGCCTCGGCGCCTTTGGCTATTTCCTGAACGTCATCAAATTCGCCGTCCTGCTGCGGCTGCCCTTGAGCCCCCTCGATCAACTGCCTCTGCGTATAAGCGTGCCAGTTATCCCTCCACGCCGAACTGTAGCCGTCGCGTTTTTCAAAGTTGTGCCAAATCGCAGAGGCGCCGTTCTGCGTGAAGAGGGCCCGCCGGGCGTCGCGGACCGCCACCGTCACTTCATCATCAATACCGATATCCTCCGCCGTTAGACTCGACAGGACATCCAGGCCGGTCAGCTGTTGGCCGTTGACCTGCTTGCCATTTAAGACGGAACTGATTACTGCCACGATCTCCGTATTGGAGTTGGCGAAAAGCGAGGTCTTTCGATGGCCGATAGCGTTGACGTTGGCATACTTGTTCGTGATTCGGATGCAGGAGGAATTCAGCATCATGTAGGGGATTTCGGGGTAGCAGGCCAGCCCGACGTACAGGGCGACAGGACTCTGGGCCACCGTTTCCTTTAGCACGACGTACCCATTCTTGGGCTCGCCCTTGTGCTCGCCCTCTTTCGTTTTGGTGACGTTGGGCCCGATGTCGAAGTACTGACCGCTGTTCGCGTGGCCAACGTAGACGATAATGTGATAATCCTGCTTCCAGGCTTGAAGAAATTTGTCCCACGCGCCCTGCTCGTCACTGTAGACGAAGTCGACTATCAGCGACCCTTCGTCCTCCTTGAAGCATTCGATCTTCTTGGGCAGTTTGGTCGCCAGCACCTCCTTGGTCTTGATGGTATCGCCACCGTTGGTCCCGTCGGCCAGGGTAATCGTGACCGTCCAGCCGTCGGGCACCTGGACCACTTGGTCGTCCGCCGCATCGGCGTCGTACCGAGCGTAGGCGACGTACATCTTGATCTCAAACTGGTTCTCCCCTGGACCCGGCTCGCCGCCGCCTTCGGCCGCCACGGCGGATGAACGCGGCAGAACGCCCCAGACGCCCAGCGCCAAGCCGACCACCGCCAAGCCCACCGCCCAACTCCACCAACTTCCACGCGCTGTCGTACGCATGACCGCACCTGCCTTTCTCTACCGCTCGCCGACGCGGCGAGCAACCGTTTTCCTCACATCCACCCGTCACCGTTCAAGGGCCCGATGCCCTGGATTCCGTTCGTTCAGCCTGCGCGGGCAGGTCCGTAGCTGCTTCCCCCACCGCGGGACGCAGGCCGTGCTCCTCCAGATACCGCGTCACGATCTCGTAGCCCTTGCCCTCGTAGGAGTAAGTCACGCCGTCCCAGCGGAGGGCTTTTTCGATTTGGCGGGCGGGGGTTTTGCCGAGGAGGGTCTGGCCCGCCTCCCACTTCTCATAGAGGCCGAGGCGGTAATAGCACGTGGCCGCGCGGGCGTAGAGTTCCTGTTTCACCCGGCCAGGCTGGACCTCGCCAAGGGCTGCAAGGTACCACCTGAGCAGCGACTTATAGAATTGCACCCCTTCTGTGGCCCACCACGCGGCGTTCCAGAGCCGCATCCGCTCGAGTTCATCGAAGCAGCGCACTGCCGTGTCGGAACAGCCAGCGCCCAGTAAACTGGGCGGCGAACCAGGCGCGCCGGGGCGGAACCGCTGGGCCCGCCCGCCGCCGGCGCGGGAGTCGGCCAGAAGCGTCTGGACCTCCCGGGCCTCGGCCGATTTCAGCCCCTGCCACTCCTCGACGGTGCAGAAGTACGGCACGGGATACTCGTCCACCAGGTCGAGGAAGACGCCCGACAAGTTTGTGTTAAAGGAATGATTTCGTCTTACCTCGATGGCGACTACCATCGGCCCGCGCACCAGGAACCGCTTGTACGCCCCGGGCCAAAAGTCCCGCATCCGGCCGCGCGCCAGTTCCGGCCGGCCCTCGAACCCCTCAATCTCCCCAAGCGGCCGGTCTGCCGGGTGCGGACGAATTGACAACCGATAGTCCCGAAAGCGATTGTTCCCGTTCCCGTAGTGTCCGTCCTTGTTGAAGTTGTAGAGCGAGAGGCGAAAAAGGCCCGGGGGGATCCGCATCGTGCAATAGAGGTGGGGCCCGTCCTGGGCTATCGAATACACCTCGCCGTGGTCGTCCCATTCGGCCTGACGGCGGGTAAAGTCCGGCGTCATGTAGCCTTTCACAACACGGCTGTGACAGTACGTGGGAGGCATTTCGAGGGTGTTTGGGTTCTTCGTGTGCAGAGAGTCGACCCAGTAGCGGAGCGAGTCGCCCTTGGCGCAGTTCGGACCGATCCGGGCGACCTTCTCCACCTTCTCCGGCCCCGCGCCCCACTCGTAGTTCCGCGGCGAGCAGATCGCGCACCAGCAGCCGTAGTACCGGCCGTAGCGGCCGAGGCAGTCGCCTTTGGTCAGCCAGTCGTCGTCCAGGCGGACGACGGCCGGCTGCTTCTCGGGCGGGACGAACG
>CAZIJC010000251.1:0-5274 GCA_964539385.1 uncultured Anaerolineales bacterium | reverse complement strand
CCAGCGTGCCCGTCAAGGAGGCGTTCGACTGGGCGCACGGCGTCATCACGATGGGCGCGGCGATCGAGAGCGAGACGACCGCCGCCACCCTCGACACCCCCGGCGAGCGCACGTTCAACATGATGAGCAACCAGGACTTCCTCGCGATCCCGTTCGGCAAGTACCTCCGGAACCACCTTGACTTCGCGGCAAAAATCGAGCGGCCGCCGCTCATCTTCGCCACCAACTACTGGCTGAAGGGTGCTGACGGCCGGTGGCTCAACGGCAAACTCGACAAGCATGTCTGGCTCAAGTGGATGGAGCGGCGCGTGCACGGCGGGGCCGACGCCATCGAAGGGCCGACCGGCCTCCTGCCGAAATACGAGGACCTGAAGGCCCTCTTTGCCGAGGTCCTGGACACCGACTACACCGAGGCCGAGTACGTCGAGCAGTTCTCGATCCGGGTCCGGAAGAACCTCGATAAACTCGACCGGCTCCGGGACCATTTCAGCGCCATGGCCGACCTGCCGGCGCTCGTCGCCGAAACCCTCGCCGCCCAACGCCGCCGCCTCGAAGCCCTCCAGGCCGCCCAAGGCGACCTCGTCTCGCCGCTGGACCTATAGCCGTGCGGCGCACCGCTCTTAACGCAGAGGTCGCACAGAGAGCAGAGACCGCAGGGAACAGCGACACAGACAGAGTGACAAGACGCCACGCGCGGCGTCCTCCGGGCGGCGCGCTTGACACACACCGACGTCGAAGGTACAGTTAGCATAAGACACGTCGTCTGAGAGTTGCTTCCCACGCTGTGCCGGGCGGGGGGACGGGAGAAGTTGGTTTTTTCGCAAGCCGGACGCCCGGTCATCCGTATATCCTGGTGAACGACCATTCGCCGGCGGGCATCATACAGCACTTCGCGGTTTCGTTGATGGGAACGATATGCCCACACTGACGATCATCCAGGGTCCCGACCACGGCAAGACGTTCGACGCCGAAGGGCTCACCTCCGCCATCGGGCGTGATCCGACGTGCGACGTCCCGCTGCGTGATCCCGGCGTCAGCCGGCGCCACGCGCAGTTCGAGTGGCAGGATAACCGGTGCATCCTGAAAGACCTCGGCTCCGCCAACGGCACGTTCGTCAACGGTATCCGCATCAGGGACGCCGAGGTCCAGACGGGCGACCAGGTCCGCGTGGGCAACACCATCCTGACGGTGAACCAGCCGCCCGGGCCGGGTGCGCTGTTCGATCACCGCGGGCTGCCCATCCAGGTCGATACGGAAGGCCGGGTTGACAGTTCGATCATCACGACGGCCAGGGCCGGCAGCGAGCCCCACACGGCGTTCGTCGTCGGCGAGGACATGGCCGACATGCGCACCAGTATCGTCGGCCTGCGTGCCCTCTACCACATCGCCGAGATGCTGGCCCAGGACTACGACATCGACCGCCTGCTGTCGGGCATCATGGACATGATCTTCGACGTCGTCGATGCCGACCGGGGCTTCATCCTTCTCAAGGGGAAAGGCTCCGGGCCGATGGTCCCCAAAGCGATCCGCTACCGCGAGGAACTCCTGGAACAGATCCGGCGCGAACAGGCCGGAAACCAGGAAGTGGCCGCAGACACGCAACTGGGCGAGCCGGCCGATGAGGCCGAAGAGAAAGCCGAGCGGACCGCGCCCATCTGCGTCTCAAGGACCATCATCAACTACGTCATGCAGCGCGGCGAGGGCGTCCTGACGACAAACGCCATGCAGGACCAGCGATTCGAAGAGGGCGAAAGCGTCCAGGACTTCGGCATCCGCAGCGCCATCTGCGTCCCCGTCAAGAGCCGCGACGAGATCCTCGGCATCATCCACGTCGATACCCACGTCAGCCAGGGTCAGTTCTCGCCCGAAGACCTGAAGTTGATGACCGCCATCGGGTGCCAGACGGCCCTGGCCGTCGAGAACGCTTACCTGATGGCCAGCCAAGTCCAGCAGGAACGTCTGGCGGCCGTCGGGCAGGCCATCGCCAGCCTCTCGCACTACATCAAGAACATCCTCCAGGGCATCCAGGGCGGGTCGCACGCCGTCGAGAGCGGCCTGGACCGTGGAAAACTCGAATCGGTCGGCAAAGGCTGGGAGGTCATCGGCCGCAACCTCCACCGCATCAACGCCCTGGTGCTCGACATGCTCTCCTACAGCCGCCAGGCCGCGCCGAACCTCCAGCAGATGTCGGTCAACGCGGCCGTCCGCGAAGTGGCCGAACTCGCCCAGACCGCCGCCAAGGAGAAAGAAATCACACTCACGACGAAACTCGACACCGCGCTGCCGGAGATCCCGATCGACCCCGACGGCCTGCACCACGCCTGCCTCAACCTCCTGTCGAACGCCATCGAGGCCGCGCCGCCCCTGAAGGGCCGCGTCGAAGTGACCACACGCCTCTCGCCCCACGGCAGCGAGGTCTGGATCACCGTGGCCGACAACGGCCCCGGCATCCCCCACGACGAGCAACCGCACATCTTCAACGCCTTCTACTCCACCAAGGGCCACAAAGGCACGGGCCTCGGGCTGGCGGCTGCCCAGCGGATCGTCGAGGACCACGGTGGATTCATCTCGCTGAACTCCGAGCCGGGCGAAGGTTCGGCCTTCGTCATCCATTTGCCCAGAAACTCGACCAAGAGGACGCCCGAGCCCGATTAGTGCGGCCGCCTCGAGGCGCAGCCCCTTCCCGTACGGAGACCGACGATGACACGCCTTCTGGCCATAATGCTGCCGCTGTCTTTTCTTGGCGCCGCCCACGCCGCCCCGACAAAGCCGCCCGAAGGGCCGCTGGTGCTCTGGTGGCACCGGCCCGCCGCCAAGTGGACCGAGGCCGCGCCCATCGGCAACGGACGCCTGGGGGCCATGGTCTTCGGACGCACCGACACCGAACGCATCCAACTCAACGAAGACAGTCTCTGGACCGGCCAACCGGCAGATCGCGCCAATCCCGAGGCGCTGAAGGCCCTGCCCCAGGCCCGGCAACTGCTGTTCGAGGGCAAGTACGTCGAGGGCCAGAAACTCGTCGCCGCCAAAATCATGGGCAAACGCCTCGGCACCGGCACACACACGTACCAGACGCTCGGCGACCTGACGCTCACCTTCCCGGCGGCGGACCAGGCCAGCGCGTACCGCCGCGACCTCGACCTCGATGCGGCCGTCGCCCGCGTCACGTACCGCGACGGCGATGCCGTCTTTACGCGCGAGATCTTTTCGAGCCCGGTCGATCAGGCCATCGTCGTGCGTCTCTCGTGCAGCAAACCCGGACGCATCTCCTTCGACGCCGCCTTGTCGCGACCGGCCGACGCGACCGCCAAGACCGTCGCGCCGGACCGTATCGTGATGGCCGGCCAGGCCGCGCGCGGCGGGGTCCGGTTCGAGGCGCAACTTCGCATCATTCCCGAGGGCGGCAAACTCTCCGCCGACGCCGGCGCGCTGAACGTCCGGAACGCCGACGCCGCAACACTGCTCGTCGTCGCCGCCACCAGTTACCGCGGCGACGACCCGCACGCCGCGTGCGAGAAGCATCTGGCGGCCGCAACGAAGAAACCATACGCGGCACTGCTCAAGGATCACCTGGCCGAACATCGCCGCCTCTTCCGGCGGTGCGCCCTCGACCTCGGCAAAACCGCCGCAGCCGCAGCGCCAACCGACGAGCGCCTCGCCGCCGTCAAACGGGGCGAGTTCGACCCGCACCTCATCGCCCAGTACTTCCAGTTCGGCCGGTACCTGCTGATTTCGTGCTCGCGCCCCGGATGCATGCCCTCGAACCTCCAGGGCCTCTGGGCCGACGGCCTGAAACCGCCGTGGAACGCCGACTACCACGTCAACATCAACATCCAGATGAACTACTGGCCGGCCGAGGTGACGAACCTCTCGGAGTGCCACGAGCCGTTCTTCTTCCTCGTCGATTCGCTCCGCAAGCGCGGCAGCATCGTCGCGAAGAAGACGTACGGCTGCCGCGGGTTCTGCGCCCATCACACCACCGACGCCTGGTGGTACGGCGACGTTATCGGCAACCCCGGATATGGAATGTGGCCGATGGGCGCCGCCTGGTCCTGCCGACACCTGTGGGAACACTACCTCTACACCGGCGACAGAAGAATCCTCGCCGGGCGCGCCTACCCCATCATGAAGGAGGGCGCCCTGTTCTGCCTGGACTGGCTCGTCCCGCACCCCAAGACCGGCAAACTGGTCTCGGGGCCGTCCACGTCGCCGGAGAACCGGTTCCGCACGCCCGACGGCAAGACGGCCAACCTGACGATGGGCCCGACGATGGACCAGCAGATCATCCACGACCTGTTCACCGCGTGCATCGACGCCGCCAAGGTCCTGGGGACCGACGAGGCGTTCCGCAAGGAACTCGAGACGGCGCGGGCACGCCTGGCGCCGATGCAGATCGGCTCCGACGGCCGCCTCCTGGAATGGCCCGAGGAGTTTAAGGAACCTTCACCCGGTCACCGGCACATCTCGCACCTCTACGGCCTGCATCCGGGCAACCAGATCTCGGTGACGCAAACGCCGGAACTGGCCGCGGCGGCCCGCAAGTCACTCGAGTACCGCCTCTCCCACGGCGGCGGGCACACCGGATGGAGCCGCGCGTGGATCATCAACTTCTGGGCGCGACTCCGCGACGGCGAAAAGGTCGCCGAAAACGTCCAGGCCCTGCTCGCCAAGAGCACCCACCCGAACCTGTTCGACAACCACCCGCCGTTCCAGATCGACGGCAACTACGGCGGCTGCGCCGGCATCGCCGAGGCGCTCATGCAGAGCCACGCCCGCGAGATTCACCTGCTCCCCGCCTTGCCGAAGGCCTGGGCGACCGGAAGCGTCAAAGGCCTCCGCGCCCGCGGCGGCTTCGAGGTGGACATCGCGTGGAAGGACGGGGTGCTGACCGAGGCCGCACTGCGCTCGACCCTCGGCAAATCGCTCCGCGTGCGCTACGGCCACAAGCTGATCTTCTTGCGGCCCGAAGCCGGCCGGACCGTGCGCCTGGATGGCCGCCTTAAAACCCAATGATGTCGCTTCCCTCGCCGTCAACAGGGGGCAAGACTCCAGGGCGATCCTGCAACAAGCCCGTCAGGAGACAACCATGAAGAGCAGCAGAAAACCGAAGTGGAAGACCGTCGCGGCGGCCGCCATCGCCCTGGCAATGATGCCGCTCACCCTGTCCGGCGCCCGGGGCGCCTCGCCGCCGAAGCATCTGACGCTCTGGTATAAGCAAGCCGCCAAGAAATGGATGACCGAGGCGATGCCCATCGGAAACGGCAGCCTGGGCGC
>CAZIJC010000250.1:0-5330 GCA_964539385.1 uncultured Anaerolineales bacterium | reverse complement strand
ATGGTCTACTATCAGCACGCCGACGGCCGCGTCTGCATCGTCTTCCCGTTCATGGACAAGGTGATCATGGGCTCGACCGACATCCGGGTGGACGACCCCGACGCCGCCGCCTGCGACGCAGACGAGATTGCGTACATGTTTGCGACGCTGCGCGGCGTGTTTCCGGGCATCGACGTGTCGCGCGAAGACATCGTGTTCGCCTTCTGTGGTGTGCGGCCGCTGCCGGCAAGCGAAGGCGAGGTCCTGGCGAACGTCAGCCGCGGCCACAGCATCCGCACCATCGAACCGGACGGCGACCGGGCGTTTCCCGTCTACAGTCTGGTCGGCGGCAAGTGGACCACGTTCCGCGCCTTTGCCGAACAGGCGGCCGACCGGATCCTCGAGCGTCTGGGCGCCGAGCGCCGGTGCTCTACCGCGCACGTGCCGATCGGCGGCGGGAAGGATTTCCCGGCCGACGCGGGGCAGAAGGAAGCGTGGATCGCGCGCATCGCGAAGGCGTCGGGCCTGGGCGAGACGCGCCTCGCCGCCCTGCTCGACCGTTACGGCGCCGCCGCCGGCCTCTGGGCCACGCAGGCCGACGCCGGGGCCGAGCGGCCGCTCGAATCGCTCCCCGATTACACGGTCGGCGAGATTGCACGCATCGCGGCCGACGAATACGTCGAGCACCTCACGGACCTCGTCTGCCGCCGCAGCACCATCGCCCTGCTTGGCGACGCCCGCCGTGACGTGCTCCAGGAACTGGCCGACGTCATGGCACCCCCGCTCGGTTGGGACGACGCCAGGAAAGCGGAAGAGGTCGAACGGACCCTGGCCGAGGTGCGCGTGCCCGGACGCGGCGCGTGAGCGGACCACCCCCGGCGGCCGCGCCATACTGCTCTTAGGTTCTCGCGCGGTGGGTCTCCTGACCCACCGCGTTTGGCTACAGCGCGGCCCGTACGGGCCGCGCAAGGCGCCCCAATGCTCTACTCTCCCGCCAGGGGCATCCAGACCGCCATGTGCGAGACGCCGCGGTTGGCCCAAGCGTAGTACGGGATGAGCGTGAGGTCGAGCGTGTCGCCCTCGACCTGCTTCTGTTTGCCCGTGTCCGTTTTCAGGTTGCGGTAAAGGAGGCCCTTCCATTCGTCTTCGTTGGCGGCCGGCGGCTTCCCCTGGCGGGATCTTCCTTTGACGGCTTTTCCTCTCAGAATCGTGACGCCGCCGAGCAGGTCTTTCTCGAAGCGCGGCGCGAGCGCGATGCCGACCGGAATGGCCACCTCCGAGACGCTCACTCCCTTCGGCAGGTCCGGCGATTCGAGACAGTAGACCACGGGGCCGCGCATGACGGCCACCCGGCCCCTGAGGTCCTGCACCTTGGGGTGGGCCACCATGAGGCGCACGCGCATCGGCAGGTCCAGTTCAACCACGTCGCCGGCGGCCCACGTGCGGCGAAGCGCCGCGTAGGCGCCGGCCTCGACCGGACCGGCAAACGCCTTGCCGTTGATCGTGACGCGGGCACCGGCGGCCCAGATGGGAATGCGGAGCATCAGCGTGAACTCCGCGGCCGGCGCCCCGTTCACGGTGATCTTCACGCGGCCGTCCCAGGGGTAATCCGTCTCCTGGGTGAGCCCGACGGGCGACCCATCGGCCAGTTGGGTCCGGACCGTGCTGCCGCCGTACAGGTGCACCCAGAGCCCGGCGTCCGAGACGCTGCAAGCCCACGTGTGCAGTTTGGCGATGGTGCGGATGACCTGCGGCGGGCAGCAGAAGCAGCCGTGGATCGACCACCGCCGGGCGGTGTGGTGTTTGCTCAGATCGTCGGTGCGATCATCCCGTGCCAGAGGATTCGCGTAGAAGAACCCTTTGCCGTCGGCACCGACGGCCGAGAGCATGCTGTTGTAGAGAACGCGTTCCATGACGTCGGCGTAGCGGGCGTCGCCGGTGAGGGCGAGCATCCGCCGGTTCCACATGGCGTTCGCGATATTCGCGCACGTCTCATTGTACGCGGTGCGGCTGGGCAGTTCGTAATCGACGCCGAACGCCTCGTGGACCGGGTCGCCGCGCGACGACTTCCCGTTTCGGAACGACCCGACGGCCCCGGTGACATACATGCGGCGGCCGGTCACGTTCAGCCAGATGCGTTCGAGGGCGTCGCGCAGCGCCCTCTCGCCCGTCTCGGCCGCCACGTCGGCGGCGCCGCAATAGAGGTAGCCGGCGCACACGCAGTGACCGACGGCCTCGGTCTCTCGCCGCAGCGCGACGCGGTCCTGCGTCAAGTCGGTGCCGCCGGGCGCCGAACCGCGCATGTCCACGAAGATGCCGGCCAGTTCCAGGTACTTCGGGTCGCGCGTGGCGCGGTACAGGTCCACCAGGCCCATGATGTTCGACGGGTTCCATCCGAAGTGAGCGAGCGCCGGCGGCCGCGGCCGAAACGTCCGGCAGAGGAAGTCGCCGAGTTTGCGGGCGACGGCCAGGAAGTTGTCTTTGCCGGTGGCGCGGTGATGGACCGAGGCAGCCGTCAGAAGGTGCCCCATGTTGTACATCTCGTGGAAGTGCGGGTTGGCGAAACGCTTCTTGCCGGTCAACTGGATGTTGGTGGAGATGTAACCGTCGGGCGCCTGGGCACCGGCGATGGCGGCGATCCACTCCTGGAGCGTGCGGTTGAGCCTCTCGTCGCCCGTAGCGGCGTAGACGTAGGCAAGGGTTTCGAGAAACTTGTAACAGTCGCCGTCGCCCCAGTTCGTGCCGAGGTGTTTGCCCTTCTTCAGACCCGCCGCCACGCGGAAATTCTCCAGGACGGCCGCGTTCTTCGGATTCTGAAGCGCGCCCTGGACGGTCGGGATCATGGCGCTTCGGCACAGGGCATACTTCTCGGCCCAGAAACCACCCGTCCAGTTGACGTCGCGCAGGCCGACGCTTTTCAGTTTGGCGTGCGGGCTGAGCGAGACGCTTGCGGCGTCACGGTCCCCGGCGGCGGCAAACGCGCCGCACGAGATCAGCAGCGCGGCGAGGCTGATAAACACCATCGGACGTTCTCGCGGCATCCCGGTATCTCCTGGCACCTGTGGCCGGCGGCTCGTGAACACCGTAGCATGCTAATCTGTGGTCTCTTGCGGAGCAAGGTCCAGAGCAGTTCACGCCGGAGTGGTGCAGGACATTTCGCGGCGGCCGTGTTCGCTACATTTCCTTCCCTCGATTGCCGATGGTGTGTATAATGCCACGCTCGTGCCGCACGCCGGGGGCCGCTTGCGGGCGGCGCCGCCGAAAGGCAAGGCCCTGGGGCGGCCGGACGGGCCGGCGACGGCCCTTGCGAAACGGAGGTGAACAGCGGTGTTTCGTCCCCAGATCAAGGTCCTCGACTGCACGATCCGCGACGGCGGGCTGGCGAACGATTCGCATTTCGACCTCCAGACCGTCCGCGCGGTCTATGAGGCCTGCTGCCAGGCCCATATCGATTACGTCGAACTGGGTTACCGCAACTCCAAGGAGATGTTCGACCCGAAGGAGTTCGGCCCGTGGCGGTTCTGCGACGAGAAGGACCTGCGTGCGGCCACCGACGGCATCGAGAACCCCGGCACCCGGATCGCCGTCATGATGGACGCCCACAAGTCGGACCCCAACGACATCATCCCGGCCGACGAATCGGTGGTCGATACCATCCGCATCGCCACCTACGTCAAGGACATCGACAAGGCGATCGCCATCGAGAACGTGGCCCACGAGCGGGGGTACGAGACCACGATCAACGTCATGGCCATCTCGACCGAATCGGACTGGGAACTCGACCCGGCCCTGGAGCAGGTGGAAAAGGAGGCCCACGTCGTCGCCTGCTACGTCGTCGATTCGTTCGGGGCGCTCTACAGCGAGCAGGTGCATTACCTGGTCCAGAAGTATCAGCGAATCGTCCCGAGTTGCGAGGTGGGCGTCCACATGCACAACAATCAGCAGTTGGCCTTCGCCAACACCATTGAGGGCATCATCAAGAACGCCAACTTCGTTGACGGGACGATTTACGGCCTCGGCCGCGCGGCAGGCAACTGCCCGCTGGAACTGCTGCTGGGGTTTCTGAAGAACCCGAAGTTCGACCTGCGCCCGGTCCTGGACTGCGTGGCGCAGACCATCAAGCCGCTCCAGAAGCAACTCGACTGGGGATACATGGTCCCCTACATGATCACCGGCGCCCTGAACCAGCACCCGCGCTCCGCCATGGCGTGCCTCAAGACCGACCAGCGCGACGAGTACCGGGACTTTTACAATAAGATGCTGGAACTGGCGGAGTAGCACTACTACGCTACCTGGTGCGCGGCGGGTCTCCGCACCCGCCGCGCACCCGCAAAAACGGCCACCCCCGCGACCCCAGCCGCGACCGAAGCGAGGGTCGCGCCCGATCCCGCTCGCTCGCGCTCGCGGCTCCGATAAACGGCCCCGACCCGCGACCAACCACATCCGAGCCGCGACCGCAAGGGAGCGGTCAGAGACGCCAAAGGCTCCATTCGTGACGTGTGCCACGGCCGGTCTTGTCCGGCCGTGCTTTTCTTCGCCGTGCGCGACGGGCCTGCCACACGTAGGCCGCGGCGCGCCGCGGCCTACAGGCGCGCACGACGGCGCCCGCGAGAGCAGGGGGGATACCCTCACGGGCGCCTGAGACACTACTGCACACCCCTAACGTCCGGGTGCTGTAATAGCCGCAGTGTAAGACCGTGCAGGCCTACATCGGTGGCGGCGGCATCTCGGACCCGCCGAAGAAGATGGCCAAGCCGCCGGTCAGGATCGCGATGATCCAGCCGACAATGCCGAGATAGCCCAGGATGAGCCCGGCGATGGCCATGCCGCGGCCGCCCTGGCCGGAGATCTTGATGCGGCCGAGGGCCATGTGGCCCGTGATGACGGCGGCGATGCCGACCCCTGGTATGCACCCCACGATGCCGCAGATGAGGCTGACGATGGCCAGACCGCTGGTGCCTTCAGGGGCAGCAGGCGGTGGCGGTTCCGGTATCGGCTCCAGTGCCGGTTCGGGGGGAGGAGGCGCTTCAGTCATGCTCAACTCCTTTCTCGCCAGTGCTGCACCACGGTTCGTGTACGGGCTGGGCCGACAGACCCAACATGCGTTTCCAAAAGCCTGTGGCCCAAGCGGCCCACGACGACGTGAACCCGGCTCGCTGGCCTAAGCGAACCACCCTCAAGCACGATTCTGCCACGGCCCGGGAAGGTGTCAAGCACAATTTTGTGGTTTTTTTCGTCTGACACACAAGTTGTGGGGGCAGGGAGACCGCCTTACGGCGAATGTCGAATGACAAATAACGAATGACGAACGCCGCGGAAGCCTTCGCGCTGCGGGCGCAGCCGACGCTAGT
>CAZIJC010000249.1:0-5350 GCA_964539385.1 uncultured Anaerolineales bacterium | reverse complement strand
GGCCCGGACGGCGGCGATGGGCATGAACCGCGTAGCCGACGCCTCGCTCGACGCCCGCAACCCGCGCACGGCCGACCGTGCCATTCCGGCGGGACGACTCTCGCGCCGCACGGCCCTGACGCTGACGATTCTGAGCGGCGCGGCATTCATCGGCCTGGCGTGGCTGTTCGTCCCACTGCGGCAGAACAGGTGGCCGGGGCTTCTGGCGCCGGCGTTTCTCGTGGTCCTCGTCGGCTACTCGTGGACCAAGCGGCTGACGTGGCTGACGCACTGGATCCTGGGCCTCGCCCTGGGCCTGTCGCCGGTGGGGGTGTGGATAGCCCTGCGTGGCGACGTGTCGGCTGTGCCGGTCCTCATCGGCGCGGGGGTCCTGTTCTGGACGGCCGGGTTCGACATCCTATACGCGCTTCAAGACGCGGAAGTGGACCGGCGGGAGGGGCTGCACAGCGCGGCGGCGAAGTACGGCCGGACCCGTGCGCACGCCCTGGCAGCGGCGTCGCACCTAGCGACGGTTGCGCTGCTGCTCGCCGCAGTCCTTTACGACAACCGCGCCGGCGGTGCCGCCGTTCTGGGATGGGCCAGCCTTCTCGCCCTGGCGGTTATTGTGCTGGCGCTGCTTGTCCGGCACGTCCTCGCCCGCGGCGCGGATGCGGGGAAGATTGCGGACTCGTTCTTCCGCGCCAACGTCCTGGTGAGTATGATGTGGCTCGCGGGCGTCGTGGTTGACGTGGTGCGAGGTTAATACGACAACGCTGCTTTGCGCGGTCCGTACGGACCGCGCAGAATGTGAGGCTCCGGGTGCGGGTGTTCGTATGAGCGACCTGGCACGCATCGAAGCGAAGGTGGCGGCCGGCGAGCGGCTGGACCGCGACGACGGCCTCGCGCTGTTCGAGGCAAACGATCTTGTGGCCGTCGGTGCACTGGCCGACCGCGTGCGGCAAGCCATGCACGGCCTGACCACCTGGTACTGCGCCAACACGCACGTCAACTACACGAACTGCTGCGTGAACCAGTGCCCGTTGTGCGCCTTCTGGGTCGATCCGCAAGATGAGAAAGGTTATCTGCTGACGGTTGACGAGGTCCTCGAGCGGGCCGCGCCCGACGTCGAGGCCGGGGCAACCGAAATCCACATCGTCGGCGGCCTGCATCCGGACGTCGGCCTCGACTACTACCTTGAGATGGTAGGCCGGCTGCACCAGGCGTTCCCCGAGGTGTGTATCCAGGCGCTGACGGCCGTCGAGGTGGCCCACGCCGCGAAGCAGTCGGGGCTTCCGGTCGCCGAGACCCTCGCACGGCTGAAGGACGCGGGCCTTTCCGGCCTCCCCGGCGGCGGGGCGGAGATCTTCGACCCCGATGTCCGCCGACGCATCTGCCCGAACAAGATCTCGGGCGCCGAGTGGCTCGACGTCCAACACCAGGCCCACGGCCTCGGCATTCCGACCAACGCGACCATGCTGTACGGCCACGTCGAGTCGCCCGTGCACCGGGTGGACCACCTGCTGGCGCTCAGGACGCTTCAGGACGCCGCTCTGCACAGGCGACTCGCTGCGGCGGGCGGCGGCGTCCAGGCGTTCATTCCGCTGCCGTTCCACCCAAGCGGCACCGGCTTCGAGGATCTGCCGGGGCCGACCGCCGTGGACGACCTGAAGACGATGGCCGTCGCACGCCTCCTGCTTGACAACGTGCCGCACATCAAGGCTTTCTGGATCATGCTCGGGCCGGACCTGGCGCAGGTGGCGCTTCGGTTCGGGGCCGACGACATCGACGGCACGGTCATCCGCGAAGAGATCACGCACGCGGCCGGCGCCCGGACGCCCGAGCGTCTGACCCTCGCCGACCTGGTGGCCCTGGTGCGCGGGGCAGGATGCGAGCCAGCCGAACGCGACACGCTGTATCGCCGTATCGAACGCGGCCCGGACCTCACAGACTGGAGAAGGGTTCCCGCATGAACCGATGGCCTGCCGCCGTGGTGCTCGCCGCCGCTGCCCTGGTGATGGGCTGCGACTCCGGCCCGCCCGAGGCGCTGCCCGAGACACCGCCGCCAACCCAGGAGAACATCATCGCCCTGCAACCGCGCGACGCGGCCGAGCAGGTGACGCGCCGGCCGACGTTCAGTTGGAAACTGCCGCCGAAGGTCGCCAGCCCGGCGCTCGTCTCGTTCACGCTGGCCGAGGCCGGCGACGGCGACCAGCCCATCCGGGACCAGGGCGGTCTGAAACGGGTGGCCTTTGCGAGCGGCTTGCACACGAAGAGCCCGAACGGCTTCGACCCCTGGGAGCCGCCGCCCGGCTGTGTCATGACGGGCGAGGTGACGGACATGAAGCAACTGAAAGCCAACACGTGGTATCGCTGGTCGGTCCGGGCGGCGAGCCCCTCGGACGCCATCCATGCCGACTTCTACTTCCGCACGCGCGCCGAGTCGGCCACGCCGGGCCCCTAACGGCAGCAGCGCTCACTCGCCGAACTCGGTTCCGACGGAGCGCGCCACGGCCAGGAGCGGATCGTCGAGGGGCACCGTGCGGCTGCCGCCGGCGACGTCCTCGAGCCCTGTGTCGGTCAGGCGGCCGTTCTGCCAGGATGCCATGCGGCCCCAATTCCCGTCGGCCACCAGTTGGGCCGCCTTGTATCCCAAACTCGTCGCAAAGACCCGGTCGAACGGGCACGGACTGCCGCCGCGCTGGACGTACCCCAGGATGGTCGCGCGGGACACGATGCCGGTGTTCTGCTCGATGGTGCCGGTCACCAGCCGACCGATGCCGCCCAGACGGACGGGGTCGGGGCTGCCCTCGACGCGGCGTCGGACGACCATCTTTCCGCCTTCCGGCCGCGCGCCCTCGGCCACGCAGATGATGCTGAACCGTTTGCCCCTGCGTGCGCGGCGTCGGCAGGCCTCGAACACCGGCTCCCACTGGAACGGGATCTCGGGGATGAGGAGAATATCGGCCCCGCCGGCGATGCCGGCGTGCAGGGCCAGCCAGCCGGCGTAGCGGCCCATGACCTCGGCCACCATCACGCGGTGGTGCGCGCTGGCGGTCGTGTGCAGACGGTCGAGGGCGTCGGTCGCCACGGCGACGGCCGACTGGAAGCCGAACGTCCGCTCCGTGCCCGGCACGTCGTTGTCGATCGTCTTCGGGACGCCGACGATGGAGACGCCGCGTTTGGCGAGTTCGCCGGCGATGGTCATCGACCCGTCGCCGCCGATGACGACGAGGCCGTCGAGGCGGTGCTTGCTGAGAACGGCCAGGGCCTGGTCGCTTCGGTCCGTGGTGACGACCTCATCGCCCTGCTTCTCGGCCCACTGGAACGGGTTGGCGGTGTTGCTGGTGCCGAGGATTGTGCCGCCCTGCGTCAGGATGTTCGAGACGGTCTCCCACTCGATGGGGATGGTGCGGTCGGTTACCAGGCCGTCGTAGCCGTCGAGGAAGCCGACGATCTCGGCTCCCTGCTCGTGCATGAGTGTCTTGGCGACGGCCCGGATGACGGCGTTCAGTCCCGGGCAGTCGCCCCCGCCGGTGAGGATACCGATGCGGCTGACGCTGGTTTTCGCCATGGTCCGCTCCCCGGTCTGAACCCGGTAATTTCCACACGTGGCAAGTGCCTTCGCCATTATCGGCCGGGGGGACGGGCCTGTCGAGCGGCAAAACCGCCGGCGTTTTTTCGTTGCAGGCCGAAGGGCGTGCGGAACATAATACGTCCTTACGTGTTCAATCAACCACCCGCAAACCGGGCCGGGGGAAGTCCGGCCGGTCGGGGGGAAGGTCTTCGCACCGCGCGGCCCCAGGACGAAGACCCCTATAAGGCAAAGGCCGCCTGGAGAACATGGCGATGAAACGTTTCACGTGGTTGTTGTTGGGACTGGCGGTGGTGGTGCTGGCGGCCTCGCCGATCCTGGCTGCCCAGAAGGCCGACAAGGGCAAGAAGGCGAAGGGCGGCTCCGGCGCCCTGCGCGGCGAGTACGCCATCATGGTCAGCCAGTGTGAACTCTCGGACCAGCAGAAAACCGACCTGGAGGCCAAGGTCAAGACCCGCAAAGAGGCACAGGCCGCCTGGATAGCGGCCAACGGCGAAAAGCAGAAGGCCCTTCGCGAAGCCCAGAAGAAGGCCAAAGAGGCCAACGACACGGACGCCATGAAGAAGGCCCGCGACGACCTCAAGGCCCTCGACGCGGGGCGCCGCAAGATCGACGCCGACACCATGGCCGCCATCTACGCTGTCCTCACGCCCGAGCAGAAGGCGAAGTGGCAGGCGTTCCAGACGTACCGGACGCTGATGCGCCGCTACAAGAGGCTGAACCCGACCGAGGCGCAGACGGCCAAGATCCGCGAGGCCGCCGCCGCTGCAGCGAAGGACCTCGGCGCCGCCGCGGGCGATGACAAGGATGCTCGCAAGAAACGGGCCGAGGCCGACAAGAAACTCCGCAAGACCATCGAGGAGACCATCCTGACGGCCGAGCAGCGCGAGGCGCTCCAGAAGAAACCGGAGAAGAAGCCGCGGCCCGAAAAGAAGGCCGCCAAGGAGAAGGCCGAGAAGTAGGCGGCGGCTCCGGGGGTTGGCCGGCGGCGCTGGCGCTCACTGCGGCGGCTGGCAGTGGCTGCACGGTTCCAGGCCGCGGGCTTTGGCCTCGCTCAGGCGGATCGGAATCGCACCGTGCCGCAGGTGTGGACACTCCGCCCGGTGATACTTCGAGCCGGTCTTCGTGATGTAAACAATGGGGTTGCTCTTGGCCCCGGATTTGGGTTCGGTGACCCGGCCCCGCGGCTTTGAGGGGGCCTGGGCACTGGGCTTTCCGACGAGCCCCGCCGACGGCTTGTCCGGATCGACGTATCGTTGTGCGGCGCCCATCCGGAGCAGGACGTCCGACAGCCACCCCTTGGTCGTCCAGACGCGGACCAGCAGTCGGCCGTAGGCGTCCTTCGGGCGCTTCCCGGACGGAAAAACCCACACGCGCCGGCTGAGGGTGGTCTGGCGCGTGATGCGCTTGGCACGTTCGCCGCCGGGCTTGTCGAACTCCGGGCAGTTGACGTCAAAGAGGCGGACCTCGACCGTGCCGGCCCCGCAGATCACCTCGAAACTGTCGCCATCCAGGAGGTCGACCACCCTTGCGGGAAACGCGGGCGGGCAGGGCAGCGGCACGGACGCCTTGGCCGCGGGCGCGTCGCCCGGCACCAGGGCGATGGCTGCGGCACAGAGGGCGGCAACGGGCAGAAAGGGCTTTGCCTTCATGGCGCGCTCCTTCAGAAAGGGGTGGGTCCATGGGCCCATTATACATCTTGGGATGCGTCGGCAACAGGGCTGAGCGGCCGGAAGGGGGCGCTTGCCGCGCGGCGGTGTGCCTGGCCGCGGCGAAAAA
>CAZIJC010000248.1:0-5376 GCA_964539385.1 uncultured Anaerolineales bacterium | reverse complement strand
CAAAACGGACACCAGAATCGCAAAAACCGATCAAAAAACAGCGCGTTTTGCCTTACCCATCTTAACATTCGAGGCCCAAAACCCCTCTCACGGCCCGGAAACGGTGTTCCGGAGCAAAAAAAACGCGCATTTGGGTGTTTCGGAGAGGTCAGAATTGACGTAAGTGTTATGCAGCAGGCGGCATGTAACCGAGCGGCGAGACCCGTTTGGCCCGTGTCGAGGCGCCGAGTCTCGCCTATTCCAACGTGGGGCCGACGATCTTGCCGGCGAGTTGGCCCTGGCCGCCCTCTCGCTCGTAGACGCCGTAGAAGACGGAGCAGCAGTCGAGCCAGAGGGTGATGCGGTGCATCTCGTCGGGGGTGAGTTTGACGTCGTTGTGGCCCTTCTTGAGCATCTGGTAGAGTTTCGAGGCGCGTGCGCCGAACCGGCCGGGCGTGGTGCGGTAACCGTGCTGATAGTTCCAGAATCCGTATTTCCGTGCCAGGCTGTTGTAGGAAGCGAAGTAGGTGTTTCGCCCCTTGCCGACGACGCTGCCACCCAGATCGGGCGCCTTCTTGGGGTTCTTCATGTGGCAGGGCAGGCACCGCTTGTTGAGCACGGGTTGGACCAGGCGCGGGTAACTGAACGGATTGGAGCCGTCCACGTCGGGTGTGAGCCGCCGCGGCGGACGCCGCAGCGCCAGCGGCACGACCTTCGGTACGGCCGGGGCGCGGTGCCGGCGGTCGTGGCAGCCGCGGCAGACCAGCCGCTCGCCCGGTTTGGCGTAGGTTGCCGAACGCATCGAGTGGATGGCCAGGCCGTCGGCGTCCACGGCCTGGAAGAACACCTCGATGTTGGCCGGGATGCGGAAATGCACGCTGCCGTCGGCCTCGACCGGCACGGTCCCCAGCACGTACCGCACCGGCATGACGGAATCGCCCGCCGATGGCAGCCGCAGGCCGACCTCGTGCGGCGGCCCGCCCGACGGGACCGACATCGGCACGACCTCGATAACGCGGATGGCCTTGATTTGCGTTTCCTCGGGCCAAGGTTTCAGCCCGTCGTAGACATCGATGACGGCGACCGATGCGTCGGGTTCCCTTCGGATGGCGCCGGGCTCGTTATTGGCCGGCGCGGGCAGAAAATCACCGTCCTTGACGAACTGGGGCATAACGCCCGGCTGCACCCGCGGACGCACCGGCATGGGGCTCACGCACCCGATGGCGGGGTCGCGGTAGATGAGTTCCTTGTTGCCGAAGGCGTCGACGAGGTAGATGCCGTAGTTGAACTTGTTCCAGTCGCCGCGGCTTCCCTGCGACCCGCGCCGGCCGGCGACGGCCACCACCGGGTCGTAGACGCACAGGTAGTAGTCCTCGCTGAGCGGCCACGCGGTGCCGTAGGCGTGCTTGCCGCCCTGTGATTCCGGGAAGCCCACGTCGGGCGTGATGCGTTTGACGGGCGACAGGGCGTCGTTGTCCTCCACGTCGGGGTCGATCATGATGAGCGTTCCGAACGCCTGCCCGTGGTGGGGCGCGGCGGTGGCGACGTACTTGTGGGAGGCCGGAATCGTGCGGATGGAGACCTCCATGTCGGGCCGGGAGCGGCGAGGGGCGAAGTTGCCGTGCACGGCCCGGCTGTCGCGCCCGTCGAGCGTGGTGACCCACGGCATGTGGGCCGTGCAACCGTGCCGGTCCACGTAGTCCCAGCGCGTGTAGATGACGAGTCCCTCGTTCGTGATGCTGGGGTGCCACTCGTTGGTCTCGTGTGGGCTGAGTCGGCGGATGTCGGTGCCGTCGGCGGCCATGTCGTGCAGGGTGTAGGTGGGGCACGTGCGGCCGCACCGCAGGTATCCGCCTCGGCGTTCGGAGATGAAGGCGATGCGTCCGTTGGGCAGCCAGCAGGGGTCGAAGTCGTTCCACGTGCCGTCCGAGAGTTGCACGAGGTCGGTGCCGTCGGCGCCGACCTTGAAGACGTGGTAGGACCGCCCGATGGACCAGTATCCGCGTTTGTCGGTCTCGGTGTGCCATTGGTGTTTGCGGTCGCCGGTGCATTCGACGTAGGCGAAGAGGATGGTCTTGGCGTCGTAGGAGAGTTCGGGCGAGAGGAACGATCCGTCGGTGAGTTCCTGGTCCTTAAGGCGGCCGTTGGCGACGCGTGCGTCGGCCAGGACGTCGCGCAGTTTCGGCTCGGGGCCGAACGGGTCGGACAGGACGAACAGCCCGCCGCCCGGCACGGCGTTGATGCCGTAATACTGGTCGCACATGTGGTTGAAGGTCGACCGATGCCGCTTGATGAAGAGGAGCCGGTCGAAGTCGAGCAGGGGATTGGCAAAGGCGATCTTGCGGCGGACGCTGCACGCCTTCTGGAACAACGTAAAACGGGCGTCGGCGTCCGTGACGGCGGTCTGGGAGTTTGCCGCCACGAGCCCCTGGAGTTGCTTCTCGAGCGATGCCAAGAGCGGCGCGGAAGCCATCCGCTTCAGGTCCGCAAGCAAGGCCGCCGTCCGCCGCAGCACAATGTCTACCGGGTCGCGGTCGGATTCCAGGATGAGGGCCTCGGGGCGGTAGGTTTCGGCGGCGACCTTGGCGAAGTGCGCCCGGTTCCGCAGATCGTACTTGAGGGTCTCGAATTGGAGTTTCTCTTCGCTGGCGGCTTTCCAGTCAACCGGAGCGGGCGCGTTGGTCTCTTTCGAGCCCTTGGCCCGGAACACAACGCCCTCGGCGAGCATCCGCAATCCGGCGATGGAGGTCCACGGCTGGCCGGCCACCTCCGACAGCGCCACCAGCCGCACGTACCGGCCTTTCACCTTGGCGGGAAACGTGACCACGTTCTCCGCGTTCTTCTTGGCGAACGTGCCCTTGACCACCGGTTTGCCGAACTTCTTGTTGCTGTTGCTGACGTAGACCTCGTAGTCCTTGATGGTTCCGTTTCCGCCGCCGGGTCGCGGCAGGTAGGCGAGGCCGGAGATCTCGTAGGCGGCGCCCAGGTCCACGACGATCTGGTGCGGATGGGGCGTTTGGCCGGACTGATACCGAGTGTGCCACATGCTCTGCGGATTGCCGTCCAGCGCCTTGGCGCCCTCGTAGCCTGGCTCTTGGTTATCGACCGTGATGTTGACCCGCACGACCTTGGGTGCGGCCTTCGCCGCCTTGGATTGGCTGGATGCGCCCGCGCAGCAAGCGCCAACGAGAAACAAGACAAGCCCGCGTGTGAGGTAACGGCTTCGTGTCATGGCGACCTCGCAGCAACCCCGTTCTTGTGGGTGTCGGCGAACGCACCCCTCATCCTGAAAGATAACCCACTTTTGGGGTTGTGTCAAGCCGCGACGCCGTTAGTACTGGGAAGCGCCCCAGACATCGTACCCCCCTGGTGCGGGTTTTGGCGACGGGGATGGTCTGCCCGGACCGACAATGAACGCCGCTACGCAGGCCGCTTTGTGCGGCATCATGGCCCGGAAACGGCCGGATATTCCCGCCGTCGAACAGAAAAGGCACTTGGTGATCTCGCGGTCCGTGTTAAAGTTGTCAGAAAGGTCGACGGCGGTTGTCGGCCGGAGGCTATGCGGGGAATCCCGGTGCAAAGGAAGAGGTGGCGAATGCAACGACGTATGGGACTGCAATTCCTGTTAGTGTGTCTCCTTGCCCTCCTGGCGTCCTCTTCGCTGGCCGACGTTCGGCTTCCCGCTATTGTTGGTGATAACATGATGTTGCAGCAGCGGATGGGGGCGCCTATCTGGGGTTGGGCTAATCCGGACGAGACGGTGACGGTCGCGGGAAGTTGGGGCAAACACGCTTCGACGACCGCCAACGACGAAGGAAAGTGGCAAGTCTGCCTCAGTACACCGTCGCATGGCGGACCGTACACGCTCACGATCAAGGGCGAGAACGCCATCACGCTCAGCAACGTGATGATCGGCGAAGTGTGGCTCTGCGCAGGACAGTCGAACATGGGATGGAGGCTCAGCGCGACGTTTGAGGGCGTGGAAGATTCCGCCTCGGCCACGTATCCGCATCTCCGCATATTCCGTTCGGAAAGGCGCCACAGTCATGAACCACAGGAAGACTGTAAGGCCGAGTGGGCCGCCTGCGCTCCGGACACCGCCGCCTCATGCTCCGCCGTCTCCTTTTACTTCGCCCGGAAACTGCATCGGGAGCTGGGAGTCCCTGTCGGCGTCGTGCTGCAGCCTTATGCCGGTACGCCTATTGAAGGTTGGATGCCCAAAGCCATTCAGATGGATGATCCCCGGACGCGCAAGATCGTGGAGGAGATGGACGCGGAATCCGCATCCTACGATCCGGCGGCGGCGAAGAAGCAACTCGAGAGGGCCCTCGAGCGCTGGAAGCAAGGCGAGCGAAGGGGCAAACCCGTCCTGCGGACCCCCGGCAATCGAGGGCATCAATACCCGGGAAACATATTCAACGGAATGATCCACCCGGTCCGCCCCTACGGCATCCGGGGCGCCATCTGGTATCAGGGCGAAAGGAACGCCAAGGACCTTGCGCAGGCCGCCAACTACGTCAATCAGTTGCCGCTGCTTATCGGCTACTATCGGTCTTCCTGGCACAAGATGTCCGAGGGCAACGTGGCCAGGGATTTCCCCTTTTACTTCGTCCAATTGCCCAGTTGGCTTCCCGCGCAAACCGCGCCGGTCGAGGCGAACGCCACTTGGGCCGTCAGCCGCGAGATGATGCGGCTCGTCGCCCGGTCCGTGCCAAACACCGGCGTGGCCGTCTCGATCGACACGGGCGACGACGTTCTTCTTCATCCCAAAGACAAGAAGCCCATCGGCCTACGCTTGGCTTATCTGGCCCTCAAGAGAACGTATGGGAAGGATTTCGTCGAATACGGCCCCTTCTACCGATCTCACCGTGTGGAAGGCGATAAGGTTGTGTTGACATTTGATTCTGTCGGCTCCGGCCTTATGACGGGGAAGAAGGGACCGCTGGACAGTTTCGCTATCGCCGGCAAAGACAGGAAGTTCGTCTGGGCCGACGCGGCAATCAAACGCGATTCGGTGATCGTTTCAGCGAAGGGTATTCCGGCCCCGGCGGCGGTTCGCTACGCCTGGGCCATGAATCCTTCCCACAGAAACCTGCTCTACAACAAAGAGGGCATCCCTGCATCTCCCTTCAGGACAGATGACTGGCCTCTTTTCGATGCTGGTAACTACGTTCCCGAAGAGCAAGTCAAACCGAAGAAACCCGCCAACTACAGTCCGGTCCCTTTGAAGAGACCCCCGATGACGCAGTAGTAATGGAAGGTTGAGCCGATACCTTCAGTTCCCGGTTCCCAGTCCCTAAGCGGGGTCAGGTAAGTTTTTTGCCGTCGGGCGCCATGCCCACGTTTGCGTGTGCATGCCGTGGCGAGACCTGATTGGGCTCGTCGCCCAAGGGGTTG
>CAZIJC010000247.1:0-5378 GCA_964539385.1 uncultured Anaerolineales bacterium | reverse complement strand
ACCTCTTTGAGGACCTTGGCCATGTCGGGATCGTGCACGAGGACCTCGGCGCGGACGAAGGGGTGGAAATCGTTCGTGCCGAACCAGGCCTCCGTCAGTTCCGCGAAGTATTCCTGGTCGTTGTTCATGGCGTAGGCGCGCTTGGTGTTGCCCCGGCAATACAGGACCGACTCGTACTTGCCGCTCTCCTTGGCCTTCTTGTAGGCCGCCCGGATGCCGGGATGATCGTAGCCGAGGACCTGGTGATGGTAGGCGTGGGCGAGTTCGTGCAGGACCATCCACGGCTGGTGCCTCGTCCAGTTGCAGAACGTCTCGGGGCCCCCGAGTTCGACGCTCCGCGCCTTCTCGGGGTTGAAATCGTGTCCCTGGAGCCACCCCCTGGACGGGTGGTAGCACATGCACGCGACCCTCTTGTTCTCCTCGACCCAGATGCGGACCCGGCGGAGGTGCTCGACGGCTCGCTTCGGCACTACCCGGGTGATGTTGTAGAACTGGGTGCGCAACTGGCGGAGCGTCCGCTCCCACAGGTCCTTCTTCGCCAGCACCTTCTTGTGAACCAGGACGGGCCAGCCTTCGATTCGCTGGACCTCGAAGGCGGAGGTGGGCTCGAACGTCGGCCTGGCGGGCTTCTCGCGCTTCGCCTCGGCGGCCTTCGGCCTGGCGGCGTCGGCGGACGGCGCCTCTACGGCGAGCCCGGCCATGGCGAGGCATGCGGTAACGGCAAGAAGCGTTCTCATTTAGGGCTCCCTTGGCTGGTTCATCGTGGCGAGGTGCCGGGGGGCACCCGCCTTTCCTCGTCAGAGGTCGCAGGACATCAGGGTAATCGGAGACGGGGCGTCGTCCAAGCGTTTCTTCGCGGTGACCTCGAATCTGCATTCTGAGGGCGGGCCCTCGGGTGCACAAAACAACAGAGAATCTCCCAAACTCGGCGCCCGCGAGCACGTCTGTTCCTATGAAGTCAATTGCGATACACAGGGAGGCAACGCTATGGCACGCGCAGCGAAGGTACCCGTGATTCTTGCCGTTTTGGCACTGGCGTTTGGCCTGGGGTACTTGCTGTTTGTAGGTGTTACCCAGACCTCAGAGGATCACGTCGCCGTGCAGGAATCCACCGGATACGCCAGCGTGGCGCCGTCTCCCGCCTCAAGCGGTGCCAGCCGGCAAGTTGCCGCTGGCGGCGAGATGATCATAGGCATAGGTGGTGCCATCCGGGCAAACGGCGGCTCGCACACAGTCCGTCGTAAGTCCCAAAGCTGCCAGCCGCTTATCGTCATGGGTAGCGGCGGCCTTTACTTTGGGTGCGGCGACGTGACCGCAGCACTCCCGCCGGCCCATGGTGGTACGCATACGGTGAACGACGCCGCATTCGACGCCATGTTCTTCAAGCATTACGGCGTCAACCCGTTCATCGACGCGGACGAAGATCGGTTTTCCACGTTCGCGGTGGACGTGGACACGGGGTCGTACACGCTGGCCCGCTCGTACCTCGAACGCGGCGCGTTGCCCGAGAAGGATAGCGTGCGCACCGAGGAGTTTCTGAACTACTTCGATTACGGTTACCCCCCGCCCCAGGACGGCGCCTTTCGCATTCATCTGGCGGCCGCACCCTCGAAGTTTGGCGACGGCAAGGTGCTGCTCTGCGTCGGCCTGAAGGGCCGCGAGGTCGATGTCGCCGACCGCAAGCCCGCCGTCCTCACCTTTGTGATCGACATTTCGGGTTCGATGGAACGCGAGGACCGGCTCGGGTTGGTAAAACGATCGTTGCGGACGCTGCTCCACCGGCTCAGGGAAGACGACCGCGTTGGCATTGCCGTCTACGGATCCGAAGGCGAGAAGTACATGCCACACACGGGCCTGGACCAGCGGCAAGGAATCCTCGACGCCATTGACCGTTTGGCGGCGGGGGGCTCGACCAACGCCGAGGAAGGCCTGGCGATCGGCTATCAGATGGCCGACGAGGCATTCCGCCAAGGGGCGGTCAACCGGGTCGTTCTCTGCTCGGACGGCGTCGCCAACGTCGGTCACACCGGCCCGGAGTCGATTCTGAGGCAGATCGAAGAGCACGCCCGGCGCGGCATCACCCTCTCGACGGTCGGCTTCGGCATGGGCAACTACAACGACGTGCTCATGGAACAGCTCGCGGATAAGGGCGACGGGAACTACGCGTACGTGGACCGTTTTTCCGAGGCGCGGCGGGTCTTCGTCGAAAAGCTCACGGGGACGCTCCAGGTGATCGCGAAGGACGTGAAGATCCAGGTGGAGTTCGACCCCGCGGTCGTGCGGAGTTACCGGCTTCTGGGCTATGAGAACCGGGATGTGGCCGACGAGGATTTCCGCAACGACAAGGTCGACGCCGGCGAGATCGGTGCAGGCCACGCGGTGACCGCTCTGTATGAACTCAAACTCTGGCCCCAGAAGAGCGGAACGCTGGCAACGGTTCGCGTCCGGTACAAGCAGCCGGGTGCTACCAAGACCGATGAGGCTCAGGAGGTCTCGCGCGAGGTCATGGTCGATGACATCAGCCCGTCGTTCGATGCGGCATTCCGCGCCACGCAACTGGCTGCCTGCGTGGCCGAGTTCGCGGAGATCCTGCGCGATAGTTACTGGGCGCGCGACGGCAACCTTGACGACGTGCTCAGCCTTGCCGAGCAGTGCCGCAAGCAGATGCAATCGCAAACCCCGGTCGCCGAACTGGTGGAACTGGTCAAGACCGCCCGGCAGCTCAAGGCCGAGAAGGCCAAGGATGTGGAGAAGGCCGATGGCACGGACTGAGCGGCCAAGAGAACACGAAGATTCGCCTGCCCCCGCGCCTTTCCTGGTCACAGGTCGCGGGCCATCAGGGTAATCGGAAACGGCGCGCCTTCAAAGGGTTTCTTCCCGGTGACCGCAAAGCCGCGGCGCCGGTACCACGCTTCGAGGTCGGCGTCGGCGGCGAGCAGGCCCAGTGTGACGCGGCGTGCGCCGAGGCGGCGGCCCTCGGCCAACACGTGAGCGACGAGCGCTCCCCCCCGGCCCTTGCCGCGATGCGCCGGCAACACGGCCAGGTGCCGCACGTGGATGACGTCCACCTCGCGCGGCTCCATGCCGACGCAGCCGATCGGCTCGCCCGACGCGCGGAGAACGAAGTAGCGGGCGCCGCTGTCGATCTTCTCGACGATCCGGTCCGCCGTGATGTTCGAGGCGTAATGCGGCCAGTTGTCGGGCGTGATGCCGAACCGCTCGGCCTGGGCGGCGAACGCCACGTGGAGCAGCCGCACCAGCAGCGGTGCGTCGCAGCGAGCGGCCTCTTGGATGTGGTCCGCCATCAAGGCCCCTCCTCGGGGAACGTCACCGGGAGCTTCCGCTCCCGGCTCGAAGGCCGACGTCGCGTCCCTTCGCATCGGCGAGGCGGGCGGGGCGTGGCCCGCTAAGTGCTTGTGTAACAACTACTTAGCGACGATGTTGACGAGCCGGCCCGGGACGACGATCACCTTCTTGACCTCGGCCCCTGCGAGGACCTCTTTCGTGCGGTCCAGCGCCAGGGCTGCCTCGCGGACTTCCGTC
This sequence comes from uncultured Anaerolineales bacterium, assembly GCA_964539385.1. GTDB lineage: Bacteria > Planctomycetota > Phycisphaerae > FEN-1346 > FEN-1346 > JAUVZF01. The sequence goes on along the minus strand of CAZIJC010000247.1, from coordinate 1,835 downwards.
TCGGAGGCGCCGGCGGCCACCGTGATGTGGGCACGCAACCGGCCGTTGACCTGGACGGCGATCTCGACCTCCTCCTCGGCGCACGCCGCCTCGTCGAACTCGGGCCAGCCGGCAGACAGGACCGACGGTGAGTGCCCCAGGGCCTCCCACAGTTCCTCCGAGACGTGCGGCACAAACGGCTGAAGCAGCCGCACGATGGACTCGAGTGCCAGCCGCAGCGCCGGCGCGGCCTCGGCCGTCTTTGGTACGCCCGAGAGCGTGTTGGCCAGTTCCATCACCGCCGCGATGGCCGTGTTGAACTGCCACGACTCCTCGATGTCGCCGGTCACCTTGCGGATGGTCTGGTGCGTCTTGCGCCACAGGGCCCTGGTGGGCCCGTCGAGGTCGGCGCCGTCGCCGGCGTACGGCTCGATGCCGGCGATGGTGCCCAGCGACTCGGCCGTCTGCCGCCACACGCGGTCGAGGAACCGCCGTGCGCCGACGATGGCGTCATCCTGCCACTCGGCGTCGCGCTGCGGCGGGCCGATGAAGAGCGTGTACAGCCGCTGCGTGTCGGCGCCGTACTGGTCGATGACGGCGTCGGGGGTGACGACGTTGCCCTTGGACTTCGACATCTTCTCCAGTTTGCCGGTTATCTCGGACTGTTTGCAGATCATGCCCTGCGTGAAGAGGGCGTGGAACGGCTCATTGAAGCCCACGTGGCCGGCGTCGTACAGGACCTTGCAGATGAAGCGTGTATATAACAGGTGAAGTACGGCGTGTTCCACGCCCCCGATATATTGATCCACGGGCATCCAGTAATCGACCTTCTCGCGGTCGAACGGCTCGGAGTTCGGCTGCCGCTCGCCGTCGGTCGCGGTGAACCGCAGAAAATACCAGCACGAGCACAGCCACTGGGCAATGGTGTCGGTGTCGCGCTTGGCCGCCTGCCCGCACTTCGGGCACGTGGTGCCCGCCCAGGAAGAGACCTTTGCAAGCGGGCTCTCGCCTCGCGGGGGGAACTCCACCTGGCTCTCGGGCGGCAGTTCGACCGGCAGTTCCTCCAGCGGCACCGGCACCACGCCGCACGCCGGGCAGTGGACCACCGGAATCGGCGCCCCCCAGTACCGCTGGCGGCTGATGAGCCAGTCGCGGATCCGGTAGTTGATCGTGCCGGCGCCCATGTTATGCTCTTCGAGATATTTGACCACGTCCGGGATTCCGCCGGGCGTGGGCGTGCCGGAAAGAGGCCCCGAGTTCACCATTTCGCCGGCCTCGACGTAGGCCTCCGTGAGGGCGTCGGCCGTCAACGGCCGGCCTTCCGGCTGAATGACCACACGGATGTCGATGCCGTATTTCTTGGCGAACTCGAAGTCCCGCTGGTCGTGGGCCGGTACGGCCATGACGGCCCCCGTGCCGTACTCCATCAGGGCATAGTTGGCGACCCAGAGGGGCACTTCCTCGCCGTTTACGGGGTTGACGACGTAGGCCCCCGTGAAGACGCCCTCCTTCTCGACGGTCTCGTCGCCGCGGACGGCCGCACCCTGGCGCTTCACGCGGTCGCAGAACGCCAGGACCTCCTGCTCGCGTTCGGTGCCGGCAACGAGGTCGGCGATGAGCGGGTGCTCCGGCGCCAAACTCATGAACGTAACGCCCCAGAGCGTGTCGGGCCGCGTCGTGAAACACGGCATGGGCGTGCCGTCGGCGAGGGCGAAATCGACGCGTGCGCCCTCGCTGCGGCCGATCCAGTTGGCCTGCATCGTGCGGACCTTTTCGGGCCAGTCGCCCAGTTCCGCGAGGTCGTCGAGCAGCCGCTGGGCGTACTCGGTAATTCTGAAGAACCACTGGTCCAGGTC
>CAZIJC010000246.1:0-5521 GCA_964539385.1 uncultured Anaerolineales bacterium | reverse complement strand
ACATCAGGTTCATGTTCTGGAGGGCCTGCCCGGCGGCGCCCTTCGTGAGGTTGTCCACGACGGCGCTGACGACGACGCGCCCGCCGGCGAGCGTCGGGAAGACGTGGACGTAGTTCGTGCCGGCGATGTGCTTGGTGGCGGGCGGCTCGTCGCGGACCACCACGAACGGCTCGGCGTCGTAGGCGGCGTGGTAGAGTTCGGCCAGACGCTCGCGCGTAAGGTTCCGGAGCGGCCTGGCGTAGATGGTCGATTCGATGCCGCGGTCCATGGGCGCCAGGTGCGGCACAAAGAGCACGTCCACGCCGGTCCCGGCGAGGTGCGAGAGTTGCTCGGCGATCTCGGGCTGGTGCCGGTGGGCGCCGATGGCGTAGGCCTGAAGCGATTCGTTGCACTCGGGGTAGTGGCTCAGGAGTTTGGGCGTGCGGCCTGCGCCGGAGACGCCGCTCTTGGCATCCACGATGATGTCGTGCGGGTCAATCAGGCCCTCGCGCACGAGCGGCGCGAGACCCAGGATCACGCTCGTCGGATAGCACCCGGGGTTGGCGATCAGTTGGGCGGGACGGATCGCCTCGCGGTACAGTTCCGGCAGTCCGTAGACGGCGTCGGCCAGGTTGGCCTCGTCGGGCGGCGTGGCGTAAACCTTCTCGTACAGGCCGGGCGTCTTGAGACGGTAGTCGGCCGAGAAGTCGATGACGCGCGCGGCGGCCTCCAGGAGCGGCCCGGCGTAGGTCATGCTGGCCGTGTGGGGCAGGGCGAGGAAGACCACCTCGCAGCCGCCGGCCAGCGCCTTGGCGTCGGCCGGGGTGATACGGATGTCGAGGCGGCCGGCGAATTGGGGGAACAGTTGGTTGAGCGGCCCGCACTTGTCGGGCAGGTCGGCCAGTGCGACTATTTCGGCGTCCGGATGGCCCAGGAGCAGGCGCATGAGGTCTGCGGCCGCGTAACCGCTGGCTCCGATGATTCCGACGCGGGTCATGTGGCTATCTCCTTTTCGGCCGTAGTTGCCTCAGGTGTATGCCCCCCGGTGTATTCACCGGGGGCTAAATAGGCAATAAAAAAGGCGAGCGGCCCGTCGCGGAGCCGCTCGCGAGAGTTTGCCGCATGGGCCGGGGTGTTACCGCTTGGAGAACTGGAACCGCTTGCGTGCACCCTTCTGGCCGTACTTCTTCCGCTCGACCATGCGCGGGTCGCGCGTGAGGAACTTGCCCTCGCGAAGCGTCTGCTCGAGCGACGGGTCGACCTTCCTCAGTGCCCTGGCGATGCCGAGTTTGACGGCGTCGGCCTGGCCGGTGGTCCCGCCGCCCTTGACGTTGACGCCGATGTTGTAGGCGGTCAGCGTGTCGGTGGCGACGAGCGGGCTCAGGGCGCTCTGGCGATCCTTCTGCTCGGCGAAGTAGTTGTTGACCTCTCGCTTGTTGATGAGGATCTTGCCGTCGCCCGGCATCAGGCGGACGCGGGCGATGGCCGACTTGCGCCGTCCGGTTCCCCAGATGGGGTTGGCCTTACTGAACTGGATTGCAGCGTCGGTCACGAACCAATCTCCTCATTCCGGCGGCGCGGGGCGCCGGGCCTACAGTTCCAAGGGCTGCGGCTGTTGGGCCTGGTGCGGGTGGTCGGGCCCGGCATAGACCTTGAGTTTCGAGAACATTCGGCGTCCGAGGCGTCCTTTGGGCATCATGCGGCGGACGGCCAGTTCGACGGGGCGCGTCGGATGCCGCTTGATCATCTCCTCGTACGTCAGCACTTTGCGACCGTTGATGTGGTAGGTGTACCAGTCGTACAGTTTGTTGCGTGCCTTGGTGCCGGTGACGCGGACCTTCTCGGCGTTGACGACGACGACGAAGTCGCCCGTGTCGGCGTTCGGCGTGAAGGACGGCCGATGCTTGCCCTGGAGAATCCGCGCGATCTTTGTGGCCATGCGGCCGAGGACCTGGTCCTTGGCATCGACGACCCACCAAGTGCGGTCCACCTGCTCAGGTTTCAGGAATACGGTCTTTGTGTTCATCGCCCTCGCTCACTGTTCCACAAGTGCGTCCACGGCCGTAGGGTGGGTGCTTTGCACCCACGGTCCTTTCGCTCGGCCGACAGAGTCCGCGTCCGTACGGATCCTACAGACAGGTGTCCGCCGCGCGCCAGCACGAAACGGGGATTATAGCCGGTCCGGGCGGCCTGTCAAGGCCGAAAACGGCAAACGATCGGCTCCGGCACGAATGGCAAGAGGCGGATGGCGGGCGGATGGTATTGCAACGCCACTTTGCGCGGCGGGTCTCCGGACCCGCCGCGCAAAGGCTGTCGCATGCCAGGACGCGGTGGGTCCGGAAACCCACCGCGCAAAGGCTCAGGATTAGCCGCCGAGTTGGACCTCGGAGACGCCGAGGGGCTGGAACTCCAGGCCGACGAACGACTCGTCCTCGCCGGGGTCGATTTCGATGCGGAAGCGGACCAGCCAGCGGTGCATGCGCCGTGTCAGGACGAAGTCGCTCTGGGAGTTCTGGCTGCGGTCGAAATCGTACTGCTGAAGGAAGGTCAGCCGCCACTTCTCGTTGATCTGGTAGTCGAGGCCGACCAGGGCCATGGCCGAGTTGGCCTCGGGAATGTAGCGGTGCCCCACGGTGTAACTGAGGCGCGGGGTGTGCGTAACCGTGGCGCCGACCGTGAAGACGTCGAGCGTGCCGTGGTCGAGGTTGAAGTTCGTGTCGGTCCAGACGATGGCCGAATCGGTGACGCGCCAGTCGGTCATGAAGTCAAGGTGGTCGTAAGCGCGTTTTCCGTCGGGCGTGATCTCCGGCGGGTCGGTGTTCGAGTAGAAGGTGGCCTCGAGGTCGGCGGTCAGCCAGTCGACGTTCTGGCGGCTGCCGGGCGGCCCGCGCTTGGTCTGGAACCGCTGACGCCAGCCGAGTTCCAGCACCGTCATCTCATCCACGCCCTGGACGACGGGCGTGCCGGCCTCGGCCACGTCGAAGGGGATGAGCGTGCGGCTCTCGACGTCGTTGCTCGTCGCGAAGGCGCTGGCGTCGAAGATGTTGACGTGGCGGAGGCGGTGGAGGTCCCAGAAGTCGCTCTCGACGCCGTCATAGACGCGCGAGGCCTGGGTGGCGGCGCGGGCGCCGGCGCGGGCGGCGTAGCGGTCCTCGTCGCCGCTTCGCATCAGCGTTTCGCCGAAATACGACGCCCGTCCCTCGACGAACGGGACGAGGTTCACGACGCCCAGTTTCAGCGGCAGGTCCACTTCGTGGATCGTGTCGGCGACGACCGTGGTGTTGGAGCCGCGAATCGGCAACTGGTCCGGCGGGCGGAAGCGCGCCAGGGCGAACTCGCTGTCCTGGAAATACGTCAGGTGGTCTTTCCAGAGGCTGTGGCCGATCATGTTGTAGCCGATTTGCGGGTAGTAGTCGGTCAGGGTCTGCCAGTCGTTCAGGCGCTGGGTGAGAAGGAGCGTGAGGGCCTGGTCCTTTTCCTGCTTCTTGAGGTACAGGAGCGTTTCCTGGGTTTTCTCGGTCTCATCTTCCCGCTCGTAGAACTCGTTCAGGAAGTTGGCGTCGGTGATTTTCGACAGTTCCAGCGTCATCTCCCAGTTCTTCGGCAGGTAATGTCGGTGGCGCCAGAGGATGCGTCCGCGGTTCTGGCTGCCGGGCTCCACGTCGTCGGAGCCGACGCTGTCTTTGCCGCTGTCGCGGATAAAGTAGGTGAGCAGCTCGCCGTAGAAATCCTTGCGGGCGTAATCGCTCTCGACGCCGAGGGCCGGGCCGCGCTCGGACCACGCATCGGCGTTCAGGTATACGTCGAAGCCGGGCGGCTCGGCGCGGATGCCGAGGAGTTTCAGCAGGTGCCACTGCGTGGCGACACCCGTCCCGCGGTTCGAGCGGTTCTCAATGCGGATGCTCCGCAGGGCGGTCACGTCTTCGGCAACGTCGCCGGCCATCCTCGGCCACCAGGAGATGGGCAGGCGGCGGACACGGAACGTCACGTCTTTGCCGACGAAGCGGACGCGCCGGTGTTGGGGTTCTTCCCCGCCCGCTTCCAGGCCCGCTTCCTGCTCCTTTTCCGGCGCGGACGTCAGGTCGGCCAGCGTCATCTCGCGGCCGCCCATCGTGTAATGCGGATGGGCGAACTCGCACGTGGTCATCCGGGCGTTGGTGCCCACGAAGAGCCCCTGGGCCAGTTGCCGCACCTCATCGGCGTAATAGTACACCGGTACGTTGCGGACCTCGGCGAAGGTCCTGATCTTCGTGTTGAGCGCCAGGGCCTGGTCGCGCCGGAAGTCGTAGTACAGTTGGCTGCACTGAAGCATGCGCCGGCCCTGGTTGATGCGGACGTGCCCCTCGAAATACGCCTCGGCCGCCAGGCGCCGAGACGTGTCGGCGGGGGTGGCTGGGTCGGGCAGCGCCTTCTCGGCGCCGGGCTGCGTTTCGGCCGGTTGCCCGGTTTCGTCGGCTTTCGGTTTGGGGCCGGCGGCGGCGCGGACGGCCTCCTCGGGCGTCCAGATGACAAGGTTATCGGCGGCCATCTCCATATCCCCGCGCGTAACGTACACGCCGCCGGTCCAGACGCTGACGCGGACGTCGATCTCGCGCCCGTGCCTGTCTTTCTGCTTCTCGACGAAACTCGTGAAGTTGACCCGGCGGACGTCGTCTTGCGAGAGGATCGTGATCTCTTGCGGGACGCCGGCCTCGCGGACGCCGGGCGGCTCAACCTTCTCGGGCGCCTCGGGCGGCGGCGTGACGGCGAGGGGGGTCTCGCGGCGGCCGCTCGCCAGGTGCTCTTTGCGAAGTTTCTTCGCCCGCAGGAACAGTTCCGTATCTTCGGCCTTGCCGCGCAGCGACTCGTCGGAATGCAGGTTGACCTCGCCGGCGCTTTCCATCACCAGGTACACCGAGTCGAACGTCTCGACGCGGCCGTCGGCGTCTTTGTACGCGACGCCGGTCTCGGCATAGACGCCGAGCGTGGCCTTGCCGGTCTTGGTGGCGGCCTGCTCGTCGAACCAGACGACACCGTCGCGGGCGGTGAGTTGCTCCTTCGCCGTCATGACCGTGAAACCGTCGATGACCAGCATCACGCGCAGGGCCGGCCGCGCGTACCACGTGTGGATGATGCGCCCGGTGACCTGGATCATGGGCGCCGGCGCGGTCGCGTCGGCCTCGGCGGCGCGCAGGCCGGCGGATGCGACCCACAGCGTCAGGGTCGCACACACGAGGACACGGACAAAGGTGGGTCTGGTGCTTTTCACATCGCTCCCGCGGCAAGCCGATGCACCCAGGGCGCAGAGCCCCCCGGCAGACGGCGAGTATAGCGCCCGCGCAAAAGGAGTGTCAACAGAAATGCCATCGGACGGCACCGCTCCCTTACGGTCGCGGCTGGTCAGACATGCGAACTAGCCGCGCACGTCAGGTCGCGGCTAGTCAGGCGCGCGAACCAGCCGCGCGCGTCAGGTCGCGGCTAGTCAGGCACGCGAACCAGCCGCGCGCGTCAGGTCGCGGCTGGTCAGGCACGCGAACTAGCCGCGCGCGTCAGGTCGCGGCTG
>CAZIJC010000245.1:0-5601 GCA_964539385.1 uncultured Anaerolineales bacterium | reverse complement strand
CGCGGCCGCGAAGGGGCCGAAAAGTTGTTAGAGTTCTAACAAAATCCGGGGAGGGCGAAAAAGTAGTTAGAGTTCTAACAATCGGGCCCAAAACGGAGCGCGCATTGCGCTTTTCCGAATGCGGAGTGCGGAACGAACGGCAAACGGCAACAGCCCTTTTAGCCGCGACCCGAAGGGGAGCGCGTAGTTGCAAGGCCGAATGCCGAATGAGAAATGCTAAATGCCAAAGGCAAGCGTCAACGGCTTTGAACGGGAGATAAGATGTGTGTCGCCAATGGCGCGAGCCATGCCGCCAACCTACCGGCCCCAACCGACGCCGTTAAGAGAAAACCGCATCCTGTCCCCCCCTGATGCTCACGGCGCAAGTGGCGCTAAGCAGGCCGGCCGAGTCAGCCAGGCGTGCCAAGAAGGGCCGCCCCGGAACCTACGAGCGCTTCCGCCGAGCCGCGTACCGGCGGGCGTATTCAATCTGGTCGTCCGTGAAGCCTAGAATCACCCGGCGGTTGACCACTTTGACGGTCGTGTGCTCGTTGAGCAATTCCCATCCCTTGCTGAGTTCCTGCTTGAAGTCGAAGGACGTGTCCGCGAAGGCAGGCCATACCCGCCAGTGCTTGATGGCAAGCACTTTGAAAAAAGGCCAGGGGGGGGTCGGGGGATCGATCTGGTGAATCGCCCGCACGGCCACGTCGCACACACGCGTGTATAGCGTTCGGAAGGCGCGGGAGGAATGCACTTCCGGGTCGGCTGCGAAACCGACGCGTTCCGGCACCTGCCGCTTGTCGTCCAGCGTTTTGACAATAAGCGGCAGGAGGCTCTTGTTGTGGCGCCACCGCACCGCCAGGAGCATTCCCCACGCGCGCCGCTGAACGTCCTTGTCCTGGGCGATGGCGGTGCGGATTTCCTGGACCGCCTCGGGCTCACCAAGGTTGGCCAGAAGCAGCAGGATTTCGGCCCGAGTCGTGCGCATCGAGGAAAAGGCTCCATGACATGTATAGACACTGCCTTCGCCGGATTCAGTCATGGGGGCCTTGCGGCGGTAAACCGTGCTGTAGAGCGTCTTGATGGCCGGAACGTCCTCCTTGCGGGCGCATTCCAGCATCTGCGGGTAACACTGCTCGCCCTTGGATTCGAAGAACGCCGCCCGATACGCCTTGACCGCCCGCTGGTGCTCCTCCGGCGACAGGCGGTCCTTGTTCTTCCAGCACCACCGGCAGGCATACAGGCGGTACGTGCCTTGTGTCGCCAGGCCATCGAGGGCCAGTTGCTCGACGCGCTCGCTCTTTGCATCAGAGGCCAGGAAAAGCACCAGACGGAAGAGGCGGTCGGACTGCCGGGCCCTCGCCTGTCGGGCCATTTCGTCGTAGAGGGCTTCGCGGCTGTAATGCTGATACAGGAGACTGGGCCTGGGCTGCGTGCCCTCTTCCACAAAATCCATGTACGCCCCGACGTCGGCCTCCAGCGATACAGGGTTTTCGAAACGGTCACGGAATCGTTGTACTTCACGGTTGACGCGTTCTTCGAAGCGCTTCATGTCAACGCCCTGACCCGACGCGGTCGAGGTGAGGCCGACAGCCCACGTGATAACGATCACGGTGATGAGGTTACGCATAGCCTGTTCTCCTCCGTATCACCGCAGGGGTATAACCTCATTAATTTACCAGCGTGCCTTGACAGCCCCTTAGAAACGCCTCCGAATCGCTACCAGGGCTTATCACTCCGGGACCCGCCATCAGGTTGTAATCCTCGCCGGAGGGGTGTCGCCAATGGCGCGAGCCATGCCGCCAACCTAGCGGCCCCAACCGACGCCGTTAAGAGAAAACCGCATCCTGTCCCCGGAATCCCGGGGACCCCTTGCGACCCGCCTGCGCCATGGCAGGGACTTGCTCAAGAATGGGTGTCCCCGGAAATCCTGCCGGAAATCCGCCCTTACTTTGCTGTTGCCCCCAAGTCACATGCGCGTATTGTCGGTGTCCGGTTGAGGGGTCTCCAGTTCGGGGAACTTCTCGCGCAAGGACCGAGCCAGGTCCGATGTGCCACGCGCGACGTAAGCCCTCACGGCGTCAAGGATGGCGGAGCGGCGCTCCGGTTCGGCCTTGTCAAACACGACCCGCAGGGCCTGCGGCCATTGCTCGCGAAGCGATTCCTTCCCCCAGACGTGGTGGTTGGCTTTAAGGAATATCTCTTGAACATAGGGCAATGCGACATGGGCAAGGGCGGTCGCGTAATCCTCCAGCGTCGTCTGGCGCAGCGCGTCGAGCCTCACGAGGCCGAGCATCGCCATTGCCGGGTTGGAGTCCGCCAGGAACTTGCGCGCCTCCTCGGCCGGGGCCTCTCCTTTGCCGGCCACGAGGGCCTTGACAAGAGGACGGATGTAGGGGATTTCCTGATCGCCGATCGGGCCGAGAAACGTACAATCGAGAACGCTCTCTGCCTTCGGAGGGCCCACAATCACGAAGTGCATTGGCCCGGCCGATCGAAGCCTATTAAGAAACGTGAGGGCCAAATCCCACGCCGGCACATCTCTTCTCTCCCAGACCCAACTCGATCCACCCAGAGGCATCATGGGAAAATCCTCTAGAGCCTTTTTCAGCGAGCCCATCTTCACGGCCTTCCCGGCGAGTTGCTCCACCAGGCGGAACTTACCCTCGACGACGAAGGTCTGGCGCTGCGACCCGTCTTCAAGGGTAACCATTCGCCAGCCCGTCTGTGGAGATTGAACTTTTTCGCTAGTCGCCTTCCCATCCTTGTAGCGCAACCCTTCCGTCGTTGCGCTCTCGAACGAGACGATGGCGATGCTTCGGTCCTTGGCACAAAGTTCGGCAAGGCGCTCAACCACCTCCGAGAATCTCACTCTCCCGGCTGGCTCCTCCACGGGCAAGCTGTGACTGCGAACCCCCGCCATCAGGACCGTCACCGTTCCAAGCAAAGCGCCCATGATTATGACCGGTATCTGTCCCTGCCCTAGAAGGTCCGTTTTCATCTTCCCTCTCCTTACTTGCTCTGTCCTCTCATAGAACATCCACGTGCCATAGTATAACAACTTCGCCTCCCTCTTCATCATGGTTTAGTCACCGTCTTCCAATCACCCCAACCCGAGGTCTGGTTGTATGTGTCAGCGGTGGTCTGGCTTCCGTCCGTCGGTTTTGTGGACGGTTCCGCCGGGTTCCCGATCTTTTGACCCTTCCACTGATTAACTTGCATATCGGTACTGTCGATATGCAACTGCCATGCTTGCTGTTTGAACGGGACATAATGTGCCTTGTTCTCCACTGCGGTCCCGACGACGGCAACCAACCAAAGCTGAAAGTCGTGTTCCATGATATTCCTTGTAATGTCATATTTTACGATTATCAATGCCAGGGGGCGAGAGTGGGGATACGTGATCGAGTTGGACGCAAGGGGCGCGTCCTTCACCTCAAAATCGCTTCCCAAGGCCTGCGAAACGCTTAAGCCATACAAATAGTGGCCCAACGGCGCGTCGTTGACCTGGGGAGGGTTGACGCGTTGATTTATTTCATCCCCCGGATAGGTCTCGGTGGCGCCCTGCGGCACCCCGGGCTTCCACTGCACGCTGAGGAGCGTATCGTCATCATGTCTGGCGTCCCATGCGGGAATAATACCCTGGATGAAGCCCTGCCTTATGTTTGTCGGCTGAGGGGAGCCCGCCTTGAACTTAATTTGGCCTACTGCGCTGAACTCCTGCCCCGCAGGCGGGCGGTTGATTTTGTGGGTAGTACCCACGCGAGTGTACCAGCCGCTGTCTGTCAACACCATCTTTACGAACTCCACGTCGGCCACCATGACCCGCCGGGTATCGGAATAGTAATCCTGTCCTCCGCGAGACAACTTCAGCCGGACGTCGTAGTCGCCGACTGTATTCTCATCGCTGATGACGGTCAAGCCGGTGCCGAAATTGGTCCAGTCGGCAGGTGCGGATTGCCCGTCGTGGCCTCGATATTGCCAGGTGTACGTGTCGCCGGAAGCAGGGGAGTTGACGATGCCGATGTACTTCACCTTGAAGCCTTTCAAAACGCCCACGGTACCCTCCTGCTTGATGAACGTGTTATTCAGGGCCAGGTTGTTGTTGGGGTTCCCCTGGATTTCCTGAATGGCCACCATCGGGGCCACCTTGACGGCCCAATAGAAGTCCTGCGGCTTGCCCTTCCCGGAAGGGGGTTGAAGGTTCCCTTCGAGTTGCAGTGGGAACCCGCCGGCGTTGGTCACGCCTTCGTCGAAGACCCGATTGACCCGGATCGCGCCCGCGCCGGCCGTAGGGACCTCCAGCGGGTACCCGTCCACCTCGCCAGGGATTACATCCACCCAGAGCGACTTCTGGCCAGCCACCTTTGTGAGAAACTTCTTGAAACTCCATCCCGAGGGCAGTTTGAAGAGTCTGGTGATTATCTTCACCTTCGGTTGGCCTTCGACAGGGGTGATGTTGTCGGCGGCCGAAGTGTCCGCACCGGCCGGGGCATCTACTTGGCCGTCGGCCTCGGTGCCGACGGTTCCCTTCCGCGGTGTCACGGTCTGATCGTCCGCGGGGGCCAGCGCACAGATGGCCGCCAACAAGCCCGCAGCCGCCAGACAAACGACCCATTTCTTGCGTATCATGTCCGTGCCTCCTATCGTGAAGTCCCTTAGTTCATTCCCGCGCCTGCGGTTTTTTGTTAGCGCCTGGCGCTGGCACCCATGTGCCGGCGTTCTTTATCAGGTGTTGGGCAAGGGCGAAGTACTTACCGTCACCCTCCTTGAAACCGCTCAGGAGCGCAAGAGCTGCTTCCCGCTGACCCTCTTTGGCGAGGTCCATTGCCAGGGCCAGGCGCGCCTTCTGGGTGAATTCGTTGGTGGCCTGCGTCCGGGCCAGACCAATGAGCAACTTCCGTCCGTGCGCCCGAAGCGATTCGTCGGCGCTCTGGCGGGAAACGTTGGCTATGGTGTAGGCAGCGCGATACTCGGTCCATGTGCCGTCGCGGTGGCCGAGCACCTTCTCCCACTGGGCCACGGCGTCCTTGAGCGAGTTCCCGCCCGGCCGCCATCGTCCGCGGTAGATCGCCATGCCCATCGCATAGAGCGGGTAGTCTTTCTGGGCCGACGTCAGCGGGCCGTACTTCATCTTCAATAGGTCTGTGAAGAAGTCGGCAGCCCGGTCGAAGTCCTGCGTGACGTAGTGGAAATCGCCGAGGACAATCGCGAGCCTCTGGCGCTCATTGTAAAGCCTCAACTCTTGTGGGTAGGCAATGAGGTACCCGTGCTCGGCGCCCCATTTGAGGCGCGAGTAGTCGTTCCACTCGCCCGCGGTGTCCAGGCGCCGCGTCATCGGGTCGCAGTCCAGGATCTTCTTGTAGCACGCGAGCGCGTTTTCCTTGTCGCCGTCGACGAACGCCAGGAACCCCAGGTACATGGCGCACTGCTCGGCCAGGTCGTCCAGATACCACGTGCAGGTCTTGCGGTTGACGAGTTGGCCGGGTTGGATGGCGTTCTTCTCGACGTTGCCCCAGAAGTCGGTGTACTTCTCCTGGGCGGGCGGGGTGGTGACCTTCGTGGCCGCCTCGCGGACGGCCAGTTTCTCGATGTTTAACGGCTTCTGGTTCCGGACCTCGT
>CAZIJC010000244.1:0-5617 GCA_964539385.1 uncultured Anaerolineales bacterium | reverse complement strand
GACCTCTTGGCTGTGCCTGCGTTGGCGGTGTCGCTGTAGGCGGGTGGCACGGCAGGGGCGCAGCCGCGTCCGTGGGCGCCAAGCGCATCCCGCACCCCACTTCCCGCGCGGCGGGCAGGATTGCCCGCCGCGCAAAGCGCAACGCAACTTCCCGCGCGGCACATCTCTTGGCAAAGGGCGTGCGGCAACGTATACTGGGGAAGCCGTGAAGCGGCCTCTACACGCCGGTAGGCGTTGGAGCAATCGGACCGAGACGTTATTCTACACAAGGAGCCAGTCATGGATGATTTGCTGAACCGACGCCAGTTTCTTGGGACCGCCGCTGCGGGCGGCGCGCTGCTGGCCGCCGGGTGCGCGGCACAGCATCGGACGGGTGCGACGGGCGCGACGGCCGAGTCGGAAGGCTGGCCCAAACTGCCGCCCGTCAAGATCGCCAAGGTCTACATCGGCCGCACGGGCGGCATCTATCTGTCGAGGCCGAAGGAGGAGATCGCCAAGTTCGATGCCTACCTCGCGAGCCTGGAGGGCCGGCTCGGCGACGTCAAGTTCATCGGCGGCGACGTGGTCCCGCCAGCCAACGTGGCCGCCGTCGTGGCCAAACTGGCCGAGGCCGACGGGGTGCTGCTGTTCCACCTCTCGGGTCACGGGGGCGGCGCGCCGAAGAAGGCGATGGACCAGATCATCGACGTGGGCCTGCCGACGGCCGTCTTCTCGCAGCCCTTCAGCGGGCACGGCTGGATGTACTTTCCCGGGTGGCGGAAGGCCGGCAAGAAGGTCGTCGTGCTGCCGACCAGCGACTGGGGCGAGATCGACCGGATGGTGGGTCTCATGCGGGTTCCGGCACGGTTGCGGCAAACGCGGATCATCGTCGTGCGCGGGCCTCAAGGGACGGCGGCCGCCTGTTCGGCCAAGCAGGTCAAGGACCGTCTTGGCGCGGAGGTGATCCCGGTGAGCGTTAAGCAAACCATCGAGGCTCACAAGGCGGTTGACCTGAAGGCCGCCGAGGCCGAGGCCGAGCGGCACTGGATCAGCCGGGCCAAGCAAATCGTCGAGCCGTCCAGGGACGAGATCATCAACTCGGCCCGCATGTACCTGGCCGTCAAGGACATGATGATCCGCCAGGGCGCCCGGGCCATTGCGAGCAGCAACTGCATGGGGGGGCCCGCCAAAGGGTGTCTCACGTTCAGCAAGTTGAACGACATGGGGCTGGTCGGGGCCTGCGAGGGCGACATGGACTCGACGCTGACCATGCTCATGTTCCAGTACGCCTTCGGCATACCGGGGTTCATCAGCGACCCGGTCTTCGACACGTCGCGCAACGCGCTCATCCACTTTCACTGCACCTGCGCCACGAAGATGGACGGGCCTGGCGGCAAGCGCCTGCCCTTCACCATCCGGACGCAGAGCGACAGCGAACGGGGCGTCTCGCTCGACGTGGAGCAGCGTGTCGGAGAGGCGGTCACGTGTGCCAAGTTCATCAACCTCGATACGATGCTGATCTCGACCGGCAAGGTCATCGACGTGACGCATGACGAACTCGGTTGCCGGACGCAGTTCTGGACCGAAGTGGCCGACGCCGAAAGCATGTTCCACAACTGGGGCGCGGGGGTCTTGAAGGGCGGGACGATGGCCCTGCTGCACCGCGACGTCTTTTACGGCGACCGGCTCCAGGACATCAAGAACCTGGGCGTGCTGATGGGGTTCAAGGTTATCGAGGAAGGGTGAGAGGTACCCGCGCGGCGGGCAAGACTGCCCGCCGCCCAAAGTGCAACGTGGCCGAAGAAGTATGAGCGGTGCGCGTTCATGTTGCTTGCCTGACGGCGCACGTTGTGTGTCGTGATGTCCATAACATCGGTACTTACTCCGAAGGAGACCATGCCATGAGGAAGCACCGTTCGTTGACACGCCGGGCTTTCTTGAAGGGGGCCGCCGCCGCGGGTGCGGCTGCCGCGCTGCCCGCCATCGTTCCGGCGTCCGTCCTGGGCGCCGACGCCCCCAGCAACCAGATCGTGATGGGCGCCATCGGCATCGGTGGAATGGGCAGGGGCGACCTGGGGGGCTTTCTCGGCGACAGCCGCGTCCATTACGTCGGTGTCTGCGACGTGGATGCCAAAAACCGCGACCGCGCAAAGAAGATGGTCGACGGCCGGTACAAGAACAACGACTGCAAGACGTATCTGGATTTCCGGGAACTCATCGGCCGCGGCGACCTGGATGCCGTCCAGACGGCGCTGCCGGACCACTGGCATGCCATTCCCGCGATTGCCGCCGCCAAGGCCGGATGCGACATTCACGGTCAGAAACCGTTCGCCCGAAGCATCCGCGAAGGCCGCGCCATGGTCAACGCCGTCCAGCGGTACGGGCGCGTGTGGCAGACGGGCAGCCAGCAGCGGTCCGACGGCAGGTTCCGCTTTGCCTGCGAACTGGTCCGCAACGGGCGGGTCGGCAAGGTCCATCACGTCCAGGTCGGTCTGCCGACCGGCGGGGGCGGCGGCAGCACGGCCGCCAAGCCCGTCCCGGACGGCCTGGATTGGGAATGGTGGCTCGGCCCGGCGCCGTGGCGGCCGTACCAGGGCTTCGGCCCGCACTGGAACTGGCGATGGATCATGGACTACTCCGGCGGGCAACTGACGGACTGGTGCGGCCACCACGTCGATATCGCCCACTGGGGTCTGGGGTACGATTACACCGGCCCGGTTGAGATTCAGGGCAAGGGCGTCTATCCGAAGGAAGGCCTCTACGACGCGCCGACCGAGTACAACTTCACCTGCAAGTACAAGACCGGTGTTGAGATCAGCGTCACGAACAACCGCATCAACGCCCAGGGCACCAAGTGGATCGGCGACAAGGGCTGGGTGTACGTGAAGCGCGGCCGCATCGACGCCGAGCCGAAGAGCCTGCTGCAAGAGAAGATCGGCCCCGGCGAGATCAAACTCTACGACAGCGGCGGGCACAAGCGGAACTTCATCGATTGCGTCATCAGCCGCAAACTCACCATCTGCCCCGCGGAGGTCGGGCACCGCTCGATCAGCGTCGGCCTGCTCGGCGAGATCGCCATGCTGACCGGGAGAAAGATCAAGTTCGACCCTGATACCGAGCAAATCATCGGCGACCCCGGCGCCAGCGCCCTGCTGGGCCGCCCGTATCGCGAGCCGTGGCAACTCTGAGCGGCGCGACGGAATCTACGCGCGGTGGGTCTCCCGACCCGCCGCGACACGTGGCCGCGTCGTATTAGGTCGAGGGCGTGAAAAGCGAATTCCACACACGAGGAGACCGTGATGAGCGATAATAGATTCATGCGTGCATGCATGGTCCTGGCCGCCGTGACGCTGCTGCTTGCCGGACGCACGGCTCTGGGCGACGCCTGCGACGACATCGTCCAGTACGATTGGAGCCAGAGCCGCCTGCCGCTGGCGACGATTGAGCAGGAGATTCGCGACGCCGCCACGCCACAGGCACGCCTGGCCATCGAGACCAAACTGGTCAAGGCCCTCGTCCACCCGCAGGCCACCTACGGGTGCAAGCAGTTCGTGTGCCGCATGTTGCGTAGGGCGGGGTCGCCGGCGTGCGTGCCGGCGCTGGCGAAACTCCTGCCGGATCCGAAACTCTCGCACATGGCACGCTTCGCGCTTCAGTGCCTGCCGGGCGAGGAGGCCGGCGCGGCGCTGCGTGCGGCCATGGCTACACTTTCGGGCAACCTCAAGATCGGCACGATCACCTCCATCGGCGCACGCCGCGACCCAAAGGCCGTGCCGGCCCTGGCCAAACTCGTGTCCGGCAGCGATGCGGACCTGGCCCGGGCGGCCATCGGCGCGCTCGGCGACATCGCCAACGCGGAAGCCGCCCGCACGCTGGCCGGCGCCACCGTGCCCGCCGCACTCAAGAACCCGTTGGCCGATGCCTACCTCAGGTGTGCCGACCGGATGCTCGCCGACGGCGAGGCCGCCGGCGCGGCAGCCATCTACAGGAAGATGTCGGCCGGCGGCTATCCGAAGACGGTCCGGATCGCGGCCCTCAGGGGCACCGTGCTCGCGGAGAAGGAGAAGGCCGTCGAGACGCTCATCGCGCTGACGGCGGACTCCGATGTCGATCTGAGGCGGGCGGCCAGCCAATTCCTCATCGAGATGCCCGGCCCGGCCGCGACGAAGGTGATGGCGGCCAAACTCGCGTCGATGCCCGCCGACGGTCAGGTCACGCTCCTCGACGCCCTGACGGCCCGCAGCGACACGGCGGCGGCGCCGCAAGTGACCGCCCTCGTCGGGAGCAGCGACGAGGGCGTCCGCGCTGCTGCCATCAAGGCGCTGGCGGTCCTGGGCGACGCCTCAAGCGTGCCGACGCTTGCCAAGGCGGCCTCTGCCGGCGGGGCGGTCGGCGAGGCTGCACTCGATGCCCTCAACCACCTCAAGGGTGAGGGTGTGGGGGAGGCGATGGCGAAACTGCTGTCCTCGCCCGACACCGCCATCCGGGCAGGCATCCTCGGCGTCCTGGCCGTCCGGGCCGACCCCGTGACGGCACCCGCCATGGTCAAGGCTGCCAGGGACAGCGATGAGAACATCCGCAAGACCGCCATCAAGGGGTTGGCGGCGGCGGCGGGCGAGGAACAACTACCGGACATCGTGGCCCTGCTCGTGGCCGCCAAGAGCGACTCGGAACGCTCGGGCCTGGAAACCGCGCTGGCAGCGGCGGCCGGACGCGTGGCCGACACCGAGGCCCGCGCGACCCCGATCGTGGCCGGCATGGCCCGGGCCGACGCCGGCGCGAAAGTCTGCCTGATTACGGTCCTCGGCCGGCTGGGCGGCGCGGGGGCGCTGGCGTGCGTGCGCAGCCAGTTGAAGGCATCGGACGCCGACGTCGCCACGGAAGCGGTCCGCGCCCTGGCAGCGTGGCCGGACGCCAGTCCTGCGCCGGACCTGCTGAACGTCATCAAGACCACGAGGAGCAAGACGCAGAAGGTGCTGGCGTTCCGCGGGTACATCCGGATGGCTAACCTTGCTGGCGCCCCGGGTTGGGCCGAGCGCGGCGCGGCCGCCACGACCACGATGTACAAGCAGGCGCTCGCGCTGGCGACGAGCGTGGCCGACAAGAAGTCGGTCCTCGCGGGGCTGGCCGGCGCGCGGTCGGCCGATGCCCTGAAACTGGTCGAGTCGCTGCTGGCGGATGCCGCGCTGAAGGCCGAGGCCGAAGTGGCCCTCGTCCAGGTGGCGAGCAACGCGCGGGGCTCGGCGCCCACGGAGGCAAGGGCCGCGCTGACCAAGGTAATCGCCTCCACGCAGAACGCCGGCCTGCGCAAGAAGGCCCAGGCCGCCATCAACGAGATGGACAAGTACCGCGGGTACCTGACGGCTTGGCTCGGCAGCGGGCCGTACACGCAAGGCCCGCCGTTCAACACGGCGTTCGCGCCGGAGAAGGACCCCAAGAGCGCCAAGTGGAAGGTGCTCTCGAAGGGCGTCGGGCCGCAGACGATCGACCTCGAGAAGGCCATCGGCACCGGCGAGAACCGGGCCGCTTACGTGCTGACGAACGTCTGGTCGCCGGCCGCCCAGGACGCGCGGCTGGAGATGGGCAGCGACGACGGCATCAAGGTATGGATCAACGGCAAACTCGTCCACTCCAACAA
>CAZIJC010000243.1:0-5677 GCA_964539385.1 uncultured Anaerolineales bacterium | reverse complement strand
CTTCGACGGCTTCGTTGCCTCCGCCGCCGCTCCGATTGCTACCGGCCGGAGCGACCCAGTTGCCGGGCGGGTTTCGCACCCGCTGAGAACCAGCGCCTTCCCACGGCGCACTGTGACGTAATCGCGTTGGCACGACACGGGGCAAGCTCGCCCTTGACACGAGGGCGGTTATGGACGTCTGCGGGACGGTCGGGGCGAAGGCATTTGGGGAGCGGCGCGGCCGTTGGCGCGGAGGCGCTGGCCGGCCAGCATGTGCTGAATCATGGCTTGGGGCCGGTTCTCAAGAGCACAGGCGACGCTGAAGAGTTGGTTGGCCAGCCCGCGGGCTTGTGCGGACCCGTCGAAGCGGGCGCTCTTGAGTCGCTCGAGGGTTTGGCTCCAGTCGCCCTCGGCGGCGGCAAGCAGCGCCAACCAGACGCGGGCATCGCAGGCGTTGGGACGGCGCGTGTCGAGGGCCGCAAAGAGCCTCTTGGCGTCCTCGAGTTTGTCCTGGCGGACGGCCTCGATGCCGGCGGCGGTGAGGTCTTGGTCGTCGAGGTGAGGGACCTGGTCGGCCGGGGGCAGTTTGACGCGGCGCGGTCCGGCGATGCGAGCGGTCAAGCGGACGAGGCACTCGCGGGCGCTCGTGGCATCGCCGAGGTGCGCCTGGATCAGGGTATCCCACAACAGGGCGGTCGTGCCCGTGCCGTTGGTCTCCACAAGGCGGTGCCATTGCTGCATCGACTCGACGGCGCCGGCGGGGTCGCCTTTCAGCAACAGGGCCAAGGTGACCCATTGGCCGGCAGTTCGCTTGGCGCCGTCGGCGGCCGCCTCGGCCGTCAGGACCCGGCGGAAATGTTCGGCGGCGACATCGGGCTGATGTTGGACAAGCGCGGCGACGCCGAGAGCGATATCTTGCCACCCGGCTACCACCGGGGCGTTCGGATCGGCCGGGACGCGTTGGGCGGCTTGGATGGCCAGGTCGGGTTCCATTGCCACGGCGTAGGCGACGGCGAGCATGGTCTGGGCTTGCGAGTTCTCGGGCGCGGCGACGACGGCGTGGGTGAGGAACGGAATGGCGGACTGCGGGCTGCCTGCGGCCAGGGCCTCGACACCGCGCCGATAGGCCGGGCCGATGCGCGCGGGCTGGCCGCATCCGGCGGCAAGCAGGAGCGTGGCGACGGCAGCCAGAATGAGCGATCTGGCTGGTGTCATGGTGTGTCTCCGTTCGCGGGCTCGGCCATCAGGTCGAGGGGACTGACGTAACGCTGCTGGAGGCCGGTGGGCAGATTCCGGGAGCGTGCTTCGGTCTCGTCGTGCACGAGGTGGGTGGTAATGACGAGAACGATCTCTTTCTGCTCGACGGAATTCTGAATATTCTGAAAGATGCGTCCGAGAAGTGGCAAGTCGCCCAGGAAAGGTGTCTTCTCGATCGTCTCGCGGCGATGTTCCTGCAACAGACCGCCGATGATGACCGTCTGGCCGTCCTGAATGGTGATGGTGGTTTTGGCTTTGCGGCGGGTGACCACCGGCAGGGGTTCGAGCTGGTTTTCGTTGCCGTTCTGGCTGCCGTCGCGGGTCCAATCCTGGACCACGTCGGAAACTTCGGGTTCGAGGTCGAGGACGATGCAGCCGTCGGTGCCGATGTGAGGGGTCACCTTCAGCGTCACACCTGACTCGATTGATTCGAGGCGGTAGTAGGGATAGGCCGCGTGGCCGCTGAGAAGCGAGAAATACTTTTCCTGACCGACGAAGATCTCGGCCTCCTGGCCGTTCATGGTAATGATTCGCGGGTTGGCAAGGATCTGGCCCTTCTGGTCCTGGACGATCGCGCGGAGCA
The DNA here is from genome assembly GCA_964539385.1 of uncultured Anaerolineales bacterium. Classification (GTDB taxonomy): domain Bacteria; phylum Planctomycetota; class Phycisphaerae; order FEN-1346; family FEN-1346; genus JAUVZF01. The sequence goes on along the minus strand of CAZIJC010000243.1, from coordinate 3,858 downwards.
TGAGGTCGACGTAGATGCCGGTGTCGGAGGCCTCGTCGTAGGTGATGGTGCCGATGAGGTTCTGGGTGCTGGCCAGGAAGCCGCCGTTCTGGTACCGCCAGTCCAGGCCGAGTTGCTTGGCGCCGGCTTCGCTGAGTTCAAAGACGACGGCCTCGACGGCGACTTGGCCCTGGGGGACGTCGATCAGGCGGATGGCGTCGAGTACGCGCTGGCGCACGGCCTCGGGGCCCGTCACGGCGACCACGCCGTTGACCTCATCGTACGTGACGCACGTCGCCAGCGACTGGGGCAGCAGGGTCTTGGCCTGTTTGGCCGAGACGTGGCGAAGTTTGACGCGGTGAAGTTGGGCCAGCCGGCGGAACAGGGGTGTCCCCGGTTCGGTCAGGCCGAAGATGTAGTAATCGTCGACCCGGATGAACTGGTAGCCGCCCGAAGCGCACAGCCGCCGCAGACATTCCTCCAGGGACAGGTCTTTGGCGGCCATCGAGATGATGCCCTGGACGGTCTGGTCTGCGATGATGGTCGTGCCGGTCTGGGCGGCGATGTCCTGAAGCACCTCGCGCAGTTCGGCCTCCACCCACAGGTTGCTGACGAGTTTGGGCTTGATGCTGGACGCTTCGGGGGGTGTGCCGGGCGCATCCGCTGCGGTTGCCGGCGCGGCGCACGCACCGAGCACCCCGACGACGGCGAGCAGTGCCGTCAACGGGCACAGCGCCTGGTTCGGATGGTCGGTCCGACCGCTCACCCAGTTCCGCCTTTCACCGTCAATTCGATGGGAACCTCGATGCGCAACGGCGTCGCATCGGGCTCGCCGACTTCAAGAATCACGGTTGTCTTATGGACTCCGGCTGCCTCGTCGGGGACGCGGACGACCAGGTGCAAGGTCTTGGACCTGGCTTTGGCCAGCGCAAAGGTGTCTGCCCCGAGTTGGAACCACGATGCCGGGTTGTGCGAACCGGTCGGATCGGCCACCACCGCCCGGCACTGAAGCATATCGTCGCCGGTGTTCCTGACAGCGAGTTTCAGCACGCGCAGCGCGCCGGCCGGGACCTTGACAGCAAGGACTTTCGGTGCCACTTCGATCGGTGGGCCGGCACGTGTACCCGTGGTTTCGGCGGCGGCCGCCTTGACCAACAGGGTCTCCTGGTCGGCGGTAATCATCAACGGGACGCGTGACCGCGCTTTGGTCCATCCGGATTGATAGTCGAACTCCACGCGCATGGTGTACAGGCCACACGGAAGCACTTTGGCCAGCCCGCATTCGAACAGACGCGTGTCGCCGGCAAGGACGCTGGCGCGCCGCGTCGTCATCGGCGCCTTGAAGACGGTCCGCCCCTGTTTGTTGCTGATCCGAACGTGCCCCGCAGCCTCAAAGCGCGCCCGGCCGGTGTTTTCGAGGACGGCCAGGATCATGGGCTCCGGCACGGCCGCAACCATGGGCGGGGCGTCGGCCGGCCTCAGCCAGGCCAGTTCACAGCGAAGGATCTTGGCCTTTTTCGGAAACGTCCGCCCCGGGACGGTCACGAACACGCCTGATGCGATGCGATACTCGACCTCCAGCGCGCCGTGGGTCCTCTTCTCCTCCAGGGTGACCACGACCGCGCTGTAGTATTCTCCCGCGGATGCGTACGGCGCCTTAACCGTGAAGGCGACCTTTTCGGCCTGGCCGGGCTTGAGCGTCACAGCGGCCTTGCTCGGGGTGATCCACCGGGTGGCGGAGTCCTTGGCGGAGCCGGGCGGCTTCAGGAGCACGGCGCCGCGCTCGGTGACCTCGAAGTCCACCACGTTGAGGCGGGCCGAGTGGGGTGTCGCGTTTGACCCGCGCCCCCGGTTGGCGACCGTGACGTGGAACGTTGCGGCGCCGCCCGGTTTGACGAGGACTTCCTGCTTCAGGGGAGAGACGGCGATGCCGGCCGGCGCCGCTTGGGCCGCCAGTCCGACCGCCACTGCCGCCAGCGCCGCCGCCGTGAACGTTCTTTTGGATGTCGGCATGACGATCGCTCCTCACCACATGACCGTCAGGACGATCGAAGCGGCGTAGGTGCCCGCGTCGTTGGCCCGTATCGACGCCGCTTCGCCGCGCACATGGAACGTGATGTCCGACGGCCCGATGCCCTCCACGCTGTAGGACCGCGCCGGTGATATGAACTGCGATGAGGAAACCCAGTCGGTGTCGGACGATGCGCCGAGTGCGGCCCCGGTGAGTTTGTAACTCGTGACGAGGGTGTCACTGGTGGTCTGATGGGTCAGGACTTCGTCGCCGGGCTGGGCGGTGGAGGCCTGGATCGTGGCGGCGCCGTCATGATTGAGCATCAGGGCCGTCGAGTCGCTGGAGATTTGGCCGACGGAAGTGATATTGGGCGACAGGGTGGCGCTGTACTCCGGCTGCGCCCAGCCGGTGATGGCCAGCGCAGAACCCCATGCCATGCATAGGATGCATGCCGCAAGCCATAAGGCTGCAATTGCCCTGAAATTCAGCATTTCCGCCCCGTCGGATGTGTCCGGGGGGCGCGATGCGTTGACCGTCGCGTTTCTCGACCAAATGGGGCGGAATACTTTAGCCGAACGCCCGCTGACGGGCCCTGAACGCCCATGACACTGGCAAGAACGGCGTTGCCCGTGCGGCAACCCGGCTCCAGAGCCCGAAAAGCGAGTCCTGACCGGGGATAAAGGCTTGCCCATAAAGCCCTTAGGCGACCGGACGGCGTGGAAGACGGCGGCTGCGGGGGTGAGGCGAATGCGGCCGCCTCTATCGCCTTCGGATGGGTGGGAACTTGTGGTTCTTGGCCCAATAGCGGGGAGCCTGAAAGGCTCCAATCCGCCAGCCTAGGGCAGCGCCCTGGGGCCTGCTGAGCCCGCGCGTCAGTCGGTTACCACGTGGCCGTAATAGTCAGGCCGGCCGTATAATCGCCTGCGTCATCGGCCGCAGCGTCATCGGATTCAGCCTGGACGAGCAGGTCGATCGCGTAGGAACCATCGCCGGAGACATGCGTCACGGTGTAGGTATTGCCGGCGTTGAAGAACTCGCCGACGCCCGCCCCTGCGGCCTTGTAGGCGGCGTCCGGCACGTCCACGTCGCCCTGGATCTGGTAGGACGTGGTCAGTGTGTCGGCAGCGGCGCCTACGGTCAGGATACCGCTGTTTGCGCCGGCGGTCTGTGACAGCGTCATGTTGGCGTTGGCGTAGAGGACCATCGCCTTCGTGACGGTCAGGTCCTCGCCGACTTGGTTAATCGTGGTTCCGTCCACACTGCCGGTCCAGTCGCCCGAAGCGATGGTTGGGGCGGCGTCTTCCCATTCGCCAAACGAATCGACGGTCGCCGTCATGCTGACGACCGCGTCGTCAGTTGCCGCCCATGCGGCTAAGGTCAGGAGCAGAAGGGCCCCCAGGAATGCAACAATTGCCGTTACCCCTCGCAACATGACTGATTCCCCTTTTTCTGTGACCGCGCGCGAAAACGGCGCGGTTCCGTGAACAGGCCCTTTTCCGTCGGTATTCATCGGTTCTCTATGGCAGTTGCTTTAGTCATTTTCAATATAAGCGGGAACGCATCGCTGTCAAGGCGCCTGGAGCCTTTTCAACGTGTCGCTCTATGAGAACCGATATAAGCCCTTGCCCTGAAAAGAGTTAGAGCAAGGCCATCGGAGGCCTCCGGACGCCCGGTTCCCGAGAATGCTGGTAGGCACCCCAAGAAAAGCGTGCGAAAAACCTGTGGCGCCATGTCGGTCGGCGTTCGTGCTGACCCCTTCCCGATTCTTGTACCAGGCTCTGTCTGATAAATCGAAAACGCGAAGATAACGGCAGATGATGGCGAGTTTGATCATGGCCAGGAAGTTCAGTGCCAGCTTCTCGAATCGG
>CAZIJC010000242.1:0-5715 GCA_964539385.1 uncultured Anaerolineales bacterium | reverse complement strand
CCGTCCTCGTTCTCCATTTCATCGAGGACTTCGGCTCGCGGGCGCCCGCGACGGTAGATGCGGCGATAGGCCTTCGCTACCGCCTCAATCGCCTCCTTCGGAACGCCCCCCCGCCGCATGCCCACCGAATTCGGGCCGCGAACCCGACTCGGGTGCCCCTCGACAATCATGAACGGCGGCACGTCCTGGACGATGCGCGTCAGGCCGCCGATGTACGCCAGCCGCCCGATCGTCGTAAACGGATGAACGGCGGCCCCGCCGTTGATGTTCGCGCCGTCCTCGATGTGCACGTGCCCGCCGACGAGGGCGTTGTTGCCGAAGATCACACCGTCGCCGACGCGGCAGTCATGGGCCACGTGGCTGCACGCCATCAGATAGCAGCGGCTTCCGACCCGCGTCAGGCCGCCTTCTTTGCTGCTGCCGCGATGGATCGTCACGCACTCGCGAATAACGTTCTCGTCCTCGACTTCCACCCGGGTGGGCTCCTCGGCGTAGGTGATGTCCTGTGGCGGCGTGCCGATGCAGACGTTCGGGTAAACCACGTTGCCGCGCCCGAGCCGCGTGTGCCCGACAACCGTCACACCGTTATGGAGCACGGTGCCGGGACCGATCCGAACGTCAGGCCCGACGTAGCAGAACGGGCCGACCTGAATGTCGCCGGCCAACTCGGCCTTCGCCGACACCACCGCCAACTTGCTGATCGCCATGGAAGCCTCTCACGACTCCTGGTCGGCCGGAACGAGCATGAACCGAATCTTGGCCTCGGCGGCCAGTTCGTCGCCCACCCACGCCCGCGTATTGACCTGGGCGGTGCGGGCTTTCGATCGGACCACTTCGGCTTCGAGCCGGAGTTGATCGCCCGGGTGGACGGTCTTTCGCAACTTGACCTTGTCCATACTCAACAGGACGGCCACTTGCTCGGTGCGTTCGAGTTTCTTCAGAAGCAGCACGCCCGACAGTTGGGCCATGGCCTCGACAATAAGGACACCCGGCATGATGGGCGTGCCCGGATAGTGACCCTGGAAGAAATGCTCGTTGATCGAGACGTTCTTGATGCCGACCGCGCGGACGCTGTCTTCGAGCGAGATGATGCGGTCCACGAGCAGAAACGGATAGCGGTGAGGCAGGACGGCCATGATCTGGTTGATGTCCATCGCCTGCTGCATCGCGCCGGCCACGGCCGAGCCCCTGCCGGCCGCCTGCTCCAACAGACGACGGATGAGCCGATGGTTGTGGACGTGGCCGCTCCGCATCGCCACGACGCGGCCCCGCAGGTCGCAGTTCAACAAAAACAGGTCGCCCACGATGTCCAGCAGTTTGTGCCGCACCGGCTCGTCCGGGAACCGGTACGTGTTGTTGATCGGACCTTCGGGGCCGATGACGAGCAGGTCTTCGTACGTGGCCTGCGACCCGTAGCCGCGCTGACGCAGGTCCTCGACCTCCGATTCCAGAATGAACGTGCGTGTGGCGGCGAGTTCCTCGACAAACACATCCGGCGTCAGTTTCAGGCTGAGAATCTGCGGCGGGATAACCCCTTGGGGGCCGTAATCGAGGTGGTAGGTCAGCGACAGTTCGTCTTCGGGCCCCGGCAGGGCCGTGATGACGATATCCCCTTCGCAAATCGACACGGGTTCGGTGACGTGAAGGACCGGCCGCTCCTCCTCCTGCTCGACGATACCCGCCTGGCGCAGCAGCCGCACGTAATCGGCGGCCGACCCGTCGCCGGTCGGCAGTTCCGGAGCATTGAGTTCGGCATAGAGGTTGTCGATGCCGAGGCCTGCCAGCGCCGCGAGCAGGTGTTCGGCCGTCTCGACGCACACGTCGCCGTTGGCGAGCGCCGTCCGCTGGAACCGTTTCGCGACCGACTGGATCCCGGCCGGCACGGTGGCGTCCTCGCCGAGATCAACCCGCCTGAAAACGAGCCCCGTGTTCGCGGGGGCCGGTTTCAGACGCAGGTGGACCGACTGGCCGGTAAACAGACCGTGCCCTTCGATCTCGGCCTCGAGCGAGATGGTCCGTTGACGCCGACTCACGTTTCGTCCTCGGCCTCGAGCCGAGCCAGGCGCGCCTCGGCGCGCTTGAGCCGCCCGAGCGCGTCCTCCATCTGCCGCAGCGCCGCCTCCTGCCGCAGGTGCTCGCGGTGCGGCACCGCCGGGTACCCGCTGACGTCGGCACCGGGCGGCACATCTTTCGTCACGCCGGCCTTGGCGGCGATGCGGGCGCCGTCGCCGATGACGAGGTGCCCGTCGATGGCGGCCTGCCCGGCGATGACGCACCCACGGCCGATTCGCACGCTGCCCGCGATGGCCACTTGGGCCACGATGACCGTGGCTTCGCCGACTTCGACATTATGGGCGATCTGGACCAGGTTGTCGATCTTTACCTTGGGGCCGATCCGCGTGGCGCCGAAGCGTGCCCGGTCCACCGTGACGCACGCGCCGAGTTCGGCGTCGTCGCCGATCTCGACCGTTCCGAGTTGGGGTATCTTCTCAGGGCCGGTCTCGCCCGCGAGGTATCCGAACCCGTCGCTGCCGACGACCGAGCCCGCGTGGATAACCACGCGGTTGCCGATGCGAACGCGCTCGCGGACAACGACGCCCGCGTGGACGTCGCAATCGTCGCCGATCTGTGCCTCGTCGGCCACAACGGCGCCGGCGCGCAAGCGCGTCCGGTCGCCGATGCTGACGCCTTCTCCAACGACCGCGCACGCGCCCACGTGGACACCCTGCCCCAGTTGGGCCGTCTCGGCCACCGAGGCCGTGGGATGGATGCCGGGCGCCGGCTGCGGGAGCGGCGGACACAGCGCCTCGGCAATCCGGCTCATCGCCCGGTTGGGGTCGGCCACGTAGAGGGTTGCAGCAGATGCGGCCCCGGGCGGCCAGTCATCCGGGACGACGAGGCACGCGGCCTTCGACGCGGCTGCGGCATCCCTGTAACGGGCCAGGACGACGAACGCCACGTCGTCCGGTCCCGCCTCGGCCAGGCTCGCCACGCCGCGCACCTCGCGGGCAGGGTCGCCGTCGAGCCTGCCGCCCACCAATTCGGCCAGTTCCCCCAGCGTCTTGGTCAAAACCGATCCCCAAACAAGGCATCATTCCCGCCGATTAAGGGCGCGATTATAGCCCCGGCCCGGCCAAAAGCAAGACGCAGCAATGGCCGAGATGTTGACGGCCGGCCCGGCCCGTGGCATTATGCGGAGGCCATGCCGTTAAAACTCGTCATCTTCGACATGGACGGCACCCTGCTGGTGACGCCGCTCGACTTCGATCGGATTCGCGCCGAGATCGGGCTGCCGGAAGGGGTGCCGATCCTCGAAGCCATGGGCGGCCTGACCGACGCCGAGCGAGTCAGGGCCAACCGCGTCATCGACCGCCACGAGGCCGAAGCGGGCGAGGAGTCGCAACTCATGCCGGGGGCGGAGGATCTGATGGCCTGGCTCCGCTCACGCGACATCAAGGTGGCGGTCCTCACGCGGAACAGCCGGGCCAGCGTCGAGCGCGCCGTCCACCGCCACAACCTCGTCTTCGATGCCGCCGTCGCACGCGAGGACAACAAGCCCAAGCCGAGTCCGGCCGGCGTGCATTGCCTGATGGACAGGTGCGGCGCCGGTCCTGCCGAGACGATCATCGTGGGCGACTTCCGCTTCGACGTCGAAGCCGGCCGCAGCGCCGGCGTCCGGACCATCGCCCTGGTGGCCGAACCGACCGACTGGTCCGACGCTGCCACCTGGCAGGCCGCCACCCTCCAGGACGTCCATGCGATCCTGGAGCGCGTCGCAGCCGAAGCCTAAGCCCGGATTCCCCAGATTGGAGTTGAGTTCTTCTCTGGCGCCCTTGGCTTCTGGCCCGTAGAATGCGGTTGCTCGGGGATTCCGGCCGCAATCGAGAGAGAACCCAATGGGCGAGGCGCTGCGGGTCGGGTTCACCGAGCCAAGACGGTGCTTGTTCACTCCCGGGCTCGTGATACAATTACCGAAAAGGCCCGCGATGATCGTGGGCTCGAGTCCATCCGGGAAATCCCGCATCACACATTCCGAGGAGGCCTCCCATGACGTTGTCAAGGCGTACCGTAACCGCATGTCTGGCGCTAGGTTGGTGCATCGCGGCGCTAACGGCCGCTGCGGCTCATGCGGCGGAGCCGGCCAAGGGCCCGGTCAAGGTCTTCATCCTGTCCGGCCAGTCCAACATGGAAGGCAAGGCGATGGTCCACACCCTCGATGCGGTCATCGCCGATCCCAAGACGCACGATCAGTTCAAGCACCTCAAGACCGACGGCCGGTGGACGGTGCGCCAGGACGTCTGGGTCACCTTCCTCGATTGCCAGGGCAAGAGCGACCTGCCGCTGCACGGCCCGTTGACGGTTGGCTTCGGCAGTCCCAAGATGGGCCGCGACGAGAACAACAAGCGAATCCCCGTCCCCACCATCGGGCCGGAACTGGGCATCGGGCACGTGCTCGGCGACCGTTTCGACGAGCAGGTGCTGCTGATCAAGGCGGCTTGGGGCGGACGGGCGGTGCGGTACACCTTCCGCCCGCCCAGCGCCATGCCCACCGATGAGCAGATTAGAGAGGAAGTGGCCGCCATCAAGCAGAAGAAGCCCGACGCCGACGTCACCTTCGAGTCCCGCAAGGCCGGCTACGGCGCGGATTACCGGAAGATCCTCTCCGAGACCCGCAAGGTCCTCAGCGACATCAAAGGGTACTTCCCCGCGTACGACGCCGGCAAGGGCTACCAGATCACCGGCTTCATCTGGTTCCAGGGCTGGAACGACGGCGTCGGCGGTGGCAACCCGGATTACACGGAGCAGATGGCTCACTTCATCCGCGACATGCGCAAGGACCTCAAGGCGCCGAACCTGCCGTTCGTGATCGGCGAGTTGGGCACCGACGGCCCGGAGGCGGGCGGCTGGATCGCCACGTTCCGCAAGCAGCAGGCCGCCATCGCCGCCATGCCCGAGTTCGCCGGCACCGTCCGCTTGGCCAAGACCGCCCCGTTCTGGCCGACGTACCCCAACCTCGACGACGAGTGGCAGGCGTTCCGCGCGGCCGCCAAGGAGAACGAGCAGAAGCCCAAGACCGATCCCGCGCGCGTCGACCCGGGCCAGTACTACCGGACAAACTGGGTCAAGCGCTACAAGAAGGAGTTGGCCTACACCTCCGACAAGCGGTACCACTACAAGGGTTCCGGCGCGTGCTACTACCAGATGGGCGTCGCCATGGGCAAGGCCATGCTGGAGATGATCAAGTAGCGGTGGGCGATCCGTGAGCCGCGGATGGGCCGCCTGGAGAGAACCGGATGCGACGCTTACGTTTTGCCTGCCGATCCGCCCCCGGGCGGTTCGTCCTGTCGGCCGTTGCCGCGATGGCCGTCGGCGCGGCTGCCGCCGTCGCACGCGAGGACAACAAGCCCAAGCCGAGTCCGGCCGGCGTGCACTGCCTGATGGACAGGTGCGGCGCCGGCCCTGCCGAGACGATCATCGTGGGTGACTTCCGGTTCGACGTCGAAGCCGGCCGCAGCGCCGGCGTCCGGACGATCGCCCTGGTGGCCGAACCGACGGACTGGTCCGACGACGCCACCTGGCAGGCCGCCACGCTCGAAGACGTCCGCACAATCCTCGAACGCGTCGCCGCCGAGACGTAAGCGGTCTTACGTAAGTCTTTTGCTGTGTCAAGCCCCAATAGAAATGTCCGGGGTTGGGCCCCATTAGAAATGTCCG
>CAZIJC010000241.1:0-5775 GCA_964539385.1 uncultured Anaerolineales bacterium | reverse complement strand
GTGTAAAATAGCCGCGAGCGTAAGCGAGCGGGTGCCGTTCTCGCCACAGCAAAAGGCTTATGTAAGACCGCTTAGATCTGGCCGCGCGGGCGGTGCTTCCGCAAATCCGAGATGGCGCGGCGGTAGTACGGCGTGGCGATGGGGCCTCGCAGGAGCGGGTCGTCCACCTGCTGCATCCACGCAAGGAGGACGCCGTTGAGGCGCTGGAGCACGTCGGCGTAGTTCGCCTCGCCGGAGAGGTCGTGGAACTCGTTCGGGTCGGCCTTCAGGTCATAGAGTTCGGCGAAGGGGCGGGCGCCCTTGCGTTGGGGCCGGGCAATGTGGCGCGAGACGCCAATCGGCACGGCGTCGGTGGGGTACAGGACGACGCGGTCGTTCTCAAAGCATCGGATGAGCTTGAACCGTTCGTCGCGGACGCTGCGAGCGACGTTTTCGCGGCGGGCGTGGGGCTGGCGATGACCGAAGACGTACCGCCGCGGCCCCTCGTCCGTCTTGCCGAGCAAGAGCGGTGCGAAACTCATGCCCTGGACGTTCTCCGGAACCGGCACGCCGACCAGGCCGAGCAGCGTGGGCAGGAAGTCCACGTGGCTCATCAGTTGCTGGAAGACCTTCCCGCCTTCAAGCGCCGTTCCGGGCTGGTGGAGGATGTAGGGGATGCGCAGGCCCGGCTCGCGCAGGCACCACTTCGCCCCCGGATAGGCGATGCCGTGCTCGGCCGTGAAGATAACCAGCGTCCGTCGGGCCAGGCTGCTCTTCTCGAGAGTCTCCAGGATGCGTCCGATGCAGGCGTCGAGAAAGTGGATGTCGGCCTGGAAGCGGGCCAGGTCGTCGCGGATTTCGGGCGTGTTCTTGAGGTACGGCGGGATATGGACGCCCTTGGTGGTATCGGGCCGGCGGTGCTCGTACGAGCCGCGGCGGCGGTGGACCTCGAAGAAGCCGACCTTCAGGAAGACGGGCTGCGGTGCCCCCTCGGCCTTGGCAAGAACGGAGCGTGCGGCCTCGACCGTTTCCTCGGCCTTCAGGCGCCGCGAGAGGACCTCGTCGTAGCCGAGCGTGTGCGGGTCGTTCTGGGTCACGTGCTGGAGCCCGGCCAGGACCGTGTGGTAGCCGGCGTCGCGGAGGATGGCGGCGAGGTGGCGTTCGCCCTCGTTCAGCGACCACCACCAGGGAGCGTGCGTCAGGCCCATCAGGCCGTTCGACTGCGGGTACCGGCCGGTGAGCATCACGCCGCGGCTGGGCGAGCAGGTGGGCGCCCCGCCGTAATAGTTGTGGAACCGGATGCCGCGGCGGGCCAGGCCGTCGAGGTTCGGCGAGCGGACCGTCTCAAGGCCGTAGCACCCCAGATGCTGGCCGATGTCGTGGCAGGTAATCATGAGGATGTTGGGGCGCTGCGCCACCGTAGAGTTCTTGCCCGCGGCAGCCGTTTCGGTGAGTGCCATGGCTGCGCCGGCGCCGGCGGCCGCGACAAATTCGCGTCGCGAGAGGGAAGCGTCGTTCATCGTGCGGGTCCTTTCATGGGCGGGCGCCGGGGGCGTCGGGCGGAAGGACGACGACGTTGTCGAACCAGGCCTCGACGCGGTGCGCACGCACGCCGATGCTGCCGGCGAGGATGGGGTCCTTGCGGTCGGTGTAATCGATCCGCAGGCCGCACTCGGTGTCCGCCGAAGGATGCATCCGGTTGAACCACACGCGGATGCGTGGGCCTTCGGCCGCCACGCGAATCAGGTTCCACACGCCGGTGACGACGCGGCAGTCCAGGCGCGCGAGGTCGCAGGCGGCCAGGGGCTGCCAGTTGTTCGCCATCTTGCCGAGGTACAGGCGCTTCGTGTCGAAGCCGACGTAGTAGCCGCGCATCTGGTCAAAGCCCGGGCCGGGATCGTTCACACGGAAGACGAGTCCGGCGTTGCCGCCCTCCCCTTTGAGCATGACGACGCCTTCGAGGACGTAGTCGGTCCATTTCGTGTCGCCTGCGATCATCTTGACGCCGGGCGAGACGGCCAGAACGCCGCTACCATTCGTGCCCATGGTGCCGTAGGCCGTCCATCCGGGGCGGCGGGGCGCGGGTGGCGTGTCCTGGAAGTCGTCGAAGAACAGCGTGCGGCGTCGGCCCGTGACGTAGGAGCGGACGGCCTCGGCCTCGGCCAGCGAGACGGGCGTGGCGTCGGGCCACATCAGACCGCACCACGGAACCGTCGGTTCGGGCGTGGCGTCCTTGGTGCCCCAGTACCAGCGGCAGTTGGAGTTGCCGACCATGAGTTCCCAGCACAGGTAGACGCCGGGCACGTACTTGGCGGCGTCGCGCCGGCCCTTCAGCCAGTGGACGACCTCGACCGGTTCGCCGTTGCTCGGGCGGGGGGCGTACCATCGGGCGCCGGCCTCGGTGAACACGGCGCCCTTGGCGGGGTTGAGGTCGGCCTGCCTGTCCCATGCGGCGAAGTCGGCCCGGTAGTTGTGGGCGTCCACGATGTCGGTGGCCTCGTTGTCGTTCCAGCAACTGATGACCGGCTGGACGGGCGCCAGTAGCTTGGCCCAGGCGTAGGCCTCCTTGCGGAGTCGCGTGCTGTAGGCGCTGCGGCGGTTCGGCTCGTTGAAGATCTCCCACCACAGGACGCGTTTGTCGCGGCGGTGCGCGCCGATGACGTCCTGGACGTACGCCTTGAGGCGGGGCAGGTGCTCGTCGGTGCGATGCTTATCCTGCGGGCAGGCCGCCCACCGGCCGTTGTGGCGTCCCTTGACGGGCGGCTTGGACTCGAGTTCCACGCCCTTGTGGTTCCAGCAATCGTCGAAGAACACGAACCCGGGCCGGATGCCGTGCCGGTCGCAGAGGACCAGGAACTCGTCGATTCGCGCGAGGAACGCCTCCTTCTCGGCCTCATGCGGGATGTTGTGCAGGTACACCCGCAGCGAGGTCAGGCCGAAGTACCGGTGCGCGGCCGCCAGTTCCTTCTCGATGATTTCGGGCCGGAAGTCGTGCCACAGTTGTACCGCGTTCACGCAGTAGGCCGGCGTGTAGTTCGACCCGACCCACCGTTGCGTCTGAATCGGCTCGGCGCCCGGCGTGCGGCCGGCGAGCGACACCAGAAGGAGGCCGGCCGCGACGATTGCGCCAAGCGTGCGACGCTGTGCCATCTTCTCCACCCTTTCGCCTGTGCCGCGCGATGATAGCGACCGGCGGCGTGGAGTTTCAATGTTGAAATCCGTGCCGTCCGGCGTCAGAATAGGCCGTTATGAACTGGACATCGAATCAGGCCATCGCGGTTTACATCGCCGCCGGGCTGGTTGTTGCGGGCGTGGTCGTCTGGCTGGTCCTGCGACGGACGGTGCGGACGCGCCTGCGGACCGAGCGCGAAGTCCGCCAGGACCCCGACATCCACGACTGGCTGGTCGTTTTCAACTGGAGCCGCAAGACGCTTTACGTGCCGACGATTGCGATCTCGCTCGTTGCGGCCACGGTGATGTTCCTGAAGGAGATGGGATGGTTCGTCGAGGCGGTTACGCCGGAGATCATCGGCGGGGCCTGGTTCGCCGTCTTCTTCCTGAACTTCCTGGTCGAAGAGTTCGAGATCAACGTCAAGGTGGTCCTGATCGGGGCGCTGTGCCTGTTGGCGCTGCTGCTGTGGCTTCACCTGCTGGGATGGGTGCGGCCGTTCGTCCGGATGTTCGGCCACATCACGATCGAGACGAGTTGGATGGGTTACCTGGCGCTGGCGTTGATCGGGCTGCTGACGGTCCTGATTTCCTGGATCCGCGGCCTGTTCTATTACGTTGTGTTCACGCCGAATTACATGAACATTCAGTGGGGCCTGACGGAGGCGGGTGACCACATCGGCCGCGAGGACTACAACACCCACGTCGACACGACCGATCTGCTGGAGCGGCTGATGGGGTTCGGCAAGATCGTCATCGTCTTCAAGGACCAGAAGCGCCCGCCGCTGACGCTCCTGGTGTGGCGCATCGGGCGGCGGGCGGAACTGCTGGAGCGTGTGCGCGGCAAGTTCGCCATCGACATGAACGCCAGCCGGCCGCAGGGCGTGGCCGAGCCGCCGCAAGAGGCGCCCGAAGCGCCGGAGGAACCGGCCGACTGAACGGTCCGACAGAAGACGAGCCCGCCCCGGGAGCGGCGGGTTACACTACGGTGCGGCAACGGCAATCGGCCCAAGGTGCCCCATGCTGACGGACAATATCCTGGACCTCATCGGCAACACGCCGATCATCCGGCTGAAGGACGAACTCATCTTCCTGAAGGCCGAGTTCCTGAATCCGGGCGGCAGCATCAAGGACCGCGTGGCCCTGACGATGATCGAAGGCGCCGAACGCGACGGAAAACTCCACCCCGACTCCATCCTCCTCGAGCCCACCTCCGGGAACACGGGCATCGGCGTGGCCCTCGTCGGCCGCCTCAAAGGCTACCAGGTTCGCATCGTCATGCCCGAGGGGATGAGCGAGGAGCGCAAGAAACTCGTCAAGGCGCTCGGGGCCGACCTGGTGCTGACCCCGAACGACGAGGGCATCGAGGGCGCCGTCCGCCACGCCCGCGAAATGGCCGACCAGGACCCGCGCATCTTCGTGCCGCAGCAGTTCGAGAACCCGGACAACCCGCGTGCCCATTACGAGGAGACGGCCCGTGAGTTGTGGCACCAGATGTCGGGCGACATCGCGTGTTTCGTGGCGGGCGTCGGCAGCGGAGGCACGCTCCAGGGCGTCGGCAAGTTCCTTCGCGAGCACAAGAAGGACGTCTGCATTGCCGCCGTCGAGCCCAAGAACGTCTCGGCCCTGCTCGGACACGAGCCGGGGCTCCACCAGATCCAGGGCATCGGCGACGGGTTCATCCCCGCGATCCTCGATACCTCGCTCATCGACGAAATCATCGAAGTGACCGACGAGGACGCGATCGAGACCACGCGGCAACTCGGACGGGACTACGGCCTGCTGGTCGGCATCTCCTCGGGTGCGAACGTCTGGGCGGCAAGGCAATTGGCGGGACACGTCGAAGGCAACATCACCACCGTTCTGCCCGACCGTGCCGAACGGTACTTCTCGACGGCGCTGCTGTAGGCCGGGTGCCATGCCCGCGCATTGCGCGGTGGGTCTCCTGACCCACCGCGCTGGAGTTGTAACCGTTGCGCTGCGTGCGCGGCAGGTCGGGAGACCCGCCGCGCAATGTGGGCGATTCTCACGCGCCGAGGTACTCGCGCAGCGCCCGAGCGAGTGTCGAGAAGATCCACCGCCGCTTCTCGTCGTCCGTCTCCAGCAGCGTCACGCGGAAGCCGTCCCGCCGGCAACAGAAGCCCGTCAGCGGCACCACGCAGATGCCGGTGGCGCCCATCAGGTAGTAGACGAACCGCCGGTCTTTCGGACCGCCGTCCACGAGGCCCTCGACCATCTTGCGGACCGCGTCGTTTGCGATGGCAAGGGTCTGTGAGTCGTTCAGGACGCCGTCCTCAAACAGGACCGTCATGTAGAACGCGCCGGACGGGCGGTTGACGAGCACGCCGGGGATGCCCTGGAGCGCCTCGTGGGCCTGCTTGGCGCGTGCCTCGAAGACGGCGGCGCGCCGTCTCAGGTGCGGCACGTATCGCGGGTCGCCCATCATGCGGGGGATGACCATCTGTGGAGCGGTGGTGGAGCAGACTTCCAACCGCTTTGCCGCCACGACGGCGTTGACGTACGTGTCGAACATCTCGTCGCGGTGGCGGTTCAGGACCTCGATCCAACCGCAGCGTGCGCCCGGCCACGGCACCTCCTTCGACACGCCGCGCATCACGATGCCGCACA
>CAZIJC010000240.1:0-5780 GCA_964539385.1 uncultured Anaerolineales bacterium | reverse complement strand
CAAAGCGATAATGTCCGGTCCGTGCAAAGTAGAATTGTCCGGTTTCCAGGGTGTTTCTCGGGACGGCAAACAGGTCCTGAGACCCGCCGCGCGAAGTGCGGGGCAAGGTGTTTCGGAAAGGGTCTTCGCCGGTTTGCAGAATAGCGCACTCTATTGCCGGTGATTCGGTCATATTCCAAATAAATTACGGAAATTGTGGTTGCAATTGCCGCCTTGTGTCGTATAATCAGTCTGTTGTGCGAAGTGCGGGAAGGATTGGAACCGACACAGGGGCACAGGCAGTCCGAGCGCTCAGCGGGAGGTGAGAGACCATGTCTCAGGCATTTGTCGAGGAGGTCATGCAGACGGTGGAGGCCCGCAATCCGGGCGAGGTTGAGTTCCACCAGGCCGCACGCGAAGTCGCCGAGTCGGTGGCTCCCGTCATCGACAGGAACCCCGACCTTGCCCGGATGAAGATCTTCGAGCGGCTGGTTGAGCCGGACCGCCAGATCATGTTTCGGGTGCCCTGGACGGACGACGCGGGCGAGGTGCGGATCAACCGCGGTTTCCGCGTCGAGTTCAACAAGGCCATCGGACCGTATAAAGGCGGTCTGCGATTCCATCCCTCGGTGTACATGGGCATCATCAAGTTCTTGGGTTTCGAGCAGGTCTTCAAGAACGCCCTGACGACACTGCCGATCGGCGGGGGGAAGGGCGGCAGCGACTTCAACCCGAAGGGCAAGTCCGACGCCGAGGTCATGCGGTTCTGCCAATCGTTCATGTCGGAACTTTTCCGCCACATCGGCCCCGATACCGACGTTCCGGCCGGCGACATCGGCGTGGGCGGGCGCGAGATCGGCTTCCTGTTCGGACAGTACGCCAAACTGACCAACACCTACACCGGCGTCCTCACGGGCAAGGGGCTGGAATGGGGCGGCTCGCTCCTGCGGACCGAAGCCACCGGCTACGGTCTCACGTACTTCGTCTCGCGCCTCCTTCAGGATGCCGGGAAGGGCTGGGAAGGGGCGGATGTCGTCATCTCCGGTTCCGGCAACGTTGCCATTTACGCCTGCGAGAAGGTGCAGCAATTGGGCGGCAAGGTCGTTGCCATGTCCGACTCGGGCGGCTACGTGGTTGACATGGAAGGCATCAAACTCGACACGGTCAAGCGGATCAAGGAAGTCGAGCGCGGCCGTATCAAACAGTACGCCGACGAGCACGCCTCGGCCGAGTACCACGAGGGCTGGCAGGGCATCTGGACGGTTCCGTGCCGGGTCGCGCTGCCGTCGGCTACGCAGAACGAGATCGACGAGACGGCTGCCAAGTCGCTCATCGCGGGCGGGTGCATCGCCGTGGGCGAAGGCGCGAACATGCCGTCGACGCCTGAAGCCATCAAGGCGTTCCAGGAGGCGGGCGTCGGTTTCGGTCCGGCGAAGGCGGCCAACGCGGGCGGCGTGGCCACCAGCGCCCTGGAAATGGCCCAGAACTCCATGCGTCTGTCCTGGACCTTCGAGGAGGTCGATGAGCGGCTCCACGGCATCATGGACGCCATTTACGAGCAGTGCGTCGGGGCCGCCGAGGCCTACGCGACCCGGCGCGACCTGGCCGCCGGCGCCAACATCGCCGGGTTCCTCAAGGTGGCCAAGGCGATGGTGGCTCAAGGTGTAATCTAAGCGGGGTAAGGTAAGTTCTGCGCGGTCGGTCTCCGGACCGACCGCGCCAAGTCGTGACAAGACGCGGCGGGTGCGGAGACCCGCCGCGCAGGACGTGGCCGTGCCGGGGCGCCACGCTGCTTCAGGCGGCGCGGCCGTAGCCTTTTGTGGCGGGCGCGGCCTCGGGCGGGCGGCGCTTTCTGGCCCTTTGCTGGGGATCGCGGTCGAGCAGCCGCTCGGCCATCTCGCGCTGCTCGGCGCTGAGGACGCCCATCACTCGCTCGCGGGCCGCGCGAACCATCTCGACGTGGCGGCGTTTGAGATCCTCCGGCGGGCGACCGCCGACCGACTCCGCGCGCAGGTCCTTCGCCCGCTTCGAGACGTCCTGAAGGATGAGGCGGATGCGGTCGGCCTGCTCGTCGGAGATGCCGATCTTCTCGCGGACCTTCGGCGCGAGCAGGATGGTCAGGCCGCCGGTGGCGCGAGCCGTCTCGGCCCGGTGGCGGTAGAGCGTCTTGAGTTTGGCGTGCTGGTCGGGCGTCAGGACCTCGGCCGCCTCCTTCATGATGGTTTCCATGTCGCCTGCGGCGGCGCGTGTGGCTTCCTTGGCGATCTCGGCGGCCTGGCGTTTGATGTCGCTGCGGTCCTGCGGTGTCCGGGCCTGTTTCATGCGGTCTCCGATCACGTCGCGGACGTCGTTCCGGATGCTGTCCTGGATCCGTTGGAGTTTTTCCTGAAGGACGAAGATGCGCTTTTCCTGCTCGTCCGAGAGGCCGAGTTCCGCCCGGACGGCCGGGTTCTGGAGAAGCCTGAGGAGCACCACGCCGCGCTTGTCGTCGGCGGACGTGCTTTTCGACTTCGGGGGCTTCTCCGTCTTGGGGCGGTCCTTGCGGTGGGTCTTGCGCTTCTTGGGCTTGTCGAAGTCCTGTTTGGCCAGATAGAACCGCGCGGCGCCGTCGTAGACGGCGGGCACGATGCGGGGCTGGCCGGCCGGCGGGGGCTCGGGGGCGCGGCTCCTGCCGCCGCCGCCCATGCCGCCGAACATGGCGCCGCCGCCGAAGAGGGCGCCGCCCATGAACATGGACCGCTGGTTGGCGTCGGCTTCGGCCAGGAGTTTCTCGGCCTTCGGTTTCTGCTCGTCCGTCAGGAGTTTGAAGACGCGCTCGCGTGTCTTCTTGACGGACTCCTCGCGGAACGTGCGAAGGCCCTCGAACAGGGCGCGATAGGCCTCGCTGCTCTGGCCGGAGTCCGCACCCGGGTTGGCCCCCTGGATGGCCTTGCGTTTTTCGTCGAGGGCCTTGCGGTGCTCGTCGAAGCGGTCGGCCGCTTCCAGGAGGGTCTTCTTGATCTTCTTGGACTGGAGGTCGTCGAGGCCGAGTTGCTCCTTGGCGCTGGCCGTGGTCAGGATCCACAGGTTGCCGCACGCGAACATCAGGCGGGTGCGCTCGCGGACGACCTCCTGGAGTTTGGTTTTTTGCTCCTCGGTGAGTGTGTCGATGGTTTCCTGCATGATCTTATCGAAGGTGGACTGTGCGCCGCGCAGGGCCTGCCAGGTTTCGCGTCGCATCTGGCGTTCGTGGCCTGCGGGGTCGCCGGCGCCGGGGCCGTCCGCGTCGTTGGAGCCGAACTGCATCCGCACGTCGTCCTGGATGCGGTCACGCTCCTTCTCGGACTTTGCGATGAGGGCGCCGATCTTTTTTTCCTGGGTGTCCGTCAGGTCGAGTTCGGCCCGGATATCCTCGTCGGCCAACATGCGGAACGCGTACTGGTTGCGGAAGCGGTTGACCATCTCCTGACGTTGGGCCTCGTCCATGCCGCGCCACCGGCTGATAGCACCGCTCAGGCGCCCGCTCGAACCGCGCCCGCCTCCGCCCGGGGCGGCCTGGATGACGCGAGAGGGCGCCGGGCCGGGGGCCGCCCGCACTTCGACTTTCGCCGCGCCACTTCCGGTCACGGCCACGTTCTGGATGAGATGAAACTCGGCCGCCTCTTTCTCGACGGCGGGGCGATGCGTCTTGTCGGGTTGTCGCGGCGGGCGATCTCGCGGCTCCGGCCGTTTGGGCCTTTCGGGCGGCCGTTGAGCAGGCAGGGGCTCGGGGGGACGGCGGCCGCGCAGCAACTGCTCGACTTTCTTGCGCTGCTCGGGCGTCAGAATTTGCATGAGACGCTCGCGGACAGCGCGCATACGCTCGGCCCCCTGGGCCCGGACACGCTCCATCATCTGTCGCACCCGCTCGCCGCGCTCCTGCGGCGGTACGTCCTTGGCGGCCTCGCGGACGCGGTCCATCACGTGGGTCATGGCTTTGCGGACCTCGGCCACGACATCGCGGATGCGTTCGGCCTGTTCGTCGGAAAGGCGGAGTTCCTCGCGGAGCCTGGGACTGAGCAGGAGTCCGAGACCCGGCAGGCCGCGCATCGAGCCGCGCGGGCCGGGGCGCTCGCGCTCGCCGCGCTCCTGGCGCTCGCGCTGGCCGCGCTCGTGCTGGCCGCGCTCCTGGTGCTCGCGCTCTTCATGCATTCGGCGCTCGTGTTCCGGTCGTGCTTGGTGCATTCGGCGCTGGAGGTCTTCGGCCAGGCGGCGTTTGTGTTGTTCGATCTGCTTGAGTTGCTGGTGCACCCGGCGGACGTGTTCCTGGAGTTCCTCCTGGAGCCGCCGCTGCTGGGCCTCGAATTCCTCCATCTTGCGGCGGAAGATGCGCTGGTGCTCCTCGCCTCCGGCGGCACCGCCTTCGCTGCGCCGTTGGCGTGGCGGCGGAGGTCCCTGCCGCCGGCCGCGCGCGCCGCGCGCCGCGTGCGGCGGCGGACCGGCCGGGTGGGGACCGTGTGGCGGTCGGGGGCGGCCGGCGGACTGGCGTTTCATCCCCTCGATTTGCCTGTGCAGTTCGAGTTTCTCGCGCTGGCTGTCCAGCATGTGCCTCTCGAACGCATTGGGGTGGTCGAGTTCCGCCGCGACGCGCATCATGACCCTGGTGACCTCGGGCGGAGCGATAACGACCACGGCGTTGGCCGGCTCGTTCAGGGCGATGGGAATCTGCTTGAGACCCTCGCGCAGATGCTCGTTGTTGTGGGCCAACTGCTCGAAGGTCTCCATGAAGGAGTTGGCCGGAATGCACTCGAACCGCAGGACGATTGTCTCGACTTCCGGTCGCGGTCCGTCGCGCCGCGGGGGCGGACGGCCTTCAGGACGCCTCGCCTCGGTGTGCTCCACCTCGTCCAGGGCGCTCCTCGAGCGCTGGGCCGATGCGGCAGCCGGGAGAATTACCAGGACCGCGACCACTGCCGCGGCCAGAAAGCCCATGTGAACGAAGCGTTTCATGACCGGTCTCCTTCTCCTTGACCGAACAGACGGACCCCATCTCGACGCCTCAAGTGTACCAAGACAAACTGAAGGGGCACCAGTCGATTCCGACCGGATGGGGACCGTCTGTCAGGCCTCTCTCGCCGGACCTACTCCGGCCGGCCGTGACCGCGGCGCGATCGCCGCGGTTCCGGCGGCCGCTCATCCTCCTCGTCCCGCTTCTCCCGCGGCGGACCACGGCGCTGCGGCGCTTGACCGCCACGACCCATCATCGGCGGAGCGCCGCGCTGCGGCCCTTGACCGCCACGGCCCATCATCGGCGGACCGCCGCGCTGCGGACCTTGGCCGCCACGGCCCATCATCGGCGGACCACCGCGCTGCGGACCTTGACCGCCACGACCCATCATCGGCGGACCGCCGCGCTGCGGACCTTGGCCGCCACGACCCATCATCGGCGGAGCACGGCGCTGCGGCCCTTGACCGCCACGGCCCATCATCATCGGGCACTGGCCGCCACACGGCCCTCGTCCGCCACGACCCATCATCGGCGGGCGACCGCGCTGCGGCGCTTGACCGCGACGGCCCATCATTGGCGGACCACCGCGCTGCGGCCCTCGACCGCCACGGCCCATCATCGCCATCGGCCCACAACCCGGCCCGCGACCGCCACGGCCCATCATCGGCGGACCACCGCGCTGCGGCCCTTGACCGCCACGACCCATCATCGCCATCGGACCACAACCCGGCCCGCGACCGCCACGGCCCATCATCGGCGGACCACGGCGCTGCAGCCCTTGACCGCCACGGCCCATCATCGGCGGACCACCGCGCTGCGGCCCTTGACCGCCACG
>CAZIJC010000239.1:0-5786 GCA_964539385.1 uncultured Anaerolineales bacterium | reverse complement strand
CCGTCCTTGACGAACCATCCGGTCAGCACTTCCGACCGGTTGCCTGCGCCGATCATCAGTGCGTTGCGCTGCCGGGCCTTCTTTTCGAGGACCTCGCGGCGGTACAGTTGGCGCCCGTTGAACGCCCCCTCGACCTTCCTGACGGTCAGGTTGTAGAGGAACCGCTTGATCGGCTTGTCCTCGAACTTGTCTTGGCGCAGGGTGGTCATGAAGGGGGTCTCGCCGCTGACGAGGCGGTGTGCCCCGTGAATCACGTGGCGATTGAGGAACCGCGACAGGCCGATGAGGCGCATGATCAGCGGCGAGTAAAGCCCGCGGTCGCGGATCGCCTCGGCGATGTCTTCGACTTCCAGATCCAGGCCAAGCCACTCGGCCATGAGACGGGCCTTGCGCTCCGAGTCGGTCTCGCTGTGGCGCTCGCGCAGGAAACAGACGTGCAGCGCTTCCTTGCCGAGAGCGCGAACCACCAGGGTCGATAGTACAGCCGAGTCCATGCCGCCGCTGAGGCCCATCAGCAGGCCGCCGCTGTAGCGGGGCTCGTGGATGCGGCGAAGGTTGGCCGCGATCTGTTCGACCGCTCGGGATTCGTCGATCTTCAGGACCGCTGCCGCGGAAGGCCTTGCCATCGTGAGTGTGCCTCCTGTGACCTGTTCATTGTCCTGCGCCTAACCGGCTGCCCGGGGCCGTTCCGGGGAGGCAATGCCGAACTCGGCCAGGCCGCAGGCCCGGAGATCGTTCCTTCCCTGTCAATGGTATAAAGTACGATTGCCGGGGCATGCCCCGGCCTACGGCTGTCATGGGTGTAGGGTAATCCGAGAGGTTGTGGCGGTCAAGGTGAATCGCCTGCGGCAGTGGCAGGGGGGTGCTGTTCCAGGCCATGCCACCCGCCACGGGCGAGTTCTGGTCAGCCAGGGCGTGCGCCTCTGCACGACGAGCGTCATCTCAATAGCGGTGCGGCCGAGATTTTCTTCCTCATCTTCAGGTTCTCTTAAGGTTCGGTTTTCTAGAATACCGTGGCGTTGTGGCTCCGCGGTTCAGCGGTCCAGTTGGTCGGTCCCTGGTAAGCGGGGTGTCGCGGGGTGCTTTCTCCTGAGTACGTCGCTCTGTTCGGGTGCACTGGTTTCGGGTGCGTCGGAGCGGCGCGCAGCGCGCTTGGAGAGGCCGATGCGAGATTGGTCGAAACGGTTCGGGGTGAGCCGGCTGTTGGTGTGTCTTGTCGCGACAGCGTCAGGTTGCATGCTCGGCGGCCCGGCGGGGCCGGACACGTACACCAGCCCGAAGGCACGGTCTGTGAGGGCACCGGCCACAAGCGGCACGGCCGCGCGGAGTGGCCGGGGCAGCGCGAAACCGACGGCACACGCCGCCAAGGGCAGTCCGACTCCGAGGGCGCCCGCGGCCGACGCGCGAGCGCCGGCGTCTCCTGCCGCGGTGAAAGGGCCTCTGGCCATCTCCGTCAACCAGGCCATCGTCATGGCGTTGGAGAACAACCCGGAGTTGGCCGTCGAGCGGCTCGAGCCCGAGATCCTGGACACGGTCGCCGAGGAGGAGCAGGCGGTCTTCGACCCGCTGCTCGCGGCGGTGCTCGGCCACGAGCGGTTTCGGGCCGAGGACCTGAGTTCGGGCGGCCAGTGGTTCCGGTACAACACCGACAGCGTCGTCGGCGAGGCGACGCTGACGAAACTGTTCCCCACCGGCACGACCGTGGAACTGGAGGCGTCATCCTGGGTGGACGACGCCAGCCGCGACGGCAAGCAATTGATCGAGTCGCGCCTGGGCATGACGGTGTCGCAGGCCCTGCTGCGAGGGGCGGGAACGGCGGTCAACCTGGCGCGTGTGCGGGAGGCGCGGTTGGACGTGCTCGCCTCAACGTACGAGGTCCGAGGGTTTGCCGAGGCGCTCGTCGCCCTGGTGGAGCAGACGTACTGGGACTACGCCTTGGGGCGGCGGCAAATCGACATCTACAACCGGTCCATTGCGCTGGCCGAGCACCTGCTTGAAGACTGCAAAGGCAAGGTCCGCGCCGGCGCCATGCCGGTGAGTGCGCTCGCGGCCGCCGAGTCCGAAGTGGCCCTGCGCCGGCAGGACCTGGTGGATGCTCGCAGCAACATGGCCAAAGCGAAGGCGCTGCTGCGGGGATTGCTGAGCCCGCCGCGGGCCCCAAGCAAGGGCCGCGACCTCCGGTTCGTGGACGGCCTCGTCGTACCGCACGTCGAACTTGAGGACGTGGAGTCGCACGTTCGGGTGGCGCTGCGCCTGAGGCCGGACCTGAACCAGGCCCGCGTGCTGGCGCAGCGTGAGGAACTGCAGGTCATGCGGACCCGCAACGGTCTGCTCCCTCGTCTGGACCTGTTCATGACGCTCGGAAAGACGGGTTATGCCGAGACGTTCGGCGGGGCCTGGAAGCGCTTCGGCGGAGACCGGCACGACCTGCTGGTCGGCCTGTCGGTGGAGTACCCCTTCGGGAACCACGAGGCCCGCGCCCAGCACAAACGGGCGGTCCTCGGCCGCCGCCAGGCCGAGCACGCCATCGAGAACCTCGAACAACTCGCCGAGGTGGATGTCCAGACCGCCCACATCGAAGTGATGCGGGCCGGCGAGAAGGTAGCGGCCGTGGCGGCCACACGCCGGCTCGACGAGGAGAAACTGCGGATCGAGACCGAGAGGTTCAAAATCGGCCAGGCGAGTTCGTTCCAGGTCGCGCGGGCCCAGCGTGATCTCGTGCGAAGGCAGATCACCGAGGCCGAGGCCATCGCGGAACACCTCAAGGCGCTGGTGGAGTTGTACCGGCTGGACGGCTCGCTCCTGAAGCGCCGCGGCATCGAGGCGCCCGGCGATGAACCCGCCGGCCTGCGGATGACCGAGCCGTGACGGCCGCGTGGAGGTGAAGGATGTCTCGCAAGATACAGACGTATGGCGTACGCTGGCTCAGGTACCGGCTTATGCCCGTTGCCCAGGTCACCGTGTTTCTGGCAGCGGCGGCGGGCGCGCTCGTGCTGTTCCGGTACCGGTCGGAGTCGTTCAGCGTCGTTGGGGTGGTCCAGGGACGGATATCGCACGTCTCGGCCACCTATGAGGCCCGCATCAAGAGCATCCCTGTTCAACCCTACCAGAAGGTCAGGAAGGGCCAGGTGGTGGCCGTTCTCGACGATTCCCTGCTGACGGCCCAAATCGCGACGATTTCGGCAGAGATCGCACGCCTGCGCGCCGAATACGCGCAGGACCAGACTCTCTTGGACGCCGATGTCAGGGCTCGCCTCTCGCGGTGGGACTCCGAGAACCGCGCCTTCGCCAACGATAGCGTGCAATTGTCCGTCAGCACGCAGGAACTCAAAGCGGTCCTGGAGTACGACCGGGCCCTGCTGGAGGGGCTCCGTGCGACCATGGACAACACCGAGCAACTGGCCAAGAACGGTCTCGGCCCGCTCGCCGACCTCCAGTTGGCAAAGGCGGAGTATGAGGCCACGGTGAAGAAGGTCGAGGAAAACGAACGCCTGCTGGCGCGTCTGCTGGCGGAGCGGCAAACGGCGGAGCAGCGCCTGGCGGCTCACCTTCAGCACCGACCGGTTTCCCCGTCGCAGGAGGCCGCGGTCAGTCACATGCTCCAGGCCATTGCCGTCCAGGAGGGTCTGATGCGGGAACTGGAGGCCCAGCGTGCCGAGTACATCCTGCTGGCTCCGTGCGACGGCATCGTCATTGAGATTCAAGGCAGACCCCGCGACGCCTCCGCGCGCAGGCCGGGCGAAGGCGGCTTCCGCAGCCCCGGAGAGGTCGTCGTGGCCGGCCAGACCGTCGTGGCCATCACCCAGGCTCAGCCAACCGAGATCGTCGCCTATGCCGACGACTTCCAGGCACCCGAACTCAGCCCCGGCCTGCCCGTCAGGTTGACCTCCGGGGGACGCCGGCGGCAGGTAGCCCTGTCGGAGATAGTGGCCGTTGCCCCCACCGTTCAGCGCCTGCCGGAGGCCCTCTGGCAGGATCCCAGGTTGCCCCAGTGGGGGCGCCCCGTGCTTGTCCGGATCCCACCCGGCATGACCTTGCGTGTCGGCGAACGGGTGACGGTCCGAAATCGCTGAGCAACGCTCCCGTGCGCGCCCAAGCGCCGGTATCCCGGTTGCCCAACTCGTGCCCCCACGCGCACCCGCCGGGGCATTCCATTGGCGTCGCCACGACTCGCGCGCTAAGATGGTGCAGCGACGTCGGAGCGACGGAAGGTGCGCCGTATGCGTGCGCTGATCATCGAGGACGAGGAGAGGCTGGCTCACAGTATCGGACGCATGCTTGAAGAGCACACCTCCTTCGCGGCGGACATCGCGACCGACGGCGACGGCGGCCTGCACATGGCGCTCGGCAACCCGTACGACCTGATCATCCTGGATCTGATGCTGCCCCATCTGGACGGGCTGGCACTGCTCCAGGAACTGCGCGCGGCGGGCAAGCGGACGCCTGTCCTTGTGCTTACGGCACGGGACACGACGCAGGACATCATCCGCGGCCTCGACCTCGGGTGTGACGACTACCTGACCAAGCCGTTCAAGATGGCGGAACTGTGCGCGCGCGCCAAAGCCCTGGTCCGCCGGGCCTACGACCGGCCGGACCCCGTCCTCAAGGTCGGCGACGTCGAGATCAACACCGCCACTCGAACGGTTACGCACCGGGGCAAGACCGAGCGGCTCCCCGCCATGGAGTACCGTCTGCTGGAATACCTGGCCATGCGGGCCGGCGAGGTGGTCTCCAAGACCGACATCATCGAGCACCTGTACGACTTCGACGCCGAGACGTTCTCGAACGTCGTCGAGGTGTATGTCTCCTCGCTCCGGAGGCGGTTCGGCGCCGAGACGATCCAGACGATACGGGGCCAGGGCTACATCCTGGCCGGAGCCCACACGTGAAGCCGATATCGTTGAGATGGCGCATCCGCTTGCTGGTCACGCTCGTGGTGGCGGCCATCGTGACGGCTGTCTCGGCAACGTCCTACCTCCGGTTCCGCACCGCCTACCTCGGGCATATCGACCGCATGCTCGAAATCATGTCCAAGGGCATCCTGACAGAATTGGACGAGCCTCAGGAGCCCCGGGAACTCGCCGACGAGGTCCGGCTTATCACCGACAGTCCGTGGCGCGGCCCGGAAACCCATTTCCGTCTATGGGTTGAGGGGGAGGACACCGACCTGATCGCCAGCGTCCCGGCGGGCGGCAAGAAGGCCCGATTCCTCTGGAACCTGCAACAGGTTGAACCGCCCGAGGGCAACGAACCTGTCTTCTTCAGCCTGACAGACAAGAAGAAACATTTTCGCGCCATCTGGCTCCGTCACGCCACTGCCCGCGCCACCATGAATATCCTGATCGCCCATCCCAGCAGTTTCGAGCACCGGCGGCTCGACGAGTTGCTGGTGACGCTCCTGGTCGTCGGCGGGGTGCTCATCCTGACCGGCGCCACGCTGGGCGCGTGGCTGGTGCTGCTGGGCCTGCGGCCGCTCGGCGCCATGGCCTCTCGGCTCGCCGGGATCACCGACACCAACCTCGGCGAATCGCATCTCGCGGACCTGGCCGTGTCCCGTGAACTCGAGCCCGTCATCAACGAGGTGACACGCCTTCTGAAACGCCTCGACACGGCCCTGAAGCAACAGAAGCAGTTTGTGGCCGACGCCTCTCACGAACTTCGTACGCCCCTCACGCTGGCCGAGAGCACGCTGCAACTGGCCCGATCGAAGGACCGACAGGTCGCTGAGTACAAACAGGCCATCGACGAAACGCTGCAAGACCTCGACCGCATGGAATGGCTCATCC
>CAZIJC010000238.1:0-5787 GCA_964539385.1 uncultured Anaerolineales bacterium | reverse complement strand
CTTTGAGCAGGTTCATCCGGTGCTGCCAGAGCACGTGGGCGATGGCCGCGCACGATTCGCAGTAGGCCGACTCGTTGGGAAGCCGGTACGGGTCTCCGAAGCCCTCGTCGTGATACTGGGCGGTGCCGATGCCCCCGGTAAGGTACATCTTGCGGCCCACCACGTCGCGCCAGAGATGATCCAAGGCCTGCTCGTAGGCCGGCGCATCCATGAAACGCGCGATATCGGCCATGGCCGAGTACACGTACCCGGCCCGAACGGCGTGGCCTACCGCCTCGTGCTGCCGGGTCAGCGGCTTGTGGTCCTGCATGCGGCCGTTGCGGATGCTGTTGCGGGCCCGCCGGACGGTGCGGCGCTGGTCCTGGGTCAGCGGAGGCTTGAACTTCGGCAGTTCCGTCGAAACGCTGTCAGGATCAAAGGGCTTGCGCTGCCGGCCGTGCGCGTGGCCCCGCTCATCAAGGAAGAACCGCGAGAGTTCCAGGTACCGCCGCTCGCCGGTGGCGCGGTAGAGTTTGACCAGGGCCAGTTCCACCTCCTCGTGCCCCGGCGCGTCATACCGCTTGCCGGGTCCGAAAACGCCGTCGATGTGGTCGGCAAATCGCCTCGCCGCCTCGAGCGCCTTCGCTTGGCCGGTCAGCCGATGATGCTCGACCGCCATCTCGAAGAAGTGGCCCGCGTTGTACGACTGGTGCTCCAAACGCATGTTTTGCCATCGCTGGTCGGCGTTCTGGACGATGTAGCACGAGATCAGGAATCCGTCTTTCTGCTGCGCGGCCAGGATGCGATCGAGAATGCTTTCCACGCGCCGGCGCAACTTGGGGTCGTCGCGGTGCTGCAGGCAGTACAGCGCGCCCTCCAGGGCCTTGTGCAGGTCCGAGTCGAAGGCATGGTGGCCTCGGAGCGGGCCTTCGAATACCCCGGCCGCCTTGTCGAAATTGGTGACGTGTCCATCCTTCTCCAGGCAATTCAGCGCGTGGGGAACGGTGACCTCGTGGTGGGTCTTCAACCGCGGGCCCCAGAACCCGCCGCGCAGCGCCACCCGCTCGTGCCCCACTTCTTGCAGTCCACGCGATTCGGGCGGCCCTGTTCTCGCATCGGCGCCCGCAGAGTTCAACGCCAGGATCATCAATAGTCCTCCAGCCTTGGCAAACCATGTGCAACGCATCGCAATCTCCCCTGTCGGCTTGGGCGAAGGCAGCAGGCACGCCCCATGTGCCCTCGCTCTGTGCCGCGACGTTCACGGTATCGTAGCAGAGCGGCTCCGTGTGCGGTAGGCCCATCTCTGCCGTCGTATCCCGGCGCGCCGCAAATGACCGACGCGTCCCGTTTGACCTTGTGCCCGCGGTCTACGCGGGCAAAAAGGGCAACGCGTGGCGGACCGGCCTCGCCAAAGCGCAGACGTAGGCTCAGGCCTTCCGCCCGCGGCACACGGCTGTCATGCATGAGGTGCTCGACGGGTACGCGAATCGTTCTGTGGACAAGCAGCGGAAAACCGCGCAGAATAGGCGGCACGGAGTGCGGGAAACGGACCGAACGCTACCTTGTCAACTTCGCATCGCCACCCCATGGGGATAGCGCGGTCCGTCCCTACGGACCCGTACCGGGTACGGACCGCGCAAAATGCCCTTGTAGCGCTGTAGTACTAACAGGAGAACAAGAATGCGTTCAACCCTCTCAAGAAGGCGCGTCGTTCTCTGGGCGGCGCTTGTCGTCTTCGCTCCCATGCGCACGCTGTCTGCCGACACGGCCGCGGATATCCTCGATGCGGCCGGTGTCAAAGGTGGATTGGTGGTCCATCTCGGCTGCGGCGACGGCCGGCTGACGGCTGCGCTTCGCATCAACGAGCGCTACCTGGTCCACGGGCTGGACACCGACGCGGACAAGGTGCGCGAGGCAAGGCAGCACATTCAATCGCTCGGCGCCTGCGGCAAGGTCTCCGTCGATCATTTCGACGGCAAGCAATTGCCGTACGCTGGCGAACTGGTGAACCTTGTGGTCGCAAGCGACCTGGGGCAGGTGACGATGGACGAGGTCCGCCGCGTGCTCGCGCCGAACGGTGTGGCGTACGTTCGGCAGGGCGACACGTGGCGAAAGACGGTCAAGCCGAGGTCCGCCCAGAGCGACGAGTGGTCCCATTTTCTTCGCGACGCCGGCGGCAACGCGGTGGCCAACGACCGGCGCATCGGCCCGCCGAAGCGCTTGCGCTGGGTGGCCGGGCCGCGATGGTGCCGCAGCCACGAATTCCCCAGCAGCGTGGCCGCCGTTGTCACGGCCGGCGGGCGAATCTTCACCATCTTCGACGAGGCGCCCTCCGGCGTGTACAGGAAACTGCCGCAGCGATGCAGCCTCATCGCACGCGACGCCGCCAGCGGCGTTCTGCTCTGGAAAGTACCGATGCGGCAGTGGCAGCAGGAATTCGGCACGGGTGTCGGGGGCCGATGGGGCATCCATCACACGATACCTCGGCGGCTGGTCGCGCAGGGCGACCGCGTTTACGTCACCCTCCGCTTCCTCGACTCGCCCGTCTCGGTGTTGGACGCGGCGACCGGCGAGATCTTGAGCGAGGCCCTCGAAGGCACAAAGGGCGCCGACGAGATGATCCTTGCCGACGGCGTCCTCGCCGTGAAGATCACCAAGAAGCGGTCGGTTGGAGCGACCGACCGTATCGGGGTGGACACGCTCGACGATACGCTTGCCGCCGTCGACGTCAAGACGGGCAAGCAGTTGTGGCGTAAGGAAGGCGTCCGCGTGGTGCCGTACGCCTTGTCCGCCCAGGCCGGCCGGGTTGTCTACCACAACCTGGAGGAACTCGTCTGCCTCGACGCCAGGACCGGCAAGGACGTCTGGCGGGCGCCCAACCCCATCGGCTCGACACTCGGCGGAACCAGCACGCTGGTCATCAGCGACGGCGTCGTGCTCTTCCACGGTCAAGGGCAGGCGACCGCGCCCGCAGGCGGAAACGAGGCGACGAAGGGCGCGGCCAAGAAGAAGCAGAGGAAGCCGAAGACACGAGGCCGCTTCTATCTGACGAGCCTCTCGCTGGACGACGGCAAGATCCTCTGGCGCCACCCCGGCGCAAGGGCCTGGGCGGCCGCCTGCACCCAGCCGACAGACCTGTTCGTCACGAGCGGCGGCACCGTCTGGTGCGGCTCGCTGCAGGGGCGCGACCTTCGGACCGGCGAGGTCAAAAAGACGCTCTCGGTGGGCAAAACCATCTCGGCCGGCCACCATTACCGCTGCCATCGCAGCAAGGCGACCGTGCGCTACCTGATCCTGCCCAAACGCGGGACCGAGTTCCTGGACACCGAGGGCGACAATCACATGCGCAACGACTGGATCCGCGGCCCGTGTTTCACGGGGCTCACGCCGGCCAACGGGCTGCTCTACGTGCCCCACAACCAGTGCTTCTGCTACCCGGGCGTCAAGGTGTCCGGCTTTCTCGCGATGTCGGCGGAACCTGCCGACCAACTGAAGCCCGCCACGGAAGCCGGCCTCCAGCGCGGCAGCGCTTACGGCAAGGTCTCGGACGAGGCCAAGGCATCGGCCGACGACTGGCCCATGTACCGGCGCGACGGCCAGCGAAGCGGTTCGGCGAAGACGGCCGTCCCCGCCGAACTGGGCAAGCAATGGCAGGTCGAACTGGCCTGCCGGGCTTCGCAGCCGGTCGTGGTCGGCAACCACCTTTGGGTGGCGGAGAAGGACGCCCACCGCATCCGCTGCCTGAACGCCTCAACCGGCCGGGACGTCTGGAGTTTCACCGCCGGTGGGCGCATCGACTCCTCGCCCACCGTGCAGCATGGGCTGGTGCTCTTCGGCTGCCGCGACGGCTCGGTGTACTGCCTGCGCGCGACCGATGGGGCGTTGGTGTGGCGTTTCCGCGCCGCGCCGGCGCGGCGGCGGGTCGTCTCGTTCGGGCAACTCGAGTCCGTCTGGCCCGTTCAGGGCAGTGTGCTGGTGCAGGGCGGGGTGGTGTACTTCGCCGCCGGGCGGTCGTCCTTCATGGACGGCGGGATACTCGTCTACGGCCTCGACGCAAAGACCGGCAAGGTGCTCCACCATCACCTTCTGGAAGGGCCGTGGCCGGACGTCACGAAAGACGTCGGCCGGCCGCACGCCATGGAAGGCGCGCTGCCGGACCTGATCGTCAGCGACGGCAAGGACCTGTACATGCGGCGGATCAAGTTCGACGCCGAACTGAACCGCCTGGCGACCAAGCGCGAAAGCGACCTCGGCGAGTTGGACATGGGCGCCGACCACCTGGTCGCCACGGGTGGCTTCCTGGACGACAGCGGCTTCGATCGGCTCTACTGGATGTACAGCAGACGGTGGCCCGGTTTCTACTTCTCCCAGCAATCGCCCAAGAGCGGGCAACTCGTCGTGTTCGACGACACCACGACCTACGCGGTCAAGTACTTCTATCGCCGGTTGATATGGAGTCCCCTTTTCATCCCGGCCGAGCACGGCTATCTGTTGTTCGCCGACGACAAGGACAACGAGCCGATGCTCGACGAGAGGGGCAAGAAGTCCGTAGCCATCAACTGGCTTCCGAAAGAGGCGGCCACCGACAGGCACCGCAGAGGCGGGCGCGGCGTCGAGAAGGGCACCGGCTACGTGCGCAGCCGCCCCGCCAAGTGGCAGAAGATGATACCGCTTCGCATCCGCGCCATGCTGCTGGCGGGCGACCACCTGTTTGCCGCCGGGACGCCCGACGTGCTGGATCCCAAGGACCCGCTGGCGGCCTTCGAGGGGCGCAAGGGCGCCATGCTCCAGGTTTTCGCGGCGAAGGACGGCTCGCTCGTCAAGTCGTATTCGCTCGCCTCGCCCCCCGCGTTCGACGGCATGATGGCAGCCGGCGGCAGGCTGTATATCGCGACCCAGGACGGCAAGGTGCTTTGCATGTCGGGCAAGCAATAGGGGCCTAATAATGAACAATGATGTGCGCCATGCGAGAACAGCGAGAAGCAGGTTACTTGCTGTAGCATTCTCAATAATCCTTGCGGGCCTCTCCGCCGGCAAGGTCCAATCCGCCGCGCCACCGCCGGCTCCAGGCAAAGCAAAAGAAACAAAGGTTGCCACAAAGGCAGATGGCGCCGGCACGCTATTGAGAAAGGCGAACGAACGCAAAGCGAGGATGCTCAAAACCTGTGTGAACGCACAGTACAAGTTCACTCCGAAAGTTCGTGAGGCGTTTCTTGCCTACGCCAAGGCGCAAGCGAAGTCCGATCTGCGAGCGCAAGGCAAGTCATTACCGGATGAATTCTTTGCGTGGATCGATGCCAATCCGGAAATGGAAGCCGGCGTCTATGGCGTTCACCACAAACCGGATGACGTGCTGTTGTGGCTGTACTCGCTACGTCTGGACCTCGGAAAGGCCAAGTTCGAGAAGTATCGTCAACTCGCGCTGGCGGCGGCCATCGTGAGTGTCAAGATGGATATGCAAGCCGACATCACGCCGCGCGAACCGTTGAAACTGGTCATCCCCGGCGATCCGCGCAAACCGGTAGATACGAAGGCGCCCGGTCGCACACGCGACCTGAACGACCACATCATCAACTTCCTCAACGAGAACACGATCGAGGAGGATGTCGTGGTCGGGCACAAGGAAGTGCCGCCCGAACTCAAGTATGACAAGCGCGGCGTTGCCATCCCCGCGCCCAAACGGAAGCCCAAGAAGGTTGCGATCACCGAGAAGCGTACGCGCTCTCTTTATGCCGCCGATGTGTTGGCGAGCAAAGCCCTGCAGGAGAAGTTCAACGCCACTATGAAGGCCAAGGGACAGACGGTCAA
>CAZIJC010000237.1:0-5813 GCA_964539385.1 uncultured Anaerolineales bacterium | reverse complement strand
GCCGGTCACCGCCCCGTTCGACCGGCGGTAGAGGTCCTGGATGCACTCGAGCGTGCCCGAGACCTTGTACTCGCCCGGCGGAAAGAAGCAGACCATCTGGGCGTCGCGTGCCGCGATGATGCCCCGCTGGATGGCATCGGTCGAGTCGCGCTTACCGGTCGGGTCGGCGCCGAACGGGGCTGCCGTCACGTCGACGTAGCCGAGCGCAGCCAACTCCTTGTTCCCTAACTCCGGCGGGACTTTCTGGCTGACGCCGTCGGCAAACGGCTCGTGAACCGTCGGCCGCGTGTACGGCCGGTGGGCCTCGGTGAACGGGATGCGAAACAGCCCGACGTGCAGAGCCAGCAGAACGGCCAGCATGAAGCACCCCCTCCGCGCACGCGTGCAAGGACCGGCGGCGCCCGTCCGGCTACTTGCTCTGGAGCGCCTTCAGAATGCTTGCGGCAACCTGTTTCGCCAGCGCCTCGGAACCTTCTTTCGTAAAGTGAACGTCGCGCGGGCGCTGGATATCCTTGAGGCGCGGCAACGCGAAGCCGTACAGGTCATTCGTGGGCACGCCGTGAGAGTCCATGACCTTCTTCGCGACGGCGTTGTACCTGGCCGAGTCGCCCTTGATGCGGCCGCTTGCCCCGTCGGGCACGGGCGTGGTGGCGGCCCAGACGAGTTTGGCGCCCGTCTTTTTGAGGCGCTTGACGAGCGTGTCCATGTTCTTCTCGTACTGGTCGATGGGGACCTGAATCTTGCCCTTCTCGGGCGCGACGCGGCCGCCCTTCTCGTCGATATACTTGAGGTCGTGCAGGCCCCAGTTGAAGTGGATGACGTCCCACTTCTTCTCGCCCAGCCACGCGTCCAGTTGCTGGAGCCCGCGTGTGGTCGGTCCGCAGTTGGTGGGCGGCCGATGGAGGTTGACCTTCCCTTCGAGGAGTTTCCTCGTGGGCAGTGTGTAGCCGATGGAGATGGAGTCGCCGATCAGGAGCGCGCGCGGCAGGCCGGGGACGTCTTCAATCGGCCGATACACAGGGTTTGCCGGCCGCTTCGGCTTCTTCGCCGGGGCCGCCGACGACTCCGCCGCAACGATGCCCAGCACAACGACCGCGCAGATGGAAAGCACCACGAAACGTTCTCTCATCGTTCTGTCTCCCTCATCGTCACTCACACGGGTCTCTCGCGGGCGGCGCGAGGCCCGCGCAGATAGATGTCGCCGTCGGGGGCCGCAAGGCGGTGGGTCCGTCCCCTTTTTCCGGTGGCGCGGCTGGTCAGGTCCTCGGGGAACCGGAGGGAAATCTGGCGGTTGCCCATGGGGTTATAGACGGCGAACCCGTTGTCGAACTCCCGAATGAAGGCGCCGTCGTTGCGCTTTCGCCCGGGGCCGACGGGTTGGCCGAGCCCTTTTTCCCAGAACGCGTACCAGTCGTGTCGATGGTCGGCTGTCGGCAGCCGGTTAGGGTCCGAGAAGAGGCAGTACCCGTTTGAACGGGTCAGCACCAACGTCGTCGTGGCCCGCATGAGGTGAAGGTCCTTGCGCGATGCGTGATACCACGTCTCGACGCAGTTGACGCGTGGCTCGCGCAGGTGCTCCTCCGCCCAGGACAGCGTCTCGGCGATGCGGTGCCAGTCGGCCGTCGTCTTCGACCGGTAGCACTCCATGAAGTAGCCGTTGAGGTACGGTGCGGTGCGCGGCGTTTTGCGGTCGTTGGCGTTCGCGAGGATGAGCGCGTCGGCGCCGACGGCGCGTCGGACCCTCTGGACGAGGTCCAGGCGGTCGGGGTCGTCGCGCCACCAGTCGAGCATGACGCCGTCCACGACGCCGGTGGCGACGACCGCTCCCGCGCGCCGGGCGACGTGCCGGCGGTAGTCGGGATTCGAGAAGTCGAGTTGGAAGTAGCCGCCCTCGGCCCATCCGGCCACGCGCTTTCCGTCCTTGCGCCGCCACCAGGGATGATCGTCGGGAAGGAAACCGCGATGGGCATCGCGGTAGCGGATCTCGGCAAGCAAAACGATGTTCGGGTTGCGTTCCAGGAGTTGCCTTCGGACGGCCAGGCCGCGCGGGACGCTGTCCGGCCTGATGCCGGTCGCCAAGCCCGCCGGGGAACGGTCCCACCGGAGGCCGAACGCCCCCGGTCCGCGAAAGACGAGGTCGTGCCGCGCCATCGTCTTCAGCGCCGGCTCGGCCTTGAGATTGTCCGCCCCGCTCCACGCCTGGAAGGCCGAGGGAAACGCGCGACCCCGAATGCGCCGGCCGATGGAAACACCGTCCGCGGCGCGCGCCACCCCCGACGATGCGAGCAGAACGGCAACGCAAAGCAGCAAACTCGTGTGCGGACCGAGGCGCCTCATCCGGTGAACTCCGCGCGGGGGGGCCGGCCTGCCCGCCGTAGTCCCGGTCCGTGCCGGGACGAAGGCGGGAGACCCACCGCGCAAAACGCATGAGTGCATGTCGGACCCCTTACTCGCCGATGATCTTGACGAGGACGCGTTTCTTGCGGCGGCCGTCGAACTCGCCGTAAAAGATCTGCTCCCACGGGCCGAAGTCCAGCCTGCCGCCCGTCACGGCGACGACCACCTCGCGGCCCATGACGCTGCGTTTCAGGTGAGCGTCGGCGTTGTCCTCGCCGACGTTGTGCCGGTACCGGGAGTACGGTTTCTCCGGCGCGAGGTGCTCCAGCCACGTCTCGAAATCGTGGTGCAGGCCCGACTCGTCGTCGTTGATGAACACCGAGGCGGTGATGTGCATGGCACTGGCGAGGAGGAGTCCCTCACGGATGCCGCTCTCGGCCAGCGCCTCTTCGACCTGCGGCGTGATGTTCAGGAAATCGCGCCGGTGCGGCGTCTTGAACCAGAGTTCCTTGCGATAGGATTTCATCCGGCGTCTCCCTGCCTGGCGGGGACCTCGGTGCCGGCGCCTACGCCTTGCGCTGCGTGCCGGCTGCGGCCCTGGTCTTCCTGCGGCGTTCATTGCGGCGTCTGCGTCTGGCCTTTTCTTTTCGCCACCAGGCGTCGAACTCGTCGGTGTTGTGGAACACCGTATCCTGCGCCTCGGCCTGGCTGGCTTCGCAATCCTCGGGGTCGTGCTCGAGGCAGATGTCGTACCGGCGCGGGTAGATCCGGCAGCGATTCCACCGGTCGAGATGGCGGCAGTTGGTGTGAAACTGGACGTTCCACGACCCGTCGTCGGCGTCGATGTAGACGTGCACGTTCTCGTGGGCGAGGAACCAGCGAACCTCTTCCACGTCGATGTGGGCGCGCGGCTTGGCGATCTCGACGGTAACGTACCGGCAGCACTTCGCGCCGCACGTTCGGCAGTCACCGCGACCCTGCTCTGCCGGCATAGGAATCCCTTCACCGTGGAAAGCAGCATTAGAGCGGAACGGCACCCGCTCGCTTACGCTCGCGGCTAGTTACACTCGCCCCCGACCAGCCACGTGAGAAAACTGGCCGCGCACCTAAGTAAGCGGCGCAAGCCCCTGGGCTACCAGCCCAATCCGTTGTCGCCACGGCATGCACACGCAAGCGTGGGCATGGCACCCAACGGCAAAAAACTTACGTAAGTCCGCTTAGACCTCGACGGCCCACACGCGGACCGTCTTGTCGGCCGAGCCGCTGATGACATGCTGCCCGTCGGGAGCGTACGCCACACTGGCCACGGCCCCCTCGTGGCCGCGAAGACACGCCAGTTCGGCGCCGGTCCGGGCGTCCCAAATGCGGACCGTACCGTCGGCCGCGCCGCTGACGATATGGCGGCTGTCGGGTGCGTATGCCACGCCGAGCACGAGGGTCTCGTGCCCGTGGAGGCAGTGCCGTTGGGCACCGTCCTCGGCCCGCCAAACGCGAACCGTCAGGTCGCCCCCGCTGACGATGCGGTGGCCGTCGGGCGAGAAGGCGAGACTCCAGACGCCCCCACTGTGTCCGCGGAGCAGGCCCAGTTCGGCCCCGCCGACGGCGTCCCAGATACGGATGGTCTGCCCTCCGCCGCTGACGACGTTGTGGCCGTCGGGCGAGTACGCCACGCTCCAGACCCCCATTCGGTGCCCGCGCAGGCGTCGCAGTTCGGCCCCGCTCTCGGCGTCCCAGATACGGACGGTCCTGTCGCCGCCGCTGACGATGCGGCGGCCGTCGCGCGAGGGCGCGGCACCCGTCACCTTACCCTCGTGGCCGCGCAGGCAGAGGGTCTCGGCGCCGCTTTCGGCGTCCCATACGCGGACGGTCTTGTCGCCGCTGCTGACGATGCGGCGGCCGTCAGGGCAATAGGCTGCGCTCGTCACTTCGCGCTCGTGGCCGCGCAGGCAGAGGATCTCGGCGCCGCTTTCGGCGTCCCATACGCGGACGGTCGCGTCGTCGGCGCCGCTGACGATGCGCCGACCGTCGGGCGAATAACCGACGCTTCCTACCGGGCCCTCGTGGCCGGCGATCAAGTCAGCCATGCGTTACCTCGTCGCAAGACCGGGTCACGGCAAGACATGAACGTTAAGATACTACCGCGCTGCCGGTCGCCATGCAACGCGAAAGCGGGCCGCTTCCGGCGGCGGGCTGCCGCCGCTTCGAGTGACGCTGTTGCGGCGTGGCCGATGGTCTGTTATAGTGCTACTTTGTCAGCGCGGCTCCGGTCCCCAGACCGTCGCGCGGCGGCCTTCCCAGGCCGCTCCATCGGCACACCACACGGAGTCCCGACATGGCGCCGTCGCCATTCCACGACAACGTGGCTGTCGTGACCGGCGCCTCGAGCGGGATCGGGCGGGAGTTGGCGCTGCAGTTGGCCGGCGAGGGCGCGCGGGTGGTCCTCGCCTCGCGCAATGCCGCCCGCCTTGAGGAAGTGGCCGACGCCTGCCGCGCGCGCGGTACTCAGGCATTGGCCGTCCCGACCGACGTGGGCGACGAGCAGCAGTGCGCGAACCTGATGGACCGTGTGGCGGAGCATTTCGGTCGCATCGACACCCTTATCAATAACGCCGGCTGGGGCGTCTACGGACACTTCGAGGACCTGCCGGACCTCGACGCCTTCCGGGGCGTCATTGAGACGAACTTCATGGGGAGCGTGGCCTGCACGTACCACGCGCTGCCCCATCTACGGGAAAGGCGCGGGCGGGTTGTCGCCGTCTCGAGCCTGGCGGGGAAGATGGGTCTGCCGGGCAGCACGTCGTACTCGGCCAGCAAGTTCGCGATGGCGGGGTTCTTCGACGCGCTGCGGGTCGAACTGATGGATTCGGGTGTGAGCGTGACGGTCGTGTATCCGGGATTCGTCGCGACGGAATTCGCCGAGCGGACCGAGCGGACCGACGGGACGGTCTTCGGCGAAGCCGGCCGCCGCTTCTACTCGCCCCGCACGATGACGGCCGAGACGTGTGCACGCCGCATTCTGAAGGCCGCCGCGCGGCGAAAGCGGCACCTTTACATGACGCTGTCGGGCCGCGTCGGCATGTGGATGAACGTCCTCCTGCCGCACCTCCTGGACCGCAGCCTGAAGGTCTTCGGCCGCAAACGCACCGAGTGTTACGAGGCCGCAATCAGGCAGACGGAGCGAAACCATGACCAAAAAGGTACCAGGTACCTTTAGGCGGCAGCCGAGGAGGGCCGCCGCCCGGAGTTGGTGTACTACTTCGGCCCGCCTTTGAACTTTTCCCAGAACGGTGGCATCAGTTCCCGGGTTTTGGTTTCGAGTTCGGTGTCGCTGATGGCCGTCAGGCGTCCTTCGACCTCGTACTGGTCGATGACCCAGCGGGCGAGTTTGGCGACCTTGATCTTCGAGATCCGCTCGCCGCCTTTGAGGCCGAAGAACTCGTTGACCCAGAGGGCGACGCCGTCGGTGCCGCTCTTGT
>CAZIJC010000236.1:0-5866 GCA_964539385.1 uncultured Anaerolineales bacterium | reverse complement strand
TCCGCGCCGCTTTGTCACTGTGTGTCCAACGAACCCTGGGGCTTGATAGGGTATGACGATGGACGAACAAGAATCGGCTGAAGCCACGCCACTGGTTGAGTTGATCGAGCAGGTGTTGCAGGGGACGGCATCCGACGGGCAGAGGCGGCAGTTGCAGGCCCGCCTGCTGGCCAATGCGGAGGATCGCAGACTGTATCTGCACCGTTTGAATCTGCACTCGGCCCTGAGACGTCAATTCGCTTACGACGTCGAGGGAGAAACGCCGGCGCAGCTCGACTTGGCAAGCAGCGGGCGGGACTCCGATAACGGGCCCCGAGGGCCAAGGCTTCGTCTCGCCGGGTGGTCGTGGGCGGCCGTCGCTGCCGCTGTCGTTGTGCTGATCGCCGGCGTTTACCTGTTACGCCCAGGTCGTGAACGGGAGATCGCGACGATCACCGAAATGCATGGGGGGTTGCAATGGACGGGTGACGGCGGCCGAGTGGTGCGTGACCTTGAAGCCGGAAGTTCGTTGCGCGGGGGCACGCTGGAATCGCTCTCCGCTGATTCGTGGGCCGTGTTAACGTTCCGCGATGGATCGACGGTGACCGTTTCCAGACGGTCGGTGCTGACGATTTCCGAGAGCCAACAGAAGGAAATGCATCTGCACGAAGGAAGCGTGTCTGCCAGCGTCGCACCGCAGCCGCATGGTCAGCCGATGCTGATCCATACGCCGACTGCAAGGCTGGAAGTACTGGGCACCCAGTTGAATGTGGACGCCCGGCGGACTTCGACAACGCTTCGTGTGAACGAGGGCCGGGTCCGCGTGACGCGGCTGGCGGATGGAAGTGTGGCGGACGTCCCAGCGGACCACCAAGTGGTCGTGTCGGCGAGTGGGCTGACCGATTTCAAAGTAGGGCGTCGTCCCGAGTCCGTTCGCTCGTGGCAGAGCAGCCTGCCCTCGGGCGCCGCATACGGAGAATGGGTACCTGAGGGGGGGGGGGCCAACGGCACCTTGCGAACCGCCCCCATCCTCCTGGATTTCCAGACGAAACGCATCACGCTTCACCTCGCGGCACTCTCGGTGTCTCGCGGGCCGACCCCTCCCGTGGTGCTCCCCTCCGGCGGGAAGTTTCGTATTCGCGGCCAGATTGAGACGTCAGGAGAGGTTTTCTTTGGTCTGACGACGAAACACGTCAAAGGAGGCTTCGCAGGGAAGTACGTGGCCGCGAGAAAACTCGAAGTTCTGCCGGAGACGGATGATGCTCTGGAGATTGACCTGCGGCTCGAGGAGTTTCACCCGCAGGAAGAGGAGTTCGCGGATTCGCCCATCGGCCTGGAAGTCGTCGACTGGTGGTGCTGCACGTACAACGTGGACGCAGGACTGAGCATCACCAGCGTCGAACTGCTGCCAGCCACGACATCGGCGATTCCGCCGCAGCCGACAACGGAGCCGGCGCAGCTCCCCATCATGGATATCTGGACGGCTGCGTCGCATGGCAACCTGGAAGCCGTCAAACGCCATCTCGCCGCCGGCGCAGAGATTGACGCGACCTTCATTGCACGCGGGATCCCCGCATCAGGAGCCACGCCTCTGCATCTGGCTGTCCTGTGCGATCAGGGGGAGGTCGCCCAATTCCTTATCCGGAAAGGGGCAAGTCTCAACACCAAAGCCAGGGACGAACATGGCGGAACCCCGCTGCACTGGGCGGCGGCGCTAGGCCGCATCGAGATGGCCAGGCGACTGATTGAAGCCGGGGCCGACGTCAATCCCAAGGACAACAACGGGTTCACACCCTTGGATGCGACCATCTATGAGCCGGAGTCTGAGAAGAAGGCCAAACTCGAGATTGCCGAACTTCTCCGAGAGAAGGGTGGCAAGAAGAGCGGGGTACTCCAAACTAATCGCTGAAGGTGCGTTCTTCTATCAGGAGGCACAGGATGAACACGCGGATTGCACGGGTGGCAGTCGTTGCGCTTCTCGGTCTGTGCGGGTGGGCGCAGGTGCAGGCAGCCGTGGCTGCCCCAGGCAGCGACGTATGGGCGGCGGCGGGGCAGGGCGACCTTGAAGCCATCAAGAAACACGTATCGGCCGGCACCGATCTGAATGCCAAGGAGCCGGGGGGAGGCAGCACCCCCTTGATGGTGGCGGCTCTTTTTGGCCGGACCAAGGCCGTTGGGCTTCTAATCGAGAAGGGGGCCACGCTCGATGTCAGGAATAACGATGGCTCGACGGCCCTGCACATGGCGGCCTTCTTCTGTCATACCGAAACCGTGGAACTGCTCCTTGCCAAGGGCGCGAACATCAACGTCCGCAACCAGCGGTCGGAGACGCCGCTTGATACGGTGGCCGGGCCGTGGAGCGAAGGGCTGGGCGAGTTCTACGCCGGCGTCGCCAAGGCCATGGGGATGAAACTCGATCTGGAGAAAGTCCAGGCCACCCGGCCGAAGATCGCTACCCTCCTGCGATCCCGCGGCGGTAAGACGGGACGCAAGGGCGAACCGGCGCGCCCCGGCGAGAAGCCGGTCGGCGCCATCAAGGATGTTGCCGCCCTTGGCCTGCGCTGCTCGTATTACGCCAACGGCAGGATCTACGTCAACGTGCTGGGCACGCCGGAGGAAAAGCCGATCACCGTGCCGCCCGGCGAGGGATGGGAGGACTTCAAGCCCTCGTGGTCGAAGACCGGCGACATGCTCGTCTTCTTCCGCCGGGTGAAGAACGACCCCGTCGTGAGCAACTGGAAAACGGTGCTCTGCGTGATCAACGTTGACGGCACGGGCCTTCAGAAACTGACCGACGCCAGCCACACGAATTTCAATCCTACCTGGACGCGCGACGGAACGAACAGGCCCATCTGGAACCGGAAGAATCCGGAGACGGGCGGCTACATCGTCATGGCCAGCAAGGTGGGCGCGAGGCCCGGCCAGGAGGTCGCCCTCAGCGACAGGCGCTATCACACCTGGGTACACACGTGTCTCGTGGACGGCAGGATTCTCGTCGAGTCCGCGCACCCGAAGCAGGGCTGGGGCTATTTTCTGATGACACCCAAGGCCGGAGGCGAATCCCGCTACGAACGCATCGACTGCGGCGGGCTGGCGAAGCAGGGACTGCTGTGTCGCATCAGCGTCTCGCCGAGCGAGAAGAAGATATGTTTCGGCCACCTGCTGGGACACCGGTTCAGAGAGCCGGGGCACGCCATCTACATCGCCGACTTCGACGCCAAGACGCGCACCATCACCAACGCCCGGGTGATTGCCAATAGGGAGAGGAAGAACATCTGGTATGCCTACCCGCGATGGGTCAAGGACGAGACCGCGGTGGTGTACCACTCTTACGAGACCGGCAAAGGCGGACTCTACCTCTACACGCTGGAGGACGGTTCCACCCGGAAAGTGTCGACGAACCCGCGTGCCGACTACAGGTATCCACATGGCGAGAAGTCGCCGAAGTAGCGTGGGAGTGACGGATGTCGAGTGCCGGTCGGGTCCGCTCTCTGCCGCGCTCGCCACTGACCACCTGTAAGTCACGAGACAAGGAACAGCCCCAATGCCAGAACCCACGAACCAACTTCCACGCCGCGAGTTTCTCAAGCACACCGCACGCGCAGCCGCTGCCGCTGCCCTCGCCGCCGGCGCCGCATCCGCCGCCGTGCCGAAGGGAAAGAAGATCGATCTGGCTGATACGATTCCAACCCGCGCGTTCGGCAAGACCGCAGTGAAACTGCCGATCCTCGGCTACGGCGGGGCGGCGCTGCCCAAGGCCTGGGCCAATCCGCTTTCGCTTGAGGATCGCGTCAAACTGGTTCGCTACGCCTACGATCGAGGTGTGCGCTACTACGATACGGCGGGCAACTACATGGAGAGCCAGTCGATTCTCGGCGAGGCCCTCAAGGACGTGCGCGACAACGTCTATCTGGTCTCGAAGGTCGAGACGACCGATCCGGCCAAGGTCCGCGGCGCCGTTGAGAGGTCGCTCAGAGAGTTCCAGACGGACTACCTCGACGCCATCCTGATCCACGGCACACCGGGACTCGAGCAGATGACCGTCAAACGGGCGATGGAGGTTCACGGCGAACTGGTCAAACTGCGCGACGAACGCATCACCCGGTTCATCGGGTTCTCCGCGCACTCCTACTTCGACAAGGCGCTGGCCCTTATCACCTCCGGCGGGTTCGACCAGTGCATGTTGTCGTACGGCTATCTCCCGAGAGGGCACAATCAGATCTTCTCCGCCCGAATGGTCGAGTTGCGCAACGCGTGCGTCGCGAAAGCCCATGAAGCCGGCATGGGCATCGTCGCCATGAAGGTCGTGGGCGCGGGCGTGCTTGGCGCCTGGTCCGGGTACTTGGTGCCGGAATTCGACACGAAACGCCTCAAGCAACTGCCCGCTGCGGCCATCCGCCACGTGCTGGACGACGATCGGGTCCATCTTCTGGTCATCGGGATGCGCCTGAAGGGAGAGATCGACGCCAACATCAAGACGCTCGCGGGCGAGACAACATACACGTTGGACGACCGGGCCCTTCTTGCCCAGTTCGCCGCAAGAGCGCTCGGCAGCGACGCGATGAAAAAAATGCGTGTGGACTAACCGGGAAACGTCAACCGCGACGCACGCGAGATTCTTCGGAACGGACAGGAGACTTCGATCCATGAGACGATCCGGGGCGATCACTTGCCTTGTCGTCATGGCCCTTCTGACCGCCGCTACGGCGGACGCGGGCGAGTGGCCGCAGTTTCACGGGCCGAATCGCGACAACAAATCCGCTGACAAGGGGCTGCTGAAAAAGTGGCCGGAAGGCGGCCCTCCGCGTATCTGGGAAGCGACCGGTATCGGCGAGGGGTACTCGACGGTCGCCATCGCGAACAAACGTATCCACACGACCGGAAGTATCGATGGTGATTGTGTCATCACCGTCCTGAACATGGACGGGAAGAAGGTCTGGGCCGGAAAGAACGGCAGGGCCTGGGGGAAAGACTATCCGGGAACCCGCTCCACGCCGACGATCGCCGGCGGGATGCTCTACCACCTCAGCGGAATCGGGAATCTCGTATGTCTCAAGGCCGATGACGGAAAGGCGGTATGGGCGATTGACATCATGCGTAGATTCGGCGGTCGCAACATCATGTGGGGGCTGGCTGAATCGCCGCTCGTTTTCGACGATAAGGTTGTCTGCACGCCGGGCGGCAAGGCGGTCAGTATGGTGGCGCTGGACAGGAAGACGGGCAAGGTTGTCTGGGAATGCAAAGGGGCCGGCGACCGACCGGGTTATGCGTCACCGATCCTGGTCGAATACAAGGGGCTGAGACAGATAGTCACCGTGATGTCGGAATCCGTAGTAGGGGTGCGAGCCTCTGACGGAAGGCTGCTGTGGAGGTATCCGCACAAGGTTTACGCTGACGAGAATATCACGACGCCGATTTTCCACGAGGGTTTTCTGATTGTCTCGGGCTGCGTCAGGAAGGGAACGACTTCGCTGCGGCTCGACGTTTCGGGCGACAGTTGCTCGGTAAGGAGGCACTGGCATAACGGGACGCTCGACAACAAGCAGGGAGGCATTGTCCTCGTGGACGGCCGCGTCTACGGATACGCGGAGAGTCTCGGCAAGTCCACGCCCTGGGTGTGCATTGATTTCAAGTCGGGCAAGGACATCTTTCAATCCGCTCCCGTGCAGTCCTCGTACAAGTACCGGAATGGCTGTCTCACCTATGCCGACGGAATGTTCTACCTCTACTCAGATGACGGGCACATGGTCCTGGCGAAGGCGACGGATGAGGGGTTTGACGTCACCGGGAGCCTGAAACTCAAGGATCCGGGGAAGAGACAGACGTGGGCGCATCCTGTTGTATGCGGCGGGAGGCTGTATATCCGGTACGGCGACAAACTCGGCGT
>CAZIJC010000235.1:0-5880 GCA_964539385.1 uncultured Anaerolineales bacterium | reverse complement strand
TCCAGTCCGGATACATGTCCGACCCTTCGTCGGTGAGTTTCTTCGGCGTGCCGCCGACGGCGGGGATGATGTAGAGTTCCCACGGTCCGCGCGGCGAGGGCGCCTGGCAGAACACAACGGACCTTCCGTCGGGGCTGAAGCGGGCGTACCGCTGCACGCCGCCGAAATACGTCACCGGCCGGTTCTTCGTCCCGTCCGGATGGATCGTCCAGACGTGCGTCTCGGTCTCGTAGATGATGCGCGTGCCGTCGGGCGAGAAGTGCGGCTCGCAGGCGCCTTTCCTGTCGTACACCTTCGCCGGCTCGCCGCCGCCCGCCGGGACCGTGTAGATGGCTTTCGCGCGGTCCTGGAGGCGCGCGAAGGCGACCGTCTTTCCGTCCGGGCTCCACGCCGGGCCGGAGCACGTCGTCCAGTCTTTCGGCGTAATCGTCTTTTCGGCCCCGGAAACCAAGTCGTGGACGAGTATGCGACCGTCGCGGCGAAAG
Source organism: uncultured Anaerolineales bacterium (assembly GCA_964539385.1). Lineage (GTDB taxonomy): Bacteria > Planctomycetota > Phycisphaerae > FEN-1346 > FEN-1346 > JAUVZF01. The sequence continues at coordinate 5,395 of CAZIJC010000235.1, read as the reverse complement.
ACGATGCACTTGCCGTCGGGCGACCATTCCGCCTGGTCGCCGTCGCAGATTCGCTTCAGGTCCGAGCCGTCGGCGGCCATCATCCACGTGCCCGTTTTCCCGCCGCGCGTGGAGGTAAACAGGATGCGCTTGCCGTCGGGCGAGAACCCCGGGTCCACGTCGTCTTCATCGTCGGCCGCTTTCGAGAGTTGCGTCATCCCCGACCCATCCGGGCGCACGGTCCAGATGCGCCACGCGCCGCTTCGGTCGCTCGAGAAGATGATGCGGCTGGCAGGGGGATCGGCCTTGGCGCGGTCGGTCGGGAGACCGACCGCGCTGAGGGCGATGACAACGACGACGGCCAGGATCAGTCGTTCTCGATCCACGCCCGGAACTCCTCTTCTGTCAGCAGCCGCTCGGCCAGCAGTTGGTAGCCTTCGGCGAGCGGATGGCTCGCGTCGGCGTACAGGTCGCTCGGAAGCGGCTCGGGCACCGAGTGCGCCAGTCCCTGTGCCTGGAGCCACGCCGCCGCCTCGCGCTTCCTCTTCTTATACGTTTCCAGGCTCCCGGCCGTCAGCATGTGCTCGTTGAACGGGCCGACCACGACGAACGCGCGGCAGCCGCGCCGCCGCAGCACCTCGACGGTCGCACGGAACGACGCCCACTGGAGCGATTCGTCAAGCGGAACCCACGCCGGGCCGAACTGCCGCATGCCCTTCTCGGTCCACGGCCGTGCGTCGGGCGCCGGTGAGGGCGGCTCATCCGGCGACGGAAGGTCCAGCGTCACCTGCTCCAGCGGGCACGCGTACGGATGCCCGACCGTCCACGAAGCGAGGTCGAGCGAATCGAAGTACGCCACCCGTACGTGCTCCACCCAGGCCGAGAAGGGCAGCAGCCGACCAATCACCACCGCCAGACGCGCCTCGGCCGACTCCCGGTAACACGGAATCCGCGCCACGAACTGCGGCACCAGATGAGGATGATTGAAGGCGAACTCCTTGCGGCTCGTCAGGTCGTGCCGCTTGCTGCTCATCCACAGGAGGTTGCAGTGCAGGATGACGCGGCGTTCGGCGACGGCGCGGCCGTAGTACCGGACGAGCCCCGCCATGGCGGCCGGATGGATGCCGTCCACGCCGAGGTTGGCGAACCGCTCCTCGCCGGCGAGATGGTTCAAGTGGCCCGAAAGCGTCTCATTCCTCGCGACGTAGTGGCCCCAGATGACCGAATCGCCAAGCACCATCGTCTGCTCCGGCCGATCCTCCGCAGGAAGGCTGCGAACGTAGCGGCTGAACGTCCAGTAGTCGCTGCCGAGCCGATACGGCAGGCGATAATCCGCCCGCACGTCCAGCGGCTCGACGCGCTCCCATACGGGCGGCAGCACGATGAGCACCGCCGCAATGATAGCCAGCGCCACGAGCCACTCGCGCGGCGAGAGCCGCACGGCGTTGGAGCCGAAGGGAACGGCGCGATTCCCGGATTCGTGTATCTGTCGCATTTTTCATGTGACCCCGACCTTCCGGTCGGGGCTCGTCACCCTCAGAACTGGAAGTAGATGAACGGCCGGCCGCCCGAGGTCGCCACGAGACTCAGGTACAGCGCCATGCCGACGACGACGGCGACCCGCACGGGCGCCAGTTCCAGCACCCGCCGCAGGCGCGACTCAAAGATCCACTGATAGACCCACACGCCGGCGATGAGACCGAGCGCCAGCAGCGGAAACGCCGGGTCCGACACGCCCCAGGAGACGAGCCGCCCGAGGATCGTCCACGCGTCGCCGAACGTCTCGGCCCGGAAGAAGATCCACGCAAACGTGACGAACAGGAACACCCACAGGCGCTTCACGGCCGTCGGCACACAGTCGCGGTAGAAGGCGCTCTGCTCCAGCCGCCGGGTTGCCACGCGGCCGAGGGCGTGGACGGCGCCCCACAGGACGAACGTCCACGCCGCCCCGTGCCACAGGCCCGAGATGAGCATCGTCAGGGCCATGTTGACGTACGTGCGGCCCTCGCCCCTCCGGTTGCCGCCCAGCGGGATGTAGACGTAATCGCGGAACCACGTGGAGAGGCTGATGTGCCAGCGTTGCCAGAAGTCGCCCAGCCCCGTTGCAAGGTACGGGTTGTTGAAGTTCAACATCAGCCGTATGCCGAGCATCCGCCCGATGCCGCGTGCCATGTCGGTGTACCCGCTGAAATCGAAGTAGATCTGCCACGCGAAGGCCAGCGTCGCGAGCGCCAGCGCCGGCGCCTCGAACCGGCCCGGCGCAGCGTACACCTTATCGACGTACAGGGCGAGGCAATCGGCCAGCGCCACCTTCTTGAAGAGGCCGACGACGAAGAGGCTCGCGCCGTCGGCCGCGTCGCCGAACGAAATCGCGGGCGCCCGCCGAAGTTGCGGCAGCAGGTTCCGCGCCCGCTCAATCGGCCCGGCCACCAGTTGCGGAAAGAGCGAGACGAACGTCGCGTACCGGATGAAGTTCGGCTCCTTGGCCACCCGGCCGCGGTAGAAGTCGATCGTGTAACTCATCGACTGGAACACGTAGAACGAGATGCCCACCGGCAGCAATACGCCGGGCGAGGGAACCGCGTACGGAATGCCGAGACCGGCAAAGGCGGCGCCGACCGTCTCGGACACAAACCCACCGTACTTGAAGAACCCCAGCAGCCCCAGGTTGTTCACGATGCTGGCGACGAGCCACGGCGTGCGCCTGCGGCTGCGCGACATCGCCAGCACCGCCAGGTAATCGATCGTCGTGGACCAGAGAATCAGCACCAGGTACAGCGGGTTCCACCAGCCGTAAAAGACGTACGAGGCGCAAAGGAGCCAGGGCAGGCGCAACCGCGTGCGCCTGACGGTCAGATAGACCGCGTAAACAATCAGGAAGAACAGAGCGAACGTCCAGGTGTGAAATAGCATGGCGGTCTACTTATCCATCAGGACACGAAGGTGCGCTTCGACCGACGCGGCAAGAGCGTCCAGGTTGTAGCCGCCCTCCAGAACCGACACGATCCGCCCTCCAGCGCCGGCGTCGGCAATCCGTTTGACGATCCGCGTCAGTTGCGCAAACCCCTCCGCCGTCACCTTCATCCCGCCGAGCGGATCCGCAGCATGGGCGTCGAAGCCGGCGGAGATCAGAACGAAATCGGGCTGGAACGTCCGCGCCGCCGGCGCCAAAACCTCCTCAAACGCCTTCCGGTACTCGCCGTTGCCGCACCCCGCCGGCAGCGGAACGTTCACCGTAAAGCCCAGCCCTTGCCCCTCGCCCCGCTCGTCCGCCGCCCCGGTGCCGGGGTAGAACGGCCACTGGTGGATGCCGAAATACAGGACCGTCGGGTCGGCGTACGTCATGGCCTGCGTGCCGTTTCCGTGATGGACGTCCCAATCGACGATCAGCACCTTCTTGAGGCCGTACTTCTTCTGGATGTAGCGTGCGGCTATGGCGACGTTGTTGAAGAGGCAGAACCCCATCGCCTTGTCCCTGAGGGCGTGGTGGCCGGGCGGACGGACGGCGCAGAAGGCGTTTCGGACCTTCCCCGCCATCACCGCATCGACGGCGGCCAGCACGCCGCCCACCGCCTCCAGCGCCACGTCGTACGACTCGGGCGAGACCGAAACGTCCATCCTGTCGATGTGCGTGGCGTCCTGGCGGCACCCTTTCGCCACGCGCTCGATGTACTCGCGCAAATGCACCGTCCGGAGCCACTCCAGCGCGGCCGCGCGCGGCTTGAGCATCATCAGTTGCCCGAGAAGCCCCGCCTCTTTCAGCCGCCCGACGATGGCCGTCAGACGCTCGGCCCGTTCCGGATGGCCGGCCCTCGTCCTGTGACGCAGGTATAGCGGGGAGTAAAGAAAGCCGGTCTTCGCGGGCGGCGCGAGGCCGTTGGCCGGTTTCGGATCGGCCCGCGAAAACGCGTGCGAGAGGATCAGCAGGGGCCCGGCGATTCCCGCCTTGAGCAGCCCCGCCATTGCCTCGCGCCGTGTTCCTGCCATCGCCGCTGACTCCTGCAATGCTCTGCGGACCAGCAACCGGCGACTTTAGGCCACCAAGCCGCCGCGAACAAGTGTAATCGCTCGGCCGCCGGCGCTGGGCGTCCATGTTTCTGGTTGACCGTCCGGCGGCCCGTCACTACGGTACTTTGCGCAACTGCGCTCAAGGAGAACGCTATGGCATTTCCCGAATACCGGGCCCGGCGGCTGCGCGACCACCCGATCTTCCGCAACATGGTGGCCGAAACCACGCTGGCGCCGCAGCATCTCGTCCAGCCGCTCTTCGTTAAAGAGGCAATAGACGGCCGCGAGCCCATCAAGAGTATGCCGGGCCAGGCCCAGTTGGGCATGAACGAATTGGTGGCCGAGGCCGCACGCGTCCACGATGCGGGCGTGCCGGCCGTGCTGCTTTTCGGCATCCCGCGCGAGAAAGACGCCACCGGCTCGTCGGCCACCCGGCCCGACGGCATCATCCAGCAGGCCGTCCGTGCCATCAAGCAGGAGACGCCCGACCTGGCGGTCATCGTGGACGTTTGCCTCTGCGAGTACACCGACCACGGCCACTGCGGCGTCCTGACGGAGGTGGGCGGCCGGCGGACCGTCGATAACGACGCCACGCTCGTGCATCTGGCCGAGATGGCGGTCACCTGCGCCCAGGCCGGGGCCGACATGGTCGCCCCGAGCGACATGATGGACGGCCGGGTCGGCGCCATCCGCGAGGCCCTGGATGCGGCGGACCTGGCGCACGTGCCGATCATGTCGTACGCCGTCAAGTACGCATCTTTCCTTTACGGCCCGTTTCGCGATGCCGCCGAGAGCCCGCCCCAATTCGGCGACCGCCGGGGGTACCAGATGGACCCGCGAAATACCGACGAGGCGCTGCGAGAGGCGGCCGAGGACCTCGACGAAGGGGCCGATATCCTCATCGTCAAGCCCGCCCTGGCCTACGGCGACATCATCCGGCGCATCAAGGAGACGTTCGGCGTGCCGGTGGCGGCGTATAGCGTCAGCGGCGAGTACGCGATGGTCGAGGCGGCTGCCGCCAACGGGTGGGTCGAACGCACCGGCCTCATCGGCGAGATCCTGATGAGCCTTCGTCGAGCGGGCGCCGACATTCTCATCACCTACTGGGCAGCGGAAGTTGCGGCGGCTCTGCGTGGCTAGGGCCGTGCACGGGTCTCGCGGCGGTTTACATGCGTCCTGCTCCATAACACTTACGTCAATTTTCACCTCGCCGAAACGGGCAAATGCGCGCTTTTTCGGGTCCGGAACCCCGTTTTTGGGCCGTGAGGGGGGTTTTGGGTGTCGAATGTTAAGATAGGTAAGGCAAAACGCGCTGGTTTTTGATCCGTTTTTGCGATTTATGTGTCCGTTTTGGTCGGTTTTTGTTCGGTTTTGTTCCGTTTTTGAGGGGTTTTGAAAGGGGCAAAAT
>CAZIJC010000234.1:0-6014 GCA_964539385.1 uncultured Anaerolineales bacterium | reverse complement strand
GACCCGACGGGAGACCGCCTTTGTTCATGCCATCTTCGGGCTGACCATGCCACCCGCCAACGCAAGCGTGGCCATGTCACCCGCAGGTTATGAAACAGCGTCTAACCACCCGCCAGATCCAGTTGCACTCCAACGTCGTAGGCGCCGGTGTCGTTGCGGAGGTTGTCGACCTTGATGTAGTAGGTCGCACCGGGTTGGGCGTTCTTGAGGCAAACGTCGCAGCCGAGGCCCTTGCGTCCGAAGAGGCCGCGGCGCAGGACCTTCATCCTGCCCTTGACCTCCTGGCAGACGCTCGCCAGACCCTGCAGGCCGCCCGTCATGCCATCGACGGTCACCACAAGGTCGCCGTCGGTGTTGGGCGGAGCGTCCACGCGGAACCAGTCCTGGTCGTCGCTGCGGTGGATGGACAGGCCCGCCTGATTCCACACGCCGCCGCCGGCCAGCAGGTCGGGCGTGATGTCGGTCGCCGAGGCCTGATCGTCGTTCACCTCGCGGGCGTCGGGGTCGAGCATGTCAATCGCCAGCGAGAGGTCGTAGAGGCCGGCCGTGTTGTTCAGCCCCCGGACCTGGAGGTAGTACGTCTTCCCGGCCGCAAGGCCCGCGGCGTTCAGCGTCACGGGATCGTTCGGCGCGGCGCCGTCCGCCTCCTGAAACGGCTGCCTGCTGCGCGTCGAATCGTACAGGGCGAGGCGCCCCTGGAGGCCGTTGGCGACGCTGGCCATCTGAATGGTACCCGTCCCGGTGGTGCCGTAGGGCACGGCGAACTTGTACCAATCGACGTCGGCGGCCTTGTGGACCGTCAGATTCGGCTGCAAGGCCTGGCCATTGATGTCCAGGGCGATGGGGCCGGCGCCCCTGACGGTCTCGTTGCCCAAGCGTCCGCCCTCGAAGGCGTCCTTCTGCTCCTGTGCCAAGTCAAGCGAAACACCGAGGTCGTAGGCGCCCGTCTCGTTGCGGGTGTTGTCGACCTTGACGTAGTAGGTCGCACCGGGTACGGCGTTCTTGAGACAAACGTCGCAGCCCAGGCCTTTGCGTCCGAAGATCCCGCGGCGCAGGGGCTTCATCTTGCCCCTGATCTCCTGGCAGACGCTCACCGTGCCCTGCAGGCCGCCCGTCATGCCGTCGACCGTCACGACGAGGTCGCCGTCGGTGTTGACGGGTGCATCCACGCGGAACCAGTCCTGGTCGTGGCTGCGGTGGATGGAGAGGCCCGCCTGATTCCACACGCCGCCGCCGGCCAGCAGGTCGGGCGTGATGTCGGTCGCCGAGGCCTGATCGTCGTTCACCTCGCGGGCGTCGGGGTCGAGCATGTCAATCGCCAGCGAGAGGTCGTAGACGCCGGCCGTGTTGTTCAGCCCACAGACCTGGACGTAGTAGGTCTTGCCGGCCGCAAGGCCCACGGCGTTCAGCGTCACCGGAGCGTTCGGCGCGGCGCCGGACGCCTCCTGAAGCGGCTGCTTGCTGCGCGTCGAATCGTACAGGCCGAGGTACCCCTGGAGGCCGTTGGCGACGTTGTCCATCTGAATGGTACCCGTCCCGGTGGTGCCGTACGGCACGGTGAACTTGTACCAGTCGACGTCGGCGGCCTTGTGGATCGTGAGTCCGCCCACCGGTCCCTGGAGGCCCTCCAGGTCGATGAGGCCGGCGCCCCTGACGGTCCCGTTCCCCAAGCGCCCGCCCTCGAAGGTGTCTTTCGGCTCCTGGGCCAGGTCAAGCGAAACACCGAGATCGTAGGCGCCCGTCTCGTACCGCATGTTGTCGACCTTGACGTAGTAGGTCGCGCCGGGTACGGCGTTCGTGAGGCAAACCTCGCAGCCGAGGCCCTTGCGTCCGAAGATCCCGCGGCGAAGGGGCTTCATCTTGCCCCTGATCTCCTGGCAGACGCTCACCGTGCCCTGCAGGCCGCCCGTCATGCCGTCGACCGTCACGACGAGGTCGCCGTCGGTGTTGACGGGTGCATCCACGCGGAACCAGTCCTGGTCGTGGCTGCGGTGGATGGAGAGGCCCGCCTCGCCCCACAGCCCCTTGCCGGCCAGCAGGTCGGGCGTGATGTCGGTCGCCGTGTCGGGCCCGTCGTTCACCTCGCGGGCGTCGGGGTCGAGCATGTCAATCGCCACCGAGAGGTCGTAGAGGCCGGCCGTGTTGTTCAGCCCACAGACCTGGACGTAGTACGTCTTGCCGGCCGCAAGACCCGTGGCGTTCAGCGTCACCGGAGCGTTCGGCGCGGCGCCGTCCGCCTCCTGAAACGGCTGCTTGCTGCGCGTCGAATCGTACAGGGCGAGGCGCCCCTGGAGACCGTTGGCGACGCTGGCCATCTGAATGGTACCCGTCCCGGTGGTGCCGTAGGGCACGGCGAACTTGTACCAGTCGACGTCGGCGGCCTTGTGGATCGTGAGATTCGGCTGCAAGGCCTGGCCATTGATGTCCAGGTCGATGAGGCCGGCGCCCCTGACGGTGCCGTTGCCCAGGCGTCCGCCCTCGAAGGTGTCTTTCGCCTCCTGTGCCAGGTCAAGCGAAACACCGAGATCGTAGGCGCCCGTCTTGTTCTTGGTGCCCGCCACCTTGACGTAGTAGGTCGCGCCGGGCTGGGCGCCGGCGACCCGTGCCTCGCAGCCGAGTCCCTTCGCGCCGAAGTTCCCGCGGCGCAGGTACTTGAGTTTGGCGCCGAGGTCCTGGTACACGTACACGGAGCCGGTCAGGCCGCCCGTCAGGTTGCTCACCGTCGCCACGAGGTCGCCGTCGGTATTTACCGGGGCGTCCAGGCGGAACCAGTCGTGGTCGTCGATGCGGTGGATGGAGAGGCCCGGGGCGTCCCACAGGCCGCTGCCCGCCAGAAGGTCGGGCGTAACGTCGGGGGCGGTGGCTGAACCATCGTTGGGCTCATAGCGATCGGCCACGGCCACTCTTACGGGCACGGGCGAATCGGAGGCCAACGCGCCGTCCCAAGCGGTGACGGTGAAGGCGTCGAGAACTCCGGAAACGTCGGTGGGCGTCAGCCAAAGGAGGGTGTCGCCGGTCGCAAAGAGCGTTGCGCCCGGCACAACCGGCTTGTCGTCGATCAACAAGGCGCCCGCAGCCACGGACTCGACTCTGAAGACGATGTCGGTACTGTCGACATCCGCCTCATTGGCCGCCGCCGCAAGCGCGTCGTAGGTAATGGGGAAGGTCTGGCCCGCCAAGGCCTCTGCGAGTGGGTCGATTGTGGTCAGCGTCGGGGCGTCGTTGACAGGGATGACGTTAATGGTGAAGGTTTGCGGGGCCGACGTATCGACGCCGCCATTATAGGTTCCGCCGTTGTCCTTCAGTCTCACGGTGACGGTCGCCGTGCCGTTGGCATCCGGTGCGGTGGTGAAGGTCAAGGTGCCATTGGGCGCAATGGCCGGCTGCCGGCGAAAGAGTGCGTTGTTGTCATTTGCCATGAGGAATGTCAGTTTCTGGCCGGCCTCATAAGATGGTCCGGCTGAAATCGCCGTCGCCCAGTTGCCAAGAGCCTGGGCCGGGCTATCTTCATCGAGCGTCTGGTCGGGGCCCTTGGTAAAGGAGGGTGCGTCGTTCGGCGCCGGGTCCACCGCGCCGAGGACCTTGAAATTGAACGGGTTGCGGTCGATGTCGTTGGTGGCGAAACGGATGTCGCCTTCGAAGGTGCCGGCCGTGTTCGTATCCAGTTGAACCGTGAACGTGTCGGTGCTGTGGGGCGCAATGAAGGTTGCGAGCGGTTCGACGAGGCTGAATCCCGGCGGCAACGTGGGCGCACCCAGGGCCAGCGTCCCCGTGCCGGCATTATGCACGCTGAAGGTTCGCGTGGGCGGCGTCGTGCCTTGGACGACTGAGCCGAAATCGGTGCCGTCTAGAGTGCCGGCCCACGTGGCGTCGTCCTCGATTGGCGTGTCGTTGCCCCTGACATAAATCGCCGACGTGCCAACAGGGTCGGGTACGAGGCTGGCATATTTCAAGTGGGTGTCGAAATCCTCTTGCGCGAAATAAACCGCGTGAGGATTTCCGCCGCTGTCAAGGCTGAGCGACAGGTCCGCCGGCCACCACGTGGCGTTCTTTGAGACCGTATCGACAACCCACGACGTGTCGTCCCAAACGGCATAGCGGACCATATAGAGGCCGGTGCTTTGGCCGGCGTGGTATAAGAGATGGGGGTTGCCGTCGCCGTCGATCTCGAGCACGTTATCCAATTGGACCAGGCCCGGCGCATCAACCGTCTGGGTAACCCACGAGGAACCGTCCCAGAACACATACTCCATGGACAGGCCGTTGTCACTGTTGTAGCCGATGCCGGGATTGCCGTCCTCGTCCACCGCGAGGCAGTTATAGTAGCCCCCGTAGGCTCCGTCGGCTGAGTCGTGCACGACCCACTTGTTCCACGTGACTCCGCTCCAGGCGGCGTAGACCAGATCGTCGTTCAGGTCATCATAGTAACTGATGCGAGGGGTACCGAAACGGTCGAGTGCCAGGGAGGGTTTGCCGGAGATGTGGGTGTCCACCGTCCGTTTGACCCACGAGGAACCGTTCCACACCGCATAGACCACGCCGCCCGTGGACACCGAATAGGCGAGGTGAGGCGCGTCGTTTCCGTCCAGCAGCAGGGAACACCCCTGAGTCGGCAAGCCCGAACTATCGACGGTATGTGTAATCCAAGCGGAGCCGTTCCAGGCGGCGTATTTCAGGTCCAATGTGTCGGTGGTCTGGTAAACGATGTGGGGCCGGCCCTGGGAATCCAGCACGAGCGATTGGCAGTCGCCGTCGGGCGCCTGAGCAACGCCAAAGCGGTTCCACGTCCAACCGTTGAAGGTTGCATGGCGGACGTTGTAGTAGAGGTTTCCCTGATAATCGAACTGCCCATCCAGGTACGCGACGTGGGGATCGTCCGCGTTGTCCAACGCGAGCGAGCAAGGCGCATCCAGGAACCCCTCGGCGCCGGTTGCGTAGTTCCAGGTAACGCTTTCCGCAACCCACGTGCCCGAAAGGAGCAGGCGCGGCTCAAGCGGCTCGAGTTCGGGACGACCTGACGTGCCGACCTTCGTTGCGCGGTTCATGTTTCCCCCTTTATGCAAGAAACCCATTTACGCGCCTTATCGGCCGGCGGTTGCCTCGCTGCAAGAGGCGGCGGTTTTGCCGCAGGCAGAAAAAGCACGTCTGTATGATAACACGTATTTTCAGAAACGCAAGCAACAACCCGTACGTTTCGGCGCCTGGAGTTCCGGTGACATACGCTTCTCTCCCCGTGTCCTTCGGCTTCGGGCCGGGCGCTTTCGGGGAGGTAATGCCGAACTCGGCCAAGCCGCCTGCCCGGAGATCGTTCGCTTTCTGTCATGGGTCTAGAGTAATCCGAGATGTCAGGTCCGTCAAGGTAAATCACCTGCGGTGGCGGTGGCCTGGCGCGTCGGGCCGGGGCGCGGTGGGCAGGATTGCCCACCGCGCGAAGCGTCGGGGCAGGCCGCTTGTGCCCTCCCCCGAAAAACGCACGGCACGAAAAACGCACGGCCCGTACGGGCCGTGGCACACGCTGACCCACTTGACAAACGCCCAGATCGCCCGTATGTTCGAGTCCTGAACAACCGTCCGCGAAAGTGCATCCCTGGCACGGGGCGCGGCAACTATCCGAAGTCTGCCCGCCCCGTTGCACTTACGATGTGAATTCGCACGTTCAGTCCGTCGTTTGGATCTGCTCGAGCGCGCGGGTCCGTGGGGCTGCAGACCCGGAGAGGAGCCGTTTGCCATGAAGCCGAGTCGGTGCCCCAATCTCAATCACCGGCGTACGACGGCCATGGTTCGCTACTGCCCCGAGTGTGGCGAACGGGTCAATGCCAACCTAGCAGGCAAGAACTGCACGCAGGAAGCACACGCGGTGGCTCGCCGCAACCGAAACCGATTCTGCATGGACTGCGGCGAGCAACTACGGAAGTAGCGGGGCCCGCCGACGGCAGCAAGATTCGTGTGGAGAATCCCTGGCATACGCATAACCCGCGGACAGCCCAGACGGCCGACATGCGCGGGAATCTCGG
>CAZIJC010000233.1:0-6033 GCA_964539385.1 uncultured Anaerolineales bacterium | reverse complement strand
GGGTTGCCGTAGCAGCCGACGGCCTCGGCGGTCATGTCTTCGATGTCGATCAACACGACGTTCATCTTCGAGGTGTCGGGCAGGGCGGACCTGCCCGCACCGGGCGTGCCGCGCAGGCGAGTGGACGTGCATCCGGTGGCCGTAATCCATGCGGCGGCGCCGGTTGTCTTGAGGAACGTGCGTCTGTGCATGATCAAACCTCCGTGTCGGTGGCTGCCGGCTCTCAAATTAGGGCTGCGGCCGAGGCCGCACAACGAAAAAGCAGCGTGCCTTTTGGCGTTGCGGCCGAGTTCAATGCCCTGTAGCGTGGCAACGTCATGCACTGCGGGAAGGAGTCGAAAATGAGTAAGGGCATTACCCGGAGGTCTTTGGTGAAGGGCGCTGCTGCCGGCGCGGCCGTGACCGTGCTCGCGGGCCCGTTTCGGACGGGCGCGTACGCGGCGAACGACAAGTTGAACTGTGCGTGCGTCGGGGCGGGCGGACGGGCCGGGGCCCACGTCGGCGAGGCCGCCAGGCAGAACCTCGTCGCCCTGTGCGACATCGACGAGGGCCGCCTGGCCGGGGCGGCCAAGAGGGTCTCCAAGGCCCACCCCAAGGTCAAGACGTTCACCGATTACCGTAAGATGTTCGACGAGGCCGCCAAGTCGTTCGACGTGGTCTTTGTCGGGACGCCCGACCACCATCACGCGCCGGCCTCGATGATGGCCATCAAGCACGGCAAGCACGTGTACTGCGAGAAGCCGCTGACGCACTCCATTTACGAGGCGCGGCGCGTCGCCGAAGAGGCACGCAAGGCCAAGGTCGCCACGCAGATGGGCAACCAGGGGATGGCCAGCGAAGGGCACCGCCGCCTGTGCGAGTTCATCTGGGCGGGGGCCATCGGCAAGGTCCGCGAGGTCCACATCTGGACCGACCGGCCGCTCGGCTGGTGGCCGCAGGGCGTCGGACGACCGAACTGGACCGACCCCGTGCCGAACAACGTCAAGTGGGACCTGTGGCTGGGTCCGGCGTCCGTGCGTCCGTACGCCGAGAAGTGGAAAGAGGGCAAGTATAAGGGTAAGGCGGTGTACCACCCGTTCGTGTGGCGTGGGTGGTGGGACTTCGGGACGGGCGCGCTGGGCGACATCGCCTGCCACGCCATGGCGCCGGCGTTCTGGGCGCTGAAACTGGGCCTGCCGACGGCGGTCGAGGCGAAGCACTCGGGGTGCAACCGCGAGACGTTCCCCCTGTGGTCGATCATCACGTACGAGTTTCCCGCGCGGGGCGAGCAGCCGCCCGTCAAACTCGTCTGGTACGACGGCGGGAAGAAGCCCCCGCGGCCGAAGGAACTGGAGGCGAGCCGCCAACTCGGCAAGAACGGGGCCATCTACGTTGGCGAGAAGGGGACGATGTTCGGCTCGCGAATCATTCCGGAGGAGAAGATGAAGGCGTTTTCGCAGCCTGAGAAGACGATTCCGCGCGTCAAGAGCCATCACGACGATTTCTTCCGCGCGTGTCGCGGCGAGCGGCCGGCGGCGTCGAACTTCGACTTCGCGGGCAACGAGACGGAAGCGGCGCTGGTGGGCAACCTGGCCATTCGGGCCGGGAAGCGAATCGAGTGGGACGGCCAGAAGATGAAGCCGACCAACTGCTCCGACCCGGCCGTGCTCCAGGTCATTCGGCGGGAGTATCGCCAAGGGTGGACGCTCTGACAGTTCGGAGTTCGGAGCGCGGAGGAAACGACGATCCCCCGCCTGCCGTTGTCCTGCGGACCTTGACCCGCCGCTTGCCGCCGCGCATTATTGGCTGGAATCCCATCCGGCACGGAGAACCCAGGATGCCGAGACCGATTCGTCTGCTGTTTGCAGCGGTGGCGGTGCTGGTGAGCGCGGCCCTGCTGCACGCCGTCACCGGGCGCGACGTCCGCGACGAAGCGGCCGCTGAGAAGGGCGTCGCGGACATCATGGCCATCCGCGAGAAGGACCTTCTGGCCATCGTGCCGACGAACTGCCCCGACGTAACGTGCGCCTGCCCGAAGTGCGGCACGAACCTCGGCAAGTGGACCTCCAAAAAGCCGTTCGAGATCCAGTGCACCAAGTGCAAGACGGTCTATCCGAACAAGGCCTACCCCATGGACCGGACGCAGGTGTTCCTGAACTTTATCGGGGAGGAGGTCGCGGTTCCCTATCATCTGGGCCCGAAGCCGAAGAGCAATCCGAGCGGCAGGCCGCACCCGGAGCGTTATTTCCTGAACGCACCGATCGACAACAAGCGGTACGGGTGGCTCTCCGGCCGCGTCATTCCCGACCTGGTCCGGGCGTACAAGGCGACGGGCAAGCAGGCGTACGCCCGCCGCGCGGCCCTGGTTCTCGATGGGTTCGCCCGGAACTACAAGCACTACCTGGTGCACCGCGGGCGCGGCCGGTGTTACTATGTCTCGACCGGCGGCCCGTGCATGGTGGACGGCAAGAAGAAGGGCACCGTGGGGGTGGACCTGCCGTACTCGTGGATCGACACGCGGTTGGTGAAGTGCTGGATCTCGGAACTGAACCTGCGGTTCGTCGATGCCTACGAGGCCATCAAAGACAGCGCGGCCCTCGATGAACTGTCGGCCGAGATGGGCGTTGACGTCCGCAAGCGCATCGCCCGCGACCTTCTCGGCGGCATGTGCGACTTCATGCTCCTGGTGCCGTGGAAGTGGCAGATGTCGAACAACCTGCCGACGCTCGGCTGGATCGCACGGGCCGGACGCGTCATCGGCCAGCCGGAATACGTGCACGTCGGCCACCGGTACCTGAGGGAGATTATCACCGACTACGGTCGCGAGTACGGCCGGGCCGGATACGCCTACGACCTGCACAACCCCGAGGGCAACCAGTGCCATTACGGGATGCGGCGGGCCTTCTACGGCACGTTCAAGTTCCTCGAAGGCTACTCCGACCCGCCGGGGTACAAGGGCAAGACCGACGGCCTCCACCTGGAGAACGTGAGCCTGGAGAAGGACTTTCCGCTGCTCGATGCGGCCGCCCACACGGCCGATGCGTACCGCTTCCCCGACGGGTCGCTGAATCCGATCCACGACACCGTCGGCCACGCGGGACAAGGCGGCGACTGGGGACCGCTCAAGGAGAGCCGCTGCCGACTCCTGCCAGGCTTCGGCCAAGCCGTCCTCGGCGACGGCGCCGGCGACGACCAGGTCCAGGTCCAACTGCACTTCTCGACCGACAACGCCAACCACACCCACGCCGACAGCATGAGCCTGGTCTGGTGGGCCCACGGACGCGAGATGTCCGGCGACATCGGCTACCAGCGGAACAAACTGCGCGCCTGGGCCTCCGGCACACTCAGCCACAACGCCGTCGTCGTGGACCGCGCCAACCAGGCGGGCGGCGACACGTCCGGCAACCTGCTGCTGTACGAGCCGAACCTGCCGGGACTGGCCGCCATCCAGGTGGACGGCAGGCGGGCCTACGCCAAAATCGGCGTCAAACGGTACCGACGCACGATCATCCTCAACACCCGCGACCCGGCCGCACCCTACTTCGTCGACGTCTTCGAGGTCGAAGGCGGCACCTGCCACGACTACGCCATGCACGGATCGGTCCTGGGCAACACGGTCGGCACAAGTTCGCTGCCCCTGAAGGCGATGCCTGCCGAGCGGCCCATGCTCGAAGGCGGAGAGAAGTGGAAAGAGCCCAAGGGCATGGGATCCTTCAACCTCTACGGCCTCTTCAGGAACGTGAGGGAGGCAGCGGCGGCGCGCGACTTCCATATCGACTTCACGCGCAAGGATGCGCCCGCCGTCGGCACGCGGATACACATGCTCCGCGATCCCTCGGTCCAGGTTTTCCTGGCCGAGACGCCTGCCCTGCGCAAGGCCGGGCACTACAAGGACGACCGCGTCTACGACTCGAAGATGCCGCATCTGCTCGTCCGCCGGCCTGTCCGGCGTAGCCTTGGCGAAGTCGGAAGCCGCGCGGAAGGTGGGCTGAAGAGTGTCTTCGTGGCCGTCTACGACGTGTTTCAGGGCGGCCCGAAGATCACGTCGGTCGAGCGGCTACCCGCCGGCGAGAACGCCGTCGCCCTGCGGGTCGCCTCCGGCAGCACGGTGGACACGCTGCTCTTGGCGCTGGACGGCGCCAGTGCGATGAGCGCGGGCGGCGTCCGGATGAACGGTCGCCTCGGATTCCTCTCCGAAAGGGGCGGCAAGGCCGACGCCTACCTGGTGGGCGGGACGGTGCTGGAGAAGGGCAGCGTGAAACTGGCCGCCGCCGCTTCGTATGGCGGCAGCATCTCGGCCGCCACGCGCGCCCGCGACGGCGACCCGAGCAACTCCTTCGTCACGGACGCACGTCTGCCCGCCGGCACGGCGCTTCGCGGTTCGTGGATGATCGTTGCGCACGGCGGCGGCCAGGTCACAAACGGCTACGAGATCGATTCGGTCGAACAGCGGGGCGGGGCAACCCGGGTTCACCTCGCCCACGACCACGGTCTGAAGATCACCGCCGGCGGCGCCAAGGAGATCTTCTCCCAATGGCGGACATTCAAGGGGGTGGAGACCTTTGCCATCCATACCCGCGCCGCCACGGTGGCCCGGCCCGTCATCGAACCGGGCACCGGCCCGTGGGACCGCCTGAAGATGGGCCGGTTCGTTCCGTTTGTCGAGAGCGTCCGGGTGACGCTGAAGGCCGACGGGGCGAAAGCGATCCGCTACACGACCGACGGCAGCGAACCCACCGCTTCCTCGACCCGCTACGCCGGTCCGTTCGTCCTGACACGGTCGGCGACGGTCAAGGCGATGGTGCCGAACCCGGCAGGGCTCATGCCTCCGCGCACCGTCGAGCAGGTCTTCCAATGCGCGCGGCCACCCGAGGGCGTGGCGACCGCGCAGCCGGGGTTGAAAGCCGGCGTCATCAGCGATGCGAAGACGGTGAAGGAGGACGTGGCGGAAACGTTTGCCCTGCCGGCGCTGCCCGCCGGCCGGCTGAAGGACCCGGCCGCCGCCCTGGGCGGCCTCATCCGCGTGCCGCGCGACGGCATTTACATCTTCTACGTCCGGGCCGCCGGCGACTGCCTGCTGACCGTCGGCCGTCTCGACCTTATCGACACGACGGGCCTGGGCCCGTACCGGGAATGGGCCGCGCGCGTGGCGCTGGAGGCCGGTCTCCAGCCGATCCGGCTGCGCTGCCGCTACGGCGGCGGCCGAAGTACGCCGAGCCTCAGCGTCAAGTACGAGGGGCCCGGTGTGGCCAAGCAAACGGTGCCGGCGTCGGCCCTGTTTCACGCTGTGGGGTAGGGCGGCAGGGCCTTCTTCCAGGTGGCCGCTTCAGAAGTGGTGTGAGCCGGGGGCGGCTGGTACACTTGCCGGCGCGAAGGGGACGCCGATGGCAGTCCAGGTCGAGCCCTGCGAGAACTGCGGGCGGGAGATTGGCCGTCTGGAGCAGGCCTATCTCTGGCAGGACCACGTGGTCTGCGAGGAGTGCTGCCGGCGTCTCGCCTCGGAGGCGGCGTCATCGGCTTCCGGAAGCGCGGGCGCCGCGATTGCTGCCCCGGAGGGTGCGTCACGGTCCGCCCCCGACGCTCTGAAAGATGCGGAGGTGGTTCTGTGGTCCGCATCCCCGTCCGTCCTGCCGTATGTGCCGCGCTATGCGCTTGTCGGACTCGTCTTCCTCGGCAACCTGGTTGTGGCGGCGCTTGTGGCGTGGCCTTTCGTGCTGGGCGCGTGGGTTTGTCTGGTCCTGGCCGCCGATTGGGAACTGCGGCGGCGGGCAACCCGGTACACCGTCACGAAGCGCCGCGTCATCCGGCGGACCGGGTACATCCGACGGGTCCAGCAGGAAGTCCGGAACCGGGACATCCGGGAACTCGGGCTGCGCCAGGGCCCCCTCGAACGGCTCTTCGGGGTCGGCACGGTCACGGTGGCGACGGCCGCCACCGCCGAGAGAGAAATGCTCATTGCAAAGGTGCCGAACGCGAAGAAGGTGATGGAGATCATGCGCCGGGCGCGGTCGTAGCAGCGGCGAGCGGGCGCGTGCTGCGCGGTGGGCCAGGAGA
>CAZIJC010000232.1:0-6097 GCA_964539385.1 uncultured Anaerolineales bacterium | reverse complement strand
CCGCGAGCGTAAGCGAGCGGGTGCCGTTCTCGCCACAGCAAAAGACTTACATAAGTCCGCCTAAACACGTGCGGCTGCTTGCAGCCGGTGCCGCCCCACTCACGGCGAGTCGCTGCCGAACGACCGGCCGGTCCAGAGATAGAGAAACTGCGGCCGGGTCATGTCCATGAGGTGCGGCAGCGAGAGGTTCACCAGGTTGATCTGCGTCGCCCCCAGCGGCGCGGCGCTGTAGGCGTTGGCGCGGTAGCCGAACCCGCGGTGATACATGACGACCTTGGCGGCCCGGGAGCCGGACTTCTCTTTGGCCAGGTCGATGGCCTCCTCGACGTTGGCCAGGGCGTCCACCAGGCCGAGTTCCAGAGCCTGCCGGCCGCTGTAAACGCGCCCGTCGGCCAGCGCCGCCACCTTCTCGCGGGAGAGGTTTTCACGCCCGGCGGCCACGGTGTCCACGAAACGGTTGTAGAACTCATCCACCAGGGTCTGGATGATCTTGCGGTCGGCCTCGTCGAGGGGCTTCAGCGGGCTGCCCATGTCTTTGTGCGGGCCGCTGGTGACCGCGTGGGCGTCGATGCCGAGTTTCGTCATGGTGCCGGCGAGGCTGATCGTCTGGACGATGACGCCGATGGAGCCGGTTACCGACGTCGGATGTGCCAGGATGGTGTCGGCGCCGGAAGCCAGGTAGTAGGCGCCGCTTGCCCCCACGTCCTCGATGACCGCCACGACGGGCACCTTCTTCTCCTGGCGGAACTTCTTGAGACGTGCATACATGATGTCGCTGGCGGTCACCCCGCCGCCCGGCGAGTTGATCCGCAGCACCAGGGCCTTGACATTGGCGTCGCCGGCGGCCTTGTCGAGTTTCTCGACGAACAGGCTGACGGCGTTCTCGCCTGAGCCGAACATCCCGCTGTCGCGCCGGTTGAAGAGGAGCCCGTCCACGTCCACGAGGGCGATCTTGTCGCTCACGAAGAGGCCCGGGTCGGCGTGGATGACCGTCTCCTCAAGTTCCTCGCTGAGGGCGACGGGTCTCACTAACAGGCCCATGTTCTTGCGGCAGCCACCGGCGGCCAGCACACCGGCCGCCACGATGAGGACGATGATTGGTCGTTTCATGCCCGCGATTGTACGGCCGCCGTCGAGGGCTGTCAACATGTGAGGGGTTCAGGGGCGTAGGCCGAAGGCCGCCCGGCGGAACGTAGCGCTGTGGGGCTAGATTCCCCCGCACAGTTCCGGACGGTTGCAGGAGAGGGGCGCGGGTTCGAGTTCCGCGCCGGACACGGCCGGCCGCACGAGAACCTGTTCGGTGCGGCTGCGGTCGCGATAGACGGTGATGCCTTTGCAGCCCATCTCGTAGGCCATCCAGTAGACGTCGGCGACGTCTTCGACGGTTGCCTCGTGCGGCAGGTTCACGGTCTTCGAGACGGCGTTATCGACGTGTTTCTGGAACGCTGCCTGAATCTCGACGTGCCACTTCGGCTCGATCTCGTGGGCCGTGACGAACAGGGCGGCCACGTTCTTCGGGACGCCCTTGACCTCGGACAGCGACCGGGCTCTCGCCACGCGGTCGATGAGGCCCCGCGACCAGAAGCGGCGCTGCCGCGCAACCTCCTCGAAGATGGGGTGGATCTCGAACAGCCGCGCGCCGTCCAGCACGTGGCGCTCCATTGCCAGGGCGAAGATCGGTTCGATGCCGGAGGAGCACCCCGCGATGATCGAGAGGGTCCCGGTGGGGGCGACCGTGGTGCGGCAGGCGTTTCGGTAGGCGGGGCACTCGGGCCGGTCGTAGATGCTGCCGCGGATGTTCGGAAACGGGCCGCGGTCATTCGCCAGGGCCGCGCTGGCGCGGTCGGCCTCGTTACGGACGAAGTTCATGACGTCGCGGGCGGTCTCCAGCGCCTTGGCCGAATTGTAGCGCACACCCAGACGCAGCAGCATATCGGCAAAACCCATCACGCCGAGGCCGATCTTGCGGTTGCCCATGACCATCTCGGCAATCTGTGGCAGGGGGTAGCGGCTCATCTGGATGCAGTCGTCGAGGAACCGGACGGCCTGGCGTACGATGGCCCCGAGGTGGTCCCAGTTGATGCGGCCGTTGTCGAGGACCTTGGCGAGGTTGATGGAGCCCAGGTTGCAGGCCTCGTAGGGCAGGAGGGGCTGCTCGCCGCAGGGGTTGGTGCATTCGATGCGTCCGATGCGGGGTGTGGGGTTTTCGTCGTTGATGCGGTCGAGGAAGACGGCGCCGGGATCGCCGCCCGCGTGGGCCTGCTCGGCCATGGTCTCCCAGATTTTGCGGGCCGGCTCGCGCATGACGATGCGTCCGCCGTGAGGGTTGACGAGGTCGAACGACTTGCCGTTGCGCAGGGCGTCCATGAAGCGTCGGGTGCAGGCGACGGAGATGTTGAAGTTCTCGAGTTCGCCTTCGTCGTGTTTGGCGCAGGCGAAGGCCTGGACGTCGGGATGGTCGCACCGCAGCACGCCCATGTTCGCGCCGCGTCTGAAGCCGCCCTGGTTGATGGCGCCGGTGGCGTAGTTGAAGACTTTCATGAAGGAGATGGGGCCCGAGGCGCGGCCGCGGCTCGACTCGACGAGGTCGTCGACGGGTCGAATGCGGCTGAAGGAGAAGCCGGTCCCGCCGCCCGATTTGTGGATGATGGCGGCGTACTTGATGGCGTCGAAGATTTTCTCGATGTCGTCGGGAACGGGCAGGACGAAGCAGGCGGCGAGTTGCTGGAGGCGGCGTCCGGCGTTCATCAGCGTCGGCGAGTTCGGCAGGAACTCCATCCGGGCCATCATGCCGTAGAACTCTTCCTCCGCCAAATGGACCAGGCGCGGGTTGCCCCACGTCATCTCGGCCTGGGCCACGTTGGCCGCCACCCGGCGAAACATGTCTTCGGGCGACTCGATGGGGGAGCCGCGATCGTCCTTCTTCAGGTAGCGCTTCTCCAGGACGAGTCGTGCGTTTTCCGTCAGGTCGATCGTCTCGGGAATGTCGGCGTCGATGACCGGGAACTTCAACTTCATGATTGACCCCTGACTCTCCGTGCCTGCCGCGCGAGATGGCACACGCAGCCGTGAATCACTTTAGACATCTTCACTATTCTTCCGGCCGTCATCATCGGGTTCGGGTGTTTCCGGTTCGGCCGGGTCGTCGCTTTCGGGTTCGCCGGGTCGGCCCATGAGTTCGGCGTCGGAATAGATGGGGTGAAACGGCTCGACGTCGGGGACGTCAATCGCGTCGAGGGCCTTGTCGAACTCGGTCTTTTCGAGTTGGACCTCCTCCATCATGCGGCGGACGTTGCCGACCTGTTGGGTGGAGGGCCGCCGCGGGTGCTTGCGTTTGAGGGCGTCGCGCGACGCTCCGGCGCCCCTCGGCCGCCGCTTCTTGGCGGGTTCCTCGGTGGACGGATCGCGCAGGTAAACTCTCAGGTCCATGAAGTCCGCCGCCTGCTCGGCGCCGATACGCCGGCGGCGAACGAGTTCCAGGACGGCCAGGAACATGGCGATGCAGTAGTTGAGGCTGCGGCCGCCGGCAAACAGGTCGGCAAAGAGGAGCGACTTCTGGGTTTCGAGCCGCTGGATGAGTTCGGTGGCCGCCTCCTCGACCGGCGTGTCGGTGTAGACGACCTCTCGCGGTCGCGAGTAGCCCAGCGTCCGTATGACGTTGCTGAAGGCGCTGATGAGGTCCCAGACTTCGGCGCCTTGGAGGAGGTCTTCGGGCGGTGTGTCTTCGGCCCCCGCTTCGAGGTCTTTGAGAAGGTGCGGGTCGATCTGCCTGGGGAACCGGCGAGCCATCTCGCGGCTGCGGTCGCCGAGGAACCCGCCGGCTTGTTTGAAGCGGCGGTACTCGATGAGTTGGCGGATAAGCGTTTCGCGCGGGTCCTCGGTTTCGTCTTCGTCTTCGAGTTCGGGGGGGCGCGGCAGCAGGGCGCGGCTCTTGAGTTCGAGCAGCGTGGCCGCCATGACCACGAACTCGCCGGCCAGTTCGATGTCGAGGGCCTTGAGCACGTCGAGGTACTCGATGTACTGGTCGGCGATGCGGGCGACGGGAAGGTCCGTGATCTCGACCTCCTCGCGCCGGATGAGGTAGAGCAGGAGATCCATCGGCCCGTTGTAGATGTCGAGTTCGACTTTGTAGGTCATCGCAGCGATCGCCTTCGTGCGCGGCGGTGCCGGTTTCGCCGCGCGCGGTGCGAGACTACCATCCGCCGAGGCCCGTCAGGTTCTTGACCTCGCGGAGGGTTTCGTCGGCCACGGCCCTGGCCCGGTCGGCGCCGCCGGCGAGGATCGCCTTGAGGCGCTCGGGCTCGGCTTCGAGTTCGGCTCGCTTCTCGCGGGGCTCCCTGAGAAACTCGACCAGGACGTCGGCCAGGCGGGCCTTGCAGTCGGTGCAGCCCCAGGCGGCGGTGCGGCACTTCTCGGCCACCTCGTCGGCCTCATGCGGCGCGAAGGTCTTGTGGTACCGGCAGACGTTGCACTCCTCGGGGTGACCGACGTCGTCGCGCCGGATCCGTTTCGGGTCGGTGATCATCGAGCGGACCTTCTTGCGGACCGTGTCGGGCTGGTCGGCGATGTCGATCTGGTTGTGGTAACTCTTGGACATCTTGCGTCGGTCCGTGCCGAGGAGGCGCGGGCTGCTCGTCAGTTTGCCCTGCGGCTCCACGAGGGCCCCGGCGCCGGTCAGGGAGTTAAAGCGCCGCACGACCTCGCGCGCGAGTTCAAGGTGCGGCAACTGGTCCTCGCCGACCGGCACCAGGTGGGCCTTGTAGACGAGGATGTCGGCCGCCTGGAGCACGGGGTATCCGAGGAACGCATAGTTATGGATATCCTTGTTCTTCAGTTGCTTCATCTGCTCCTTGTACGTGGGGCATCGCTCGAGCCACCCGATGGGCGTGTAGCACGAGAGGATCAGGTGCAGTTCGGCGTGATGGGGCACGTCGCTCTGGCGAAAGATGACGCTCCGCTCCGGGTCCAGGCCGCACGAGACGAAGTCGATGAGCACCTCCCGGGCGTTGGCCGAGATGGCGGCCGGGCTCTCGTACTCGCTCATCAGGGCGTGGTAATCGGCGATCATGAAGAAGCAGTCGTAGTCGTCCTGAAGGCCGCGCCAGTTCGCCAGCGCCCCCACCAGGTTGCCCAGGTGGAGCCGCCCCGTGGGGCGCATGCCGCTCAGGATTCGCTTCCGGCCGCCGCCTGCCTCGCCCATCGTGTGTCCTTCCCGTTCCTAAACCAGATGCATACCGGAGAAGATCTCCATCAGCCGGAAGATCGGGTACCCCAGCAGGCTGAAGCCCAGGGCCTCGCCAATGAATCGGTTCGCCAGGACGAACAGCAACAGCACAAATACTCCATGACGCCTGAACTCGGCGAACCGGATGGCGGCGCCCGCCGGCAGGAGGTTCTCCAGGATGTGCGACCCGTCGAGCGGCGGAATCGGCAGCAGGTTGAAGACCGCAAGGGCGAAGTTCACCAGGCTGCCCAGCCACACCAGCGAGAACAGCGTCTCGCCCACCTCGGCGATCCCCGCCAGTTGTGTGCCGAAAAACCGCAGCACCAGCGCACACACGACGCCCAGTGTAAAGTTGGCCGCAATGCCTGCCCCGCTGACAATGATGTCGTCGCGCCGCGGGCGGCCGTAGTTGTACGGGTTGACGGGCACAGGCTTGGCCCACCCGATGGGGCCGAAGATCAGGCAGATTGTGCCGAGCACGTCCAAATGAGCCAACGGGTTCAGCGTCAATCTGCCGGCGCGGTAGGCCGTATCGTCGCCGCACCGGTACGCGGCGAAGCCGTGCATGAACTCGTGGATGGTCAGGGCGAACAGGACCACGGGCAGGCGCAGGATCAACCCTCTGACGAATTCGGCGTCGAAGCCCACCCTGAATCCCCCATGGTTTCCACCCGTGCCTGATCCCGTATCGACGGTTGAGCACACAGACTGTAGCGGTCCTTCCGGTCCAAGTCAACGCTATCTTGGGGCCGGATTGTCTGGCGAGACGCGGCCCTTGCATGCTCCACGGCAACGGGCTATACTTCGCGTGCTGGCGGAGGTGGGCGTTTAGCTCAGCCGGCTAGAGCGCCTCTCTTACAAGGAGGAGGTCAC
>CAZIJC010000231.1:0-6117 GCA_964539385.1 uncultured Anaerolineales bacterium | reverse complement strand
GCCGGCGCGCGCGGCCGCGCAGAGGCCGAAAAGTTGTTAGAACTCTAACAAAATCCGGGGTGGGGTCGGGAAGTTGTTAGAATTCTAACAATCGGGCCCAAAACGGAGCGCGGGCAGGCCGAATGCCGAATGAAAAATGCCAAATGCCAAATGCCCGCCTGCGGCGGGGAACGGGGCGAAGCCAATTCCCGAGCCGCGACTGCAAGGGAGCGGGTGCATTTCGGATTGCGGATTTCGAATTTCGGATTGAAAAGCAACGACTCTAACCGCAGAGGACGCTGAGAACGCTGAGAACGGCGACAGATTGGGTAACGGCAAGCAACGAACTGCAAGTGGGCCTCACGCCAAGCCGCCACGGCGCAAAGAGCGGCACAACTCGGCGCGAAGGCTGAGGAGCACCGGCTCCGCTCGGAACACCTCGCGGCCGCTGGCCGTTGTTTCTTTTAACAGCCCCCGCCGAGACGTACGAGCGCCTGTGCCGGCCCACGATTCCGAACGCCTTCCAGGCGGTCTGCGATTTCCTCCGCGCCTGCCGCGGCCGCATCGCAAACGTCCGCGCCACCGCCGTCGCCGTTCCCGGCCTGGACATCGAAGCCGTCCGGCGGTTGGCGCAAGAGGAGTTAGGTGTGGCGTTCAGCGTGCGGGAGTACAATGTGGTGGGGTAGGGCTTGGCGCACCGACCTTCTTGGGGCTTGCTGTTCGCTTGGCTGCGCGGTATCTTTCGGCCGGGATATGAAGCGAGCAGTGCGTTTGGAGCAGCCATGCTGACGGTTCCGCGGGCCGAGATCGCCGATTTGTGCCGCCGTTGGAAGGTGACGGAGTTCGCCCTGTTCGGGTCGGCGGTGCGCGACGACTTCGGCCCCGAGAGCGACGTGGACGTTCTCGTGCGCTTTGAGGCGGACGCCGGGTGGAGCCTCTTCGACCTGGTGACGATGCAGGGCGAACTGGCGGAGGTGTTCGGCCGCAAGGTCCACCTCGTTGAAGCGGAGGGCCTTCGGAACCCCTTCCGGCGAGACGAGATCCTGCGAACCCGGGAGGTCGTCTATGCCTCCTGAGGCCCGCGACCCCGCCTATCTCTGGGACATGCTGGACGCCGCACGCTCGATCCAGGAATTCACCCAGGACGCCGTCTTCAATGACTACGCCGGCAACAAGATGATGCGAAGCGCCGTGGAGCGTCAATTGGAGATACTGGGCGAGGCGGCGCGACGGGTTTCGGACGGATTCAAGGAAGGGCATCCTGGTGTTCCCTGGCGACAGATCGTCGGCCTGCGCAACCTGCTGGCCCACGAGTACGGCGACATCCGCGACGAACGCGTGTGGCAGATCGTGTCGGGCGACTTACCGTCCCTGATCGATGACCTGAAGCCGCTCGTCCCTCCGCGGCCGTAATGCGTCCGCGCCACCGCCGTCGGCGTGCCGGGGGCGGACCTCGAAGCCGTCCGGCGGCTGGCTGAAGAGGAGTTGGGCGTCGAGTTCAGCGTGCGGGAGTATAATGTGGTGGGGTGCCAATCCGTGCGCCTGTGAACACGTCGGGAGGCGGTGCTGGATGGGTACATGGACGAGCAAAAGGCTGCCCGAGTTAAATCTCGTGTCCCCCGAACTCCCGGCTCCGCTCGGAACACCTGGCGGCCAATGGCCGTTGTTTCTTTTAACAGACCCCGCTGGGCCGTAACTCGCGCCCGTAACGTGCCCTGAGGCAACCGCTTACGCGACAGCCACTCTCTGGTGGCGCGGGAGTTCTGCGCGCCCTGGAGCGCCCCCGCGTCCTCTCCTGGCCGCTCGCTCTCGGACTCTCGGCCCTCTCTCGGCCAATCGTGTGAGAAGGTCATGTCGCGCGCTGTGCGGCTTCACTCGGATGCCTTTCTCCCCCCCCCCGAGATCTGCAGGTACCTTATCTCGCATGACTCCTCACCAGGAGACTGCAGGGTCAGCTTCGCTCCCCTGTCCAGCTCTTCAGCCACGTCAAGAAGAAGCGAAACCGCGAGGCGTACCGCCGCTGTCTTCGAGAGGCCCATCTCCTTTGCGCGTGCCCCAAGTCGCTCGATCTGCTCAGAAGACGTCTTCAGCACGATCCTGCTAGCACGTTCCGCCACGGTCACGGATTCCTTTATCGGCGAATCCCAAGGTGAAGTTCTCTGCGGACCCCTTGGCTGCATCGCCTTGGGGCACCACCATAGGATTGGGGGATTACTGCTTGCGAACCCCAATCTCTCGCAAGCCTGACTTTGTGACATCCTTGCACATCACGTTCCTCGCCATCGCGCGTGGTCCTACACTTCCAAGTGGTTTGGAGGGCCAAAGCCATCGCAGTCCGGCCTTTCGGAAGAAGAGCTGTGGTCGGTAGCCCTTTCGATGCAGCACGTACTTCATTGTGCTTGTTCCTCGCGGCGCCTCGGTATCTCGGCAGAGCCTGCGGAACAGTAGTGCCCACTGCCCACTTGAGGGAGTCCTCGGTGGTTGTGTCTCATGTCTCGCCCACAACGGGATCTGCCTAGGACCCCCCGGGCGGCTCGCAGTCTCAAGAGATGCTCGTCGCCCAGAAGCGTGCCAAACCAGATCGGGCGATTCCCCAACCCGGCGTCCTACTCCAGCCCCAGGATTCTGCCGCCTTTGGGGCAAGGTCACCGCAAGCAGTCGCCGATTGCCTTGAAGGCTAGTTTCACTGATTAGCCATCGGTGTTGCGTATGTGCTTCGGCTAGCCAGGCTTCCACCTTCTGCACTTGTGGCTCCATTCCCAGGCTGCCAGAAACGAGGCCTGCTTTCCAGCACGCAATCGGGAAGTTCGTCAAGAGGCCGTCCACGATGGCTCCATACCCTCCCCACGGCCCCGGCGCAGTCGATTCGCTTGCGCTGGCCTGTCTTCCTGCAGTTCTCTCGTAGGCCATGGAGAGCATCGTCAGCAGCTTCGTGTTAAGCCTGAGATGGCGGTCCACGATGATTAGATACCCCCCCCGAAGCCCTGGCGCAGACGGTTCGCATGTGCCGAGTTGTTCTCCTACAAGTTTCTCACGCAGCATGGAGGGGATCGTCAGCCGTGACTTCGTGTCAATCCTATGGAAAAACGTTTGGGCATTGAGGAACAAGCCTCCATTGTGCTTCGCTTCCGAGCCTCTTAAAGATTCGTGTACTCTGGCGCCACGACCTTCCACGAAGGCATCACAGCCTCCGTGCCTATCGCGGTAATGCTTGCCCAGATTGCGCGCAGATTCGAGAGTCGCGTGAGAGAGGGCAGCTGTAAATAGGTGTTGCGCTGGCACGAGATCGACGGGCGCTCCCATGAGTTCCCGGAGCGTCCGCGCCGCACTGAGCACTCTGCCGCGCCATCTCTGCGACTCGACAGGCAACGCCACGATGCGCGCCGGTTGGCGTTGGCCAGCAACTGCACGCTCAAACAGCTCCGAGCAGCACGCCACTTGTTGGGCCTCAGCGAGGAGCCCAAACGCCTCCCTGCACAACCCGCTGGCCAACTGGCCTCTGGATGCAGTGAGCCTGCCCACGAGCACCACGCGATCCTTGGCCCAAGCCTCATTTAGCATTCCCTGAAGGAATTCCACGTACGACTCGCGCTTGCCTGTGCCGACCATCCAGACAACCGCTTCCTCCCGCCTGTGGACAGAGGCGCCACGAACGATTGCCTCAGCCAATCTCCTGCACTGCCCGCTCATACCTTCGCCGACCACACAGACAAGCATTCCCTCTCGCCTGTGGACGGAGGCGCCACGAACGAAAGAGGTGTCGCCCTCTTGCCGCATGGCGGCAAGGATGTCGCTGTAGACAGCGTCGGCAACGGTGCGGATAATTTTGAGCTCTTCCTGGATCGGCGTTGGGGTTGGACCAGGATCATGGTCGGGCGAAAATCCGAGGATGTGCATCAGCAGGGCAGCGATGCGTCTGATTCTGTCAGAGAGCCCCGGTTTGGAATCTGCCGCGAGCCTTTGCGCCTTCGCGATGGCCTCTTCGCACCAACGGACATACACAAGCGCCGTAGCGCGGTCTTCCTCGAGATGAAGCAGCCCCAGCAACATCATGGCTTCGCGTACCAAGCAGCGGCACAGCAACAGGCTACGCGCGCTCTTTGGCTCCAAATATTTGCATCCTTCACGCAAAGAAAGCAGGTCTTCGTATACATGTATGAAGTGCTTTGCGTCGCTCTGCTCGAGCCTTGAGGCGCCGCTCAAGACTCGTCGGCCCAGCAAGTCTGCAGCGACGAAAACAGCAGGTGGTTCGTGGCCTCCCGCGCCATCTGAAGGCGGCGCCCCATGGCCGCCATCCAGTGATATTTCCAGTCTCTCGGCAGGCGATGAAGCTGGGAGTTTACAATCCATGGTCCTTGCCTCCTCTTCACTATTATACGCCTGACCGGGGCAGCCTGCGCATGAAAAAAGCATTATTCTAATGCGCTCTGTCTCGCGACGCAGCGATCAACCCGAGGTCGCTGCCTCTTCTTCGGGGAGATAGCAGCAGATTGACGGTTCTGGACCCAGACCATGCCCTGCCTCGTCTTCCAAGGCGGCTGGCGTCTGTTCGATTTGTGTCCGCGAAGTACGCAAATCCCCAATGCCACGCAAAGATCGGCCCCCTTCCGCAAAAAGACAGAGGTGGGAGCAGTGTCTTGTCGTCTTGCCGGGCGGGAGTGTCTGGGTGCCGCGCGAGGGCGTGGGAATTGCGGCTTGGCGTTTGGTCCGGAAAGGCCTGTGGATGAGTGCGTCGGGTGGGTGCTTGTCGGAGCGCCGCGGAGACCCGTATGGGCACCCGCGCGGCCGATGACCTTATGAATCAGTGTGTGTCCATAGGCTCCACCCTACATGCTGTTTGAGGCTGACAGCATGGTCACCCTGCGGGATGACCATGCCACCCGGCCGGCGTGCGGCACTATAACGTGGTGGGGTGACAGTGCGTCGGGTGGGTGCTTGCAGCCGCGCGGCCGATGACCTTATGAATCAGCGTGGGTCCATAGGACCCACCCTACATGCTCTGTTTGAGGGTGACAACATGGTCACCCTGCGGGATGACCATGCCACCCGGCCTCACCCCTGACCGCCAATCAAAGATCGTTAATGCTGCGCAGTTCAACCGTTCCGGCGGCGTTCCCGATGTCCTTGATGAGCGCCTGGGTTTGCTCGATCGCGGGCTTAAGCATCCTGGCCTCTCTGTGGGCAAGGAGGTCCTTCTCGAGTTGTCGGAGTTGAGGCAAGACCGCCTTGGCCGCCGCGCCGTAAGTTCCCAAAGTTCTCAGACATTGTGCGATCCGGTTTTTCTTGCCCCACTTGTGGGTCTCCATGATTTGGATACAAAGCGGCATGCCTTCCCTGATTCGGTATCTGGCGAGCAGTTCGAGGCCGCTCAGACGGATGCCGCTGGCAAACATGATCCCGCTAGGCGCAGGCTCGACGATCGCCTGATGGATTGCGGGCAGCAGTGGCTTGATTTCGTCATAGGTGAGATTCTTGTACACCGTACCGAGACTGCCCCGCGCTCGTCCATCTTCGTTCCGGAGGCCGGCACGAATGGCTCTCGTGAGTAGCTCCCGGTCGACTCCTTCGAGCGACTGGCCGATCAGACCGCCTCGCCTGTTAAACAGGGCGAAGCTCAGGTAGCGTTGTTCCATGCCGCGCGGGTCGGACTTGGAAGGCCGTTTTGCGAGCATCGTGAGAAGCTCGGGCACGGCGGACATCGCGGGGCCTCCGATGTTGGCCAGCGCCTCGGCGGCCTTGATGCGCAGCCACATGTCCTCGTGCCGCAGGGACTTCCTCAAGGCCGGCACGGCGGCGGCCGCCTTGCCTTTGAGCATCGCCAGGGCCTGGCAGGCACCGTAGCGGGTTTCGAGGCGAGGGGCGTCGAGCATCTTGACCAGTACCGGAAGCGAGGTCCCCTCGCGGCGTCCCAGTGCCATCGCGGCCCGCTCCCGGACGATGGGCGACCAACTGCTCAGACGGGCAACGAGTTGCTCCGAACTGATCTTGTCATAGGCGCTGTTGCGGTCCTTGTTGCTCCAGCCGCGTCCATCGAGGATCAGAGCCTGGGCGGCGGCGGCATCGAGTTGCGGAATGGAACGCTTCCGTTTGCCCGTCAGGTAGAGCTTCTTGAGCGGCATCGCATAGGCGAGAAGATAG
>CAZIJC010000230.1:0-6234 GCA_964539385.1 uncultured Anaerolineales bacterium | reverse complement strand
CCGAAAAGTTGTTAGAGTTCTAACAAAATCCGGCCGGGGCGAAAAAGTAGTTAGAGTTCTAACAATCGGCCGGAAAGCAGGGAACAGGGAATGGGGAATAGGGGAATGGGGGTGGAAGGAAGCCATTTCGGATTTCGGATTGCGGATTGAAAGGCAACGGCAACGGCCAACGGCCAACGGCCATTTTAGCCGTGATCCGTCCACGAAAATGCCTCAACTACCGGACTCCGGCGGAGGTCTTCTGGCACCGTCCCGTTGCACTTGCGATGTGAATTCGCCTTTCATGGCTGACTCGATTTATCGGCGCCGCCTCTCGTCCCGCTCTGTCCCGCATGCATGGAACTTCTCCTTCGGGTAAGTATCTCCTGTCGCCATGCCACCTCGTCGTATACATGGTCTACACCGAGGGCACGAACCAGCATCTCTCTGGCGATATCTCTTAGAGGTCGCGTTTTCCCCTCGCCCATTTTGCCAAGAACTTTCAGCCTACCAATAGTAAGCCCCTCAAAAGTCGGGTACTCCCCGCCCCGCGTTTCCGAAAGGAATTGCGTCACGGCGAAGAGCACGGCGCCACTCGCATTGGGAGGAAGGTTTTCCAGAATCCGGGCAATCACTGCCCTGCGCGTATACCCCCAAAGTTCCGGCAATTCAAGTTCGGCTGGCATGGGGGCGTCAATCACCTGCAACGCCAGCTCGTCCACCAATGCGAGCACTATCCAACCTTCCGCCTCAGGGGCCGTCGCCAGCTTCTCAGCGGCTGTCATCCTGACCTCGATATCCCGCCCCTCTGCCATACGGCACAGGTCAAAAAGCCGTTTGGCTTGGTATGATGCGCCAGTACGGGGCGGGACGCCTTCGCCGCCGTTGCCCTCGTGCCAATAGTCGCACCCGGCGAGCGAGGCTGCGCCACAGAATAGACTCAAAGCGGCCAATGTCCTCTTGCCAAACATTCTGATCTCCTATCACATAGGAGGAAAAAGCCACTGCCATATGTCCCTCTTGTCAACGACCTCGCAATCCCCGTGCATAAATAGCTCAAAGTAATACGCGTCATCACTGGCACTCCCGGTCCCCGTCAGCTGAATACGGGGCGGACTAAACCAACTTCCAGCAAAATCCCCGGTGTTTGCAGCCAGATGGGAAAGCTCATGCAGGAATATAGTTGCTCTTTCTCCCGGAGTGTCGCCAAAAAACGGTGGGCAGAAGTGGATTGGGCCGAACGTGATTTGCGCCCATGTATTTCCAAATGCCCCCCGAACATATGCGTGGTCTCCTTCATCGCACTCGCATTCACACTTGGCATCAATGCCTGCATCAAGTTCATCCTTCATCTGCTTCCAAGCTACGGACATCTCGCGGTTATAGTTCGAGTACCGGGTCGCTTCCAAATAGGCCGTTTTCACGCTTCGCCCTTCGGACATTATATAATTCATCATCACATAAGGAAACGTGAACCTGCCAAACTCGTGAATAATCACGGGAAGACGTTGAGAAACGTCGGCATCCGCCATTATAATATCTTGCTCTTGAGCAGGTGTGCAGTCTTCGAAGCTTTTCACAACAAGGCCAAACGGGTCCACAAGCAATATGGGCGCCGACTTGCCGTAGGCATACAGATTTAACCCATCCGCGTACTGATCACGCGGGACGAAGCCGCCCCCGACAGCCGGCCCGGTGCCACCAAGGCGCATCGCGCCTCCGGTCCCCGGGTCGCGGGACATCCATCTGCCCAAGCCGGGATGGTAGTAGGCCGAGGTGTCGGCGGTGAGGATCGACAAGACGGCGAAACCCACCAGAGCGACGATCAGACCCATCCTTTTCATGTTCATGTTCAGCCCCTTTCGATGGTTATTCTCGGTTTGGTCGATTTTGATGTCAAGCCTTTCTTTCGCCTCATTTTGGCGGCTGCCCAGGCATCGGTGGCCGGACCGGCTGCTGCGTGCCCGGTTGCGGGCCGTAAGGTGAAGGCCCTGGCGGCACGCCCGGCATTGGCGGCTGGTACGGCTGTGGAATGCCGGGTTGCGGCCCGTATGGCGACGGCTGCCGTGGCGTGCCAGTGGGTGACTGGTATGACCGGCCGGCGGAAATTCCATTCGGCAATCCAGGCGCCGGCGCGCCGCCTGCTTGCCCGCGCAGCCACTCGCGCCGCGCCGCCATTTGTTGCCAGCCAATAATCCGTTCCGCCGCGGCGGCGGGGTCCATCCGATGGGCAAGCAAACTGGCCAGCGCGGGCGTGCTCGGGCGATACCCGCTTTGACTCGCGGCGTCCGCGAACCACGCGCGGTAACACGGCCGGCGCTGGTCGTAGCGATACGCATTCTCGTAGCATCGGGCCGCGAACGCGGCCTGGCCGTTGTCCAGGCCGCAGTGGCCACGGGCTGCGAGGAATTGAGCGAACTCTTCCATCGGCGTGAGCGAAACGAGGTAGCCGTTCACCTGGACTTCCCGGTCGGTCAATTTGAACGGCCAAGTCTTGTAATGTTCGTCGTCGTAGCTGCCGAAGCCATCGCCTGAGCCCTCGATGTTGAACCGCTCGCGCCAAGCCGGATTGGGATGGTCCTTGCCTTCCCACCGGACGAAGACGTGGCCCTTGGAGGTAACGAGTTTGAGCGGATAGCCGAGCCGGCGTCCCACGGCGACGTACATCACCGGCATGGACGCGCAGGTTCCGCCGAGCGTTTCGGCGATGGTTTGGCCCGGCATGGGGATCATGCCGTGGATGAAGGCGACGCGGGAATCGTTGAAGGCGAAGCTGTGCGCGGCGGTCCTGTCGTACTTGATGCCGAGGTCTTGCTGGAGCACTTGCAGGAGCATCTCGGCCCGGAGGCAGGCCTCGCTGTGCCGATAGTGGTCGGCGTAGCGGGAATCGGTCACGCGGTAGAGGTGCCTTTCGGTCTCGAACTTCACTCGCGCGGCCCACTCGTCGAGAGTGGCCAGGGCATGGCCGATGTTCAGATTCTCCGCACCCCGAAGCCCGGTGGCGCAGAGCAGGTTCATCTCGGCGATGTCCGCGTTCTTGAGCTGCTCAGGCGATATCTTCAGCAGTTCGTCGAGGCTCTCGGCCTTGCGGGCGGCCCGGACGGGGTTGCCGAAGGACGAGGTCGCGATGCTCGGCGGGGCGGGGCTGCGGTCGGAGAAGAAGACCAAGTAGGCCGTGATCGCCAAGCCGCCCACCAACACCATGGGCAAGGCGAAGGTGAGCAACTTCCTTCTGCGTTTCGGCTTGACCGGCTCAGACGCTCGTCCAGGCGCCCGTGATTTCCGCTTCTTCCGTGACACGGCCTGCCCCCCCAACGAAGTCGAAAGGCCAGAAGCATGCTATCCCAGGCCCAGGGCGGCGTCAACATTTTCTTGAAGGCTTTGCAGGATTTGGTCCGTCCGACACATTGTCGCCGCTCGTCTTATGCGTGGTCACGGCTTCTGCGGTCGCAGCGTGCGGCGAAGCAGGGTCTCCGGATGGTCGAGGAGCGGCGGGGAGTTGCCCCCCCTGGATGCCGCACTTTCAGTCCGTCTCCTGCCGCACTCTTAGAGCCTATCCGAATGACACTCTGGCTTCGATCGGCTGCGATTCCCGTGGCCGGCGTCATCCGCCCGTCGCAGACAACCTTGGGCTTCGATCCTCTGAAGTTGCCGGTCACTTCTTGCCTTTCACGATCCGGCAGCCGAAAACGCCGCCCGCCATGCTGCCCGGGTGGGCCTGGAACGTGACCGTCACCTTCTGTTTGCCGTTCGTCAACTCGACGGGAACGGCGTACGTCACGTCCGTGAACTCGCCCGGCTTGGGCGCGTTGATCTTCTGCGTGGCGAGTTTTTGGCCGTCGATGAGAATGTCAAACACCCGGTTGCCCGAGTCGCCTCCCCAGTACGTGACGGTCAGGCAGACGGGCCGGTCGGGCAACACCTTCATGTCGTAGGAGAACCATCCACCCCCCCTCGCGTCCCTCCACCTGCGCCCGAAGGCCGCGCCGGAGTAGGACCTCTTGCCCTGCTGGTTGTGGGCGCGTTCGAGCGGCGCATCGGGGGTGACGAGATCGACGGTCGCGGCTTCGAGTTCCTTGAGGCGGCGCTGCTCGGCTTCACGGGCGTCCTTCTCCTTGAGCCACTCGGCCTGCGTGAGAAGCCGCCAATACACCGTGTAGCGCTGATGGTGGAGATCGTGAAGTGGAATGAGGGAGACATCCGTCGGCTTGCCAACGTTCTGCGTTCGGAACCTCAGGTCCGCGTCGCCGGTTCGCTTGACCCACGAGGCGGGATCCCTCGAATCGGTGACGAGCACCGGCACGGGCGGGACGGGCTCGCCCGAGTATTGCTTGTTGTTGGTGCAGCATAGGGTCTTCGGCATCGCCTCACGTCCCAACTCACCCGCCAAGACCAGCGGGCCGAACATGACGACGCCGAGGCTCTTGTCGTCGCGGGCGCGGTACAGGTGCAGGCCCATGGGCAGGCGGACCTCGATCCTGTCGCCGTCCTTCCACGCGCGCGAAAGGGCCAGGTAACTTTGCGGTTTTGCCTGGGCCTTCTCCTTCCTGCCGTTGACCCGAACCTCCGCTCCCTTCGTCGCCCAGTACGGAACGCGGACGCGGACGGAGAATTCCTGCTGCTTCTTCGTGGACACCGTGATGGTCGTCGTGTCCTGGCGGGGGAATCCCGTCTCCTGCCGGACGGTCACGCCCTTCTCTTTCCAGTCAAGTTCGGAAGGAATGAAGAGGTTCACCCACAGCGTGTCCTCGTTGTGGTAGTAGACGGTATCGCCGTACTTGGAGTGGTTCTCGATGCCCGTGCCGACGCAGCACCACATGGAGTCGAACGGCGTGCTGTAGATCTTGAAGTGCCCGGGTCTCAGCGAGTAGAAGTAGGTCACCCCGCCGGTGGCGGGATCCTGCGATCCGAGGATATGGTTGTACAGGGCCCGCTCGTAGTAGTCCATGTACCGGGCGTCCGGCCGCCATCCGAACAGGTGCCGCGTTACCTTCAACATGTTGTACACGGCGCACGTTTCGCAACTGTCCCAGTTGAGGAACTTGGCCTCTTGGCCGGGCGCACGGAAGTGTTCGTGGAAATCCACGCCTCCCGGCGCGTACGATCGCGTGTCGATGACGCGGTCCCAGAGGAAGCGGGCGACCGTCGCATAGCGTTTCTCGCCGGTCAGTTCGTACAGGCGTGCGGCGCCGATAATCTTGGGAAGCTGCGTGTTGACGTGCTTGCCTTGCAGTTCGTCGCGTTCGGCCTCCAGCGGACCGAAGATCTGCTTGTGGTCGAAGCGCCTGGCGAGAGACAGGTACTGCCGGTTGCCCGTGATGGCGTACAGGCCGGCCATGGCGTCGTTCATGCCGCCGTGCTCGCAGAGAAGCATCTTCTGGAACTGCTCGTCGGTCAGGTTGTCCGTGCCCTTCTTGGCCCAATCCGCGAACTGGCGGGCCACCTCAAGCGCCTGCTTGTTGCCGGTGCAGGTATACGCATCGATCAGGCCCGCATACGTCTTGTGCAAAACGTACCAGGGCACGTACCCCCCTCCGAGCCCCCACTTGCCGACCTTGATCTGGCCGGAGAACGTCGTGGCCCAGACCTCGGTCCTGACCGGTCCGGCGTAGCCGTTGCCGTGCTTGGCCTGCGCCTTGGCCAGTTCGGCGACCATGTAGGCCGCGCGCCTCTTGAGTTCCTCATCTCCCGTGCTGGCGTACATCAACGAGCAGGCGGTAAGGTAATGCCCCGCCACTTGGCCAACGCAGTCCCTCTTCTCCCAGCCGCCGTAGCGCTCGCCCTTGGTGGGCAAGCCCGCCCGTTCATGGAAGGGCCAGAGAAACCGGTCCGGGTCGAGCGCGAGCAGGTACGCCCGGTTGATCTCCATCGCCTTCTTGAAGGGGCTGTCCAGAAGGGTCACCCGGTCCAACGGGAACGGCCGGGCTTCCACGACCGAGGCCGGCTCCGCCGCGAAAAGCAGCGGACAGCCAACCGAGAAGGTCGCCAGAACAAGCGTCAACGCCCGTGTCGTTTTCATGGCAGAATCCTTGTCTTCGCGGGCCCGTCCGCGGAGAGGCTGCGGAGCGGCCGCCGATCCGTGGATGCCTTGATGGCTTTGATGGTCTCCCACACCACGGCGGCCTTGTCCTGCCGTTGGCCACGCAAGAGGGACACGACCCTCTTTCCCTCCACACCTCCTAACTGTCGTAGTAGAGGTGGAACTCGTACGGATGCGGCCGCAGCGCCATCTCGGCCAGTTCGTTCTTGCGTTTC
>CAZIJC010000229.1:0-6245 GCA_964539385.1 uncultured Anaerolineales bacterium | reverse complement strand
TGTTCAAGCAGATCCTGATGATCGCCGGCTACGACCGCTACTACCAGATCGCCAGATGCCTGCGAGACGAAGACCTGCGGGCCGACCGCCAGCCGGAGTTCACCCAACTCGACGTCGAGATGGCGTTCGTTACGGAAGAAGACATCATGGCCGTCACCGAGCGCGTCGTGGCGGCCGTCGTCAAGGCGGTCCTCGACGTGGAGGTGAACCTGCCGCTGCCGCGGCTCACCTTTGCCGAGGCGATGCGCGACTACGGCTCCGACAAGCCGGACCGGCGCTTTGAGATGAAACTCGCCGACGCCGGCGGGGTGGCCAGGGAGAGCGAGTTCCGCATCTTTCGCGAGGCCGCCGAAGCCGGAGGCCACGTCCGCGGTCTCAAGGTGCCCGGGGGCAAACCGTTCAGTCGCAAGGACATCGACGACCTGGCGACCTTTGCCGCCGACTTCGGCGCGAAGGGATTGGCCTGGCTCCGTGCGGAGGCCGACGGCCTGACCGGCCCCATCGCCAAGTTCTTCACGCCGGAGCAACTGGCCGAGATGCAGCAGACCTTTGCCGCCGACGCGGGCGACCTGCTGCTCTTCGTGGCCGACGAACCGGCCGTCGTCGCCGCCAGCCTCGGCGCGCTGCGCGTCCACCTGGGCCATCGCCTCGGCATCGTGCCCGAGGACAAACTCAACTTCTGCTGGGTCACCGAGTTCCCGATGTTCGAGTACGACGTGGACGAGAAGCGTCACGTGGCCATCCACCACCCGTTCACCAGCCCGATGCCCGAGGACGCCGACCGTCTGGAGTCCGAACCGCTCTCGGTCCGGGCCCGGGCCTACGACCTGGTCCTGAACGGCATCGAACTCGGCGGGGGCAGTATCCGTATCCACCGTCAGGACGTTCAGCAGCGCGTCTTCAGGATGCTGGGCATCGGCAAGGAAGAGGCCGAGGCGAAGTTCGGGTTCCTGCTGGAGGCCCTGCGCTACGGTGCGCCGCCCCACGGCGGCATCGCCCTCGGCCTGGACCGGTTCGTACGGCTCCTGTTGGGCGAGTCGAGCATCCGCGAGACCATCGCCTTCCCCAAAACCCAACGGGCCCAGTGCCTGATGACGGGGGCGCCGAGCACGGTGGACGAGCGCAGCCTGCGCGACCTGCACATTCGCCTGCGGCCGCAGGCCACCAAGGAGGATCGCGTGTGAAGCGCCCGTTAGCCGCGGGGCTTGCCCCGCGCGCCTCTTGGCACGGGCGGCAGCCGCGCGTATGATTACGGTGATGTTCGCCGACAGCACCCCATAACGCTTCAGTGAGGGCATAGCGATGGCGGATTTCCCGCGGACCAGGATCGAGGACCTCTCGATCTCGCGTCTCCTGATGGGCACCAACTGGTGGCTGGGGTTCTCGCACACCAGCGCCGCCAAGGACAACCAGATCAAGCGGACGATGACGCCCGAGCGCATCGCGGACGTCATGGAAGTGTTCCTCAACGCCGGCGTCGACGGCCTCATCGGCCACCCGGATGAGAAACTCCTGGCGGCCATCGACATCGCCCAGGGCCGCACCGGCCGCAAGATCATCACGCTCGGGACACCGCACCTCGACCTCTCCGGCGCGCCCGAGGCCGACGGCAACAGCCGCCGCGCCATCGACGCCTGCGCCGAGATGGGCTGCCGGGTGTGCCTGCCCCATCAGCAGACGACCGACGCCCTGCTCGACCGCCGCGCCCGCGTCATCCGCGACATGGACTCTTGCGCCGCCATGATCCGCGAAGCCGGAATGATTCCCGGCCTCTCGACCCACATGCCCGAGACGCCCATCTACGCCGACGAGACCGGCCTCGACTGCGAGACCTACTTCCAGATCTATAACGCCATCGGCTTCCTCATGCAGATCGAGGTAGACTGGGTGCACCGCATGATCTGGCAGCGCAAAAAGCCCGTTATCACGATCAAGCCGCTGGCCGCAGGCAAGGTGCCGCCGCTCGTCGGCCTGGCGTTCAACTGGTCCACGATACGCGACTGCGACATGGTCTGCGTCGGCACGTCAACGCCCGACGAGGCCCGCGAAGTCATCGAGATCAGTCTGTCGCTGCTCGAGCGCCGCATGAGCGAGGTCGAACTTCAGAAAACCCGGAGCAAGGCGTCCGTGGCGCCGAAGCCCTAGCACCGGTCCACGGACGGCAGATACTCCTCGGCCCGCTGCCGCGCGGCCGACCGTTTCCCACTTGTTTTTCCCCGCTGTTCCGCGCCGAGTCCGCCAGACCCTGTCCAGGCGGTCTGCCGTAATCTCTTAACTGTAAAGCACTTACGGCAACACTGCGGAAGTTAGCGCGCTCGGTTTGCCTTCCGGCGTTTTACCCCCATAGTTTATACCGGCAGGTACCTCCCACGCCCTGCGGCGGGACGGGAGGGGGCCGTGACATCTTGCCTTTGGCACGACAGCAAACCGTTAAACGGCGCAATCGACGGCTTTGCCACAAGGGAGACTTCAGTCGCCAGCCGCGTTTTGCCGATAAACGGATACCGTCGCCGCAGACCGCCTGGACCGGTCAGAACACAAGGATAAGGAGTCGCCGACCGTGGGAATCATACTGGATACGTTGACGCGGCATCTCGCGGGCAACCGCCGGCACCACCACCGCCAGCGTCGAAAATACGACACGGTCGTCCGTGACGAGGCGTGGCGTGAGGTGTTCCGGGGCTGGACGGTGGACGTCTCGCCGACCGGCGCGAAACTGGCGGGCTTCCCGGCCCACACGGGGGTGTTAGAGGGACAGGACGTCACCCTGGAGTTCCTGCTCGTCCCCAAGAACATAGACCAGATCGCTCGCCGGGTGCCGGTCCCCAGCCACGTCGTCCGCGTCGAAGAGCGAGGAGATGATTACATCGTCGCCGTCATGTTCAACAAGGCGCTCGATTAGCCGGTGGCCAACACCCCATAGCCCTCACCAGGCCGGCGTCTTCGGTGCAGGCGCCGGCCTGTTCTGCTTGCCAAGAGAATCTTCCCTCGGGCCCGCCTCCAACCGCGCATGCGGAGCGCTGCCTGGCGTGCGGTCGCAGCATCGGCGCCGAATTCATTCCCGCCCGTCTTGATAGTTGTCGCCACCACGTGTAGAATAGCAGAATGAGATGGGCAAGGAGACCCGGGTCGCCATGTGGGACTACACCAAAACAGTCAAAGAGCACTTCCTGAACCCGAAGCACACCGGCGTCATCGAGCGCCCGGACCTCGACGCCACCGTGGGCAACCTTACGTGCGGCGACGCCCTGCGGCTGATGATCAAACTCGATGAGGCCGGCCGCATCGCCGACGCCAAATTCCAGACCTTCGGCTGCGCCAGCGCCATCGCCTCCTCCGACGCGCTCATCGAACTCATCAAGGGCAAGACCATCGAGGAAGCCGAAAGGTTGACGAACGACGACATCGTCGCCTACCTGGGCGGCTTGCCCGAGGCCAAGATGCACTGCTCCGTCATGGGCACGGAGGTCCTTCAGAAGGCCATCGCCCTGTACCGCAATGAGCCCTTCAACATCGAGGACGAGGGCGCCATCGTCTGCCGGTGCTTTGGTGTGACCGACAAACTCATCGAGAAGGTCGTCCGCGAGCAGAACCTGCACACCGTCGAACAAGTCACGCATTTCACCAAGGCGGGCGGCGGATGCCAGGGATGCCACCCCGAAATCGAGGCCATCATCGAGAAGGTCCACGGCCCGAAGGCCGAGCACGTCGCCAAAGCGAGACAGCGCCGGACGCCCATGACGAACCTGGAGCGCATGACCCTCATCCAGCAGGTCATCGAGCAGGAGATCCGGCCAATGCTCCAGGCCGACGGCGGCGACATCGAACTGGTGGACATCAACGGCAAGACGGTCCAGGTGGCGCTTCGCGGCCACTGCGCCTGGTGCCGCGTCAGGGATTTCACCCTCAAGAGCGCGGTCGAAGGGCGGCTCAAGGAACTCGTCGATGCGCAGATCGTCGTCGAAGACGTGGGCGGCCGCCTGCCCGAAGGCACCCCGTGAGAGGAACCACCACCGTGGACAACACCATCTACCTCGACAACAACGCCACGACGGCCGTGGCGCCCGAGGTGCGCGAGGCCATGAT
Source organism: uncultured Anaerolineales bacterium (assembly GCA_964539385.1). GTDB lineage: Bacteria > Planctomycetota > Phycisphaerae > FEN-1346 > FEN-1346 > JAUVZF01. Next base: position 2,159 of record CAZIJC010000229.1, on the reverse strand, counting down.
GCCGTTCCTCGAACGGCTGTACGGCAACCCATCGAGCATCCACACCTTCGGCGGCCAAGTGAAGGCACACGTTGACGCGGCCCGCCGGCGGCTGGCCGACCTGTTGGGCTGCCATCCGACGGAGATCATTTTCACGTCGTGCGGCACCGAGAGCGACAACGCGGCCATCACCAGCGCCCTGGACTGCTACCCCGAGCGGCGCCACCTCATCACGACGCGCGTCGAACACCCCGCCGTCAAGAACCTGTGCCAGGCGCTTGGGCAGGGCAGCCACGGCCGACCGCTCTATCGCGTGACGGAAATCCCGGTCGATGCGGAAGGCCTGCTCGACATGGCCGCCTTTCAGGATGCGCTGGACGACGACACCGCCGTCGTCAGCATGATGTGGGCCAACAACGAGACCGGCGTCCTGCTGCCCGTTGAGGCGGTCGGGGCGCTTTGCCGCGAACGAGGCATCCTGTTTCACACAGACGCCGTCCAGGCGGTCGGCAAGATTCCGACGAACCTATCGGACATGCCGATCGACATGCTGAGCCTCTCGGGCCACAAACTGCACGCCCCGAAGGGCATCGGGGCACTGTACGTGCGTCGCGGGACGCGGTTCAGCCCGCACATCATCGGCGGGCACCAGGAGAGCAGCCGTCGAGGCGGCACCGAGTCGGTGCCGCTCATCGTCGCCCTCGGGGTGGCGGCGGAACTGGCCAAGCAGAACCTCCACAAAGAGAACACCGACGTGGCCGCCCTGCGCGACCGACTCGAAAACGGCCTCCTCCCAAACGCGCCCGACGCCAGCGTCAACGGCAGCCGCACCCTGCGGCTCCCGAATACGACCAACATCAGTTTCGAGTACGTCGAGGGCGAGGCCATCCTCCTGATGCTCGACCAGCACGGCATCTGCGCCTCCAGCGGGTCGGCCTGCACAACGGGCAGTTTGGAACCCAGCCACGTGCTGCGCGCGATGGGCGTGCCCTTCACGGCAGCGCATGGATCCATCCGATTCAGTTTGAGCATCTACAACACGCGGGAGGAAATCGACAAGGTCCTGGAGGTCGTTCCGCCGATTATCCGGCGGCTGCGCGAAATCAGCCCCTTCGGCCACGACAAGGCGACCACGAAGAGCAAAGCGTAGTCAACAGCCGCGCGGGCGCGGCCAGCCGCGCAGCAGACAGTGCTGCCCGCCACTGATTCCTCTACGACCACACCCACCACGGCGCCTGAACGTTCCCACCATAGACGATGATGTCGAACAGGACGTGCGCGGCAAGCGGCGTGAGGACGCTGCCGGAGAGTTCACGAAGCGCACCGAAGACCACGCCACCGACGAGCGTCCACACGGCGAGAAACTCAAGGTCGATGACGACGCCGTCTGGCGGAAACGCAAACAGCGCCGCCTTGTACACCGTGTGCGCGGCGGCCGCAAGAAGCACGGCAACCACCCAGCCCAGGCGACGGAGCCGCCCCTGGACATACCCGCGATAGAGAAATTCCTCGGCCGCTCCGATGGCGGAAGCGACCAACACAAACCGGCCGACGCCTGAAGGAAACGCCCCCATCTCCCACACGACTCGGTGGAGCACGCCGAGCCCCGCCCCCACGCCGCAAGCCAGAATCAGATACGCCGCCACTTTCCCGGAGACCGGAGAGAAGCCGAGGACCGCGGCGGGGCGACGTTCAACACGGAACGAGTTGGCTACGGCCACCGCCGTCACAACCAGCCCGGCGCCCGACACCACGACCCACGGCAGGCCGCTTCGGACGAACAGGGCGAACAGAACCATCCCCGCCGACGCGGCGGCCGCTTCGAGCACCGCGCGACGACGGCCGCGATGAGGACCTTCACCGTCAGGCATGGCAGGCGTCCGGTCTCGGCCGCCTCCGCTTGCGCCGCGCCGCCAGCCACCACGCCATCGCAACGGCCGGCACCAACACCAGGATCCACCCCGACCCCAAGCAGAGCGGAGCGAGGCGGACGACGGCCGTGTCGGGCAGTTCTTTCTGGAGCCGGACCACCATCTCCTGGTGCTCCGGCTTCACCTTGCCGTCTTTCTTTTCCACGGCCACCGCCAGGTACTTCAGGCCTTTCATCTGGTAGAGGGGGTCGGGGGGCGCCTTGGTCGCCACGATCAGCGCTTTCAGGTGCTTGAGGTCCCCGGCGGGCC
>CAZIJC010000228.1:0-6282 GCA_964539385.1 uncultured Anaerolineales bacterium | reverse complement strand
GCTTGCACCACAGGCCGTGGTCGCCCAGGTGCCACCCGTGGTCGCCCCAGAGGACCACGACCGTCTTGTCGGCAAGGCCGAGGCGGTCGAGTTCGTCGAGGACGCGCCCGATCTGGGCGTCGGTGTAACTCGTGCACGCGTAGTACCCGCGGACGAGCGTCCGGGCCTGCTCCTGCGAGACCGGCCCTTTCGTCGGCATGCCGGGGTAGTTGCGCAGTTCGCCCCAGTTGTGCATGGCGATGTCCGGGCAGCCCTTCGGCTTGAACGGATTGTCCGCCAGGTCGATAGTGTCCTCGGGGTACAGGTCCCAGTACTTCTTCGGCGCGTTGAACGGAAGGTGCGGCTTGAAGAAGCCGACGGCCAGGAAGAACTGCCGGTCTTTCACGCGCCGCAGCGTCTCGACGGCCTTCGTCGCGATGGCCCCGTCGGGGTACGCCGTGTCGGGCACGTCGGCGCATTCATAGGCGGGGCCGCGCCCTCGGGTGGTCTTGGCGGCAATGGCCTGGGCCTCGGGCGTGAGGTAGCCGCGGCCTTTCCAGTCGCCCGTCGGCCGCCAGGGGTCCTCGCTCCACCCGCGCGGATCGTCGCGCTTGCCGTGATGGTAGATTTTGCCGAGCGAGATGGCCGTGTACCCGCTCGTCTTGAAACGCTCGCACAGCGTCAGGACGTCGGGCATCGTCGTTCGCAGCGGCGTCTGGAGGTTCCAGACGCGCGTTGTGTCGGGCCGGCACCCGCTCATGATGGAGGCCCGCGACGGGGCACAGACCGCCTGCTGGCAGTACGTCCGCGCAAAGAGCGTGCCCCGCGCCGCCAGGCGGTCGATGTGCGGCGACTTCATGTTGCTGTGGCCGAAACAACCGAGTTGCGGCCGGAGGTCGTCCACCGCGATGAACAGGACGTTGTACTTCCCCTTGGCGGCCGCGGCGGCAGACCCACCCAACAGGACCGCCGGCGCGAGCAGCGACACGGCCGCGCCCCGGCCGGCCAGTTTGAAAAAATCACGACGTGTCGTCGTCTGCATGTGTGCCTCCTGCTATGGGGCCCCCGGTGTAATCACCGGGGGCTGAATGCGCGCACGTACTCACCCGTGCGGCTCCAGGGCCACCTTCATCGCTTCGCCGCGACGCATGAGGTCGTGGGCGGCGTTGACCTCTGAAAGCGGCATCGTGTGCGTGATCATCTGCGCGAAGTCTGCCAGGCGCCGCTTCATCAACTCCAGCGCCCGCCGCGTGTGCCGCGTGTGGCTAACCCACACGCCCACGTACTTGAGGTCCGGTCGCACCAGGTCCGCAAACGGGTCCCACTCCATCGCGCCGCCCGGCTGGCCGAACCCGGCCGTGACGTACCGCCCGCCGTGGCGCACCAGGCCCAGGCCCTCCCGCACGGCGGCCGCTTTGCCGACGGCCTCGTAGGCGGCGTCGGCCCCGCGACCGTCTGTCAGGTCCTTGACGGCCTCGGCCCGCTCGTCGGCGGTCGTCTGCTCGATGTTCAGCGTGTGCGTTGCGCCGAATCGCTGGGCGAGTTGGAGCCGCGCCTCGGCCAGGTCGATCGCGACGATGCGGCCCGCACCGCAGTCGCACGCCAGGGCCACCATGAAACATCCGAGCGGCCCGACGCCCTGGACCACAAGGGTCTCGCCTTCAATCGGCTCGAAGAAATCGAAGGCGTGGGCCGCCGTCGAGCCGCTGCACGAGGCGGTCACGAGCGTCTTGTGATGCTCGGGCGGCACGTCGTCGATGGCGAAGATATCGGTCCGGGCGTCGAGCGGCAGGTACTGGCTGTAACACCCGCCTACGTGCGGCGGGACGTCGCAGCCGCGATGGATGCCGTAGACGAACCGCTCCGGGCACAGGTGCGGTTGCCCGTGCGTGCAGAAGAAGCACCGGCCGCACACCACGCCCCGGTTCCAGAGGACCGGTTGGCCGACCGTCAATGGGCGGCCGTCGACGTCGGTCTTCTCGCCCCGGATTTCTGCGATCTCGCCGACGCCCTCGTGTCCGAGGATGATCGGCAGCGGCGTCCGCGGGTCCTCGCCGGAGGCCATATGCAGGTCCGACCCGCACACCCCCGCGTAGGTCACCTTGACGAGCACTTCCCCGTCTGAGAGCGGCAGAAGGTCGAACTCTCTCGCCTCAAGCGGTGCCTTGAACGCCGTCAGGACCTGCGTCCGGGTTTTCATCGTCGCTCCTGCTCGCATGTTGCGGCGTGAAGAAGCCATGATAACGGCGGTGCACGGTGGGAGCAACCGCGTTTGGCCCGCCCGCAGAGGTTTCTGGTTCCGCTTTTTGCGTTGCGTTCCGTGCGATTCGCCTTATCAATGGTTTCGTGACGCTCCGGCTCCCTGTAACCGAAAGGACTCTCACATGAGACGCAGAACGTTCCTGAACACCGCGGGAAAGGCCGCGGCCGGCGCCGGGGCCGCAATCATCGCACCACGCCTCATCCGCGGCGCCTCAAGAGGTGGGGCAGGCAAGCGGTACCGCGTCGGCGTCATCGGGCGGACCGGTCGCGGCAACTACGGACACGGGCTGGACACGGCGTGGCTGGCGATTCCGGAGACCGAGATCGTCGCGGTGGCCGACGAGGCCAAGCAGGGCCTGGCGTCGGCGGCAAAGCGGCTGAAAGTCGAGCGGGCGTTCTCCGACTGGCGAGACATGATCGAGAAGACGCGGCCGGACGTGGTTGCGATCTGTCCACGGTGGCTCGATCAACATGCGGCGATGGCCGTCGCGGCGGCCGAGCGCGGTATCCACGTCCTCATGGAAAAACCCATGTGCCGCACCCTCGCCGAGGCCGACCGTATCGTCGCCGCATGCGAGAAGACGGGAGCCAAACTCGCCATCGCCCATCCCACGCGGTACAGCCCGCGCCTGGCCACCGTCAAGCGGCTCATTGCCGAGGGCAAGATGGGCAAGGTCCTCGAGTACCGGGCGCGCGGCAAGGAAGACCGGCGAGGCGGGGGCGAGGACCTCTGGGTCCTCGGCACGCACGTGCTCGATGCAATTCACGCCCTGGCCGGGAGGCCGAAATGGTGTTTCGCACACGTCACCCAGGACGGCCAACCGGTTACCCGCAAGCACGTCCACGAGGGCAACGAGGGTATCGGGCCGCTCGCCGGAGATGCCGTCCGCGCGATGTACGGCATGCCCGACGGGTCCACGGCGTACTTCGGCTCCCACAGGAACGCTGCCGGTAAGCCGTGGCGTTACGCGCTCCAGGTCTTCGGTTCGCGCGGCATCATCGAGATCACCGAGGGCACGATGCCCGACGTGAAGTACCTTGGCGACCCGTCCTGGTCGCCGGGCCGAAGCGGCGCCGGGTGGCAGAACGTGTCGTCGGCCGGCATCGCCAGGCCCGAGCCGCTCACGGGCCCCGAGTATGCCGCCCGCCATACGCTGGCCATCCGGGACCTGCTGGCGGCCGTCAAGGAAGACCGCCAGCCCTTGGGCGGCCCCGCTGCGGGGCGCGACGTGGTCGAGATGATCGTCTCGGTCTTCGAGTCGCATCGCCTCGGCCGGCCCGCGACGCTGCCGCTCGAGAACCGCGAGAATCCGCTGACGATGCTGGGCGGGTGAGCCACGCAAAACTAATACTACAGCGTTACTTACCGCGCGGCCCGTACGGGCCGCGACATGGTGGTCGCAAGCGCGGTGGGTCCGGAGACCCACCGCGCAAGACTTACGTAAGTCCTCTTATGCCCGCCACTTCAGGTCGACCTGCTCGCCGTGGGCCGCGTGTTTCTTGTCCAGCGCGTTCAGGACGAGTTTGGCGCCGTCGGCCCGCAGGCGCGCATCCACCCACCCGCGCGGCTGCTTCTTGTTGAAGATCCATGCGGTGGTCGGCACGTTCACCAGGTGCAAGTCGCCGGCCTTCTTGTGTCCCCATGCGTGGGTATGCCCGTAGACGTAGGCCGCGACGTGGCGGCGGGCCTGGAGCAGTTTGAGCAGGGCGCCGGTGTCGCGGAGGCCGCTCTTGCGCTTGCCGAAGTTCGGGTCGTGATGGGCGAAGGCCAGGGCGGGCTTGTCTTTGCGGGCGTCCAGCACGTGAGCCAGCCACCCGAGTTGGGCCTCGCCGAGCAGGCCGGGCGTCACGTTGGTCGTCTCGAGCGAATCGAGCAGAACGAAGTTGGCGTGCGACGACTGGAGGATTGCGGCGTGCTTGCCGCGCACAGGCGGCGAGCCGGACGGTCGGGCGTCGGGGAAGGCGGCGTAGAAGTTCGCGCGATGGTCGTGGTTGCCCAGACACAAGTGGACGGCTATTCCGGCCCGGCGGACGGGGTCGAGCACGTTCTTCAGGACGGCGTAATCGCCCGGCATGCCTTTGAGTTGGGCACAGTCGCCCGAAACGATCATGTTGGCCGGGCGAGGTGAGAGGGCGATGACCTCGCGGCACACCTTCTGGAGGTTGTCCGCCGGCTTGACGTTGTTGAAGGGTTTGTCTCGGTTGGACCAGACGTGCACGTCGGCGAGCAGCGCGAAACGGTTCGGATCGACCGGCTGCTGCGCGGCGTCGGTTCGTCCGGGGACAAGCAGGGCGGCACCGGCGGCCAGGGTGCTTTTCAGGAACCGGCGTCGCGAGATCGGCGGCAGATGGATAGGCATGACACCCCTCCGGAACGTTCAGGTCTCGGACAATTGTTACGGCCGCCGCAGGCGGTGTCAAGTGGGCACGACGCCGACTCCGGATAGAGGCGCTTCCCAAGTCGGGGCCACAAGCCTGTTGCAACAGGCCGGCCATCATGGTACAAGTGCCGCCCTGCTCGGCCGCATGGACCCGGCGGGGAAGGCATCCTCACCGGCTGTCGGGTAAAGGGAGGAGGAGTTGCCAAAGCCATGCCGAACACGATCTACCGTGTCCACGCCCGCGAAATCCTGGACTCGCGCGGCACGCCGACCCTGGAAGTGGACGTTGAACTCGAGGGCGGTGCCTTCGGACGGGCCGCCGTCCCCAGCGGCGCTTCGACGGGCGAACACGAGGCTGTCGAACTCAGGGACGGCGACCGACGGCGCTACCTCGGCAAGGGCGTCACGAAGGCCGTCAAGAACGTCAATATGCTCATCGCGCCGAAGGTCATCGGCATGGACGCCCGCGACCAGGTGGGCGTCGATGAAACGATGATCGCGCTGGACGGCACCGCCAACAAGGGCAAACTCGGCGCCAACGCCATCCTGGGCGTCAGTCTGGCGGTCGCCAAGGCCGCCGCCGCCGAGGCCGGCCTGCCGCTCTACAAGTACATCGGCGGCCCGTCGGCCCGCGTGCTGCCCGTGCCGATGTGCAACATCATGAACGGCGGCGCCCACGCCGACTTTGCGATCGACCTGCAGGAGTTCATGGTCATGCCGTTCGGCGCGACCTCGTTCCGCGAGGGCCTGCGGATGGCATGCGAGATCTTCCAGGCCCTCAAGGGCATCCTCAAGAAAAAGGGCTACGCCACGACGGTCGGCGACGAAGGCGGCTTCGCCCCGGTCCTTCGGGAGGGCAACGAGGAGGCCTGCAAACTCATCCTCGGCGCCATCAAGGCCGCCGGATACAAGGCCGGCAAGGAGGTCTGGCTGGCCCTCGACCCCGCGGCCAGCGAGATCTACAAGGCGGGCAAGTACAACCTGGCCAGCGAGAAACGCAAACTCTCGGCCAAGGCGATGGTCGATTTCTGGGCCGACTGGGCCGGCAAGTACCCCATCCGAAGCCTCGAAGACGGCATGGCCGAGGACGACTGGAACGGCTGGAAAAAACTGACCGACCGCCTCGGCAACCAGATCCAACTCGTCGGCGACGACCTGTTCGTTACGAACACCCGGCGCCTCGCGCGCGGCATCAGAGAGGGCGTCGCCAACAGCATCCTCATCAAGGTGAACCAGATCGGGAGCCTGACCGAGACGCTTGCGGCCATCGACATGGCCCACCGCGCGGGCTATACGGCGGTGATCAGCCACCGCAGCGGCGAGACCGAAGACGTGACCATCGCCGACATCGCCGTCGCAACCGGCGCCGGACAGATCAAGACCGGCAGCCTCTGCCGCACCGACCGCATCGCCAAGTACAACCGGTTGCTCCGGATCGAGGAAGAACTCGGCGACACCGCCCTGTACGGCAAGTTCCTGTGGAAAAAGGCGTAGGCCGCATCGGCCGGCGCAGGAGGCGATTGCTGTGCGGAACCTGACCCTGGTCGTCCGCGTGAGAGCCGCCGTCCTCTACCGGACGATCACCCACGCCGCATCGGCCCCACCGGGGCGCTGCCGCTCGAAACCATCCGCAAGCACCAGGCCGCCAAGTAGCCCCGGG
>CAZIJC010000227.1:0-6505 GCA_964539385.1 uncultured Anaerolineales bacterium | reverse complement strand
AAGCGAGCGGGTGCCGTTCTCGCCACAGCAAAAGACTTACGTAAGACCGCTTAGAGCAGTTCACGATTGCTTGTAGCACATGAAAGGAACTGCGCAGGTCCGGAAACCCTAACCCGCCGCAACCCGACGCTTGCCCCACAGCACATCCACCACCCTGCCCTCCACAAACCCCCTCATCGCAATCCGCCGATGCCCCCGTGAAGTATCAGGGCCGGTGCGGAGCCCGAAGCCGGCGCCGCGCTGCCGGTGATTAGGCTTGCATCCCGGGTGCGCGTGGCGAAAATGGGCCGCTGGAAACGAATCGCCCGGCCAGGTATGCAGCCGCGCGACCTCGCGAACCTGGAGACGCCGACGGAGACACGGAATGACCGGATTGGAGACCTGGGACTGGCTCGTCATCGGCCTCTACTTTCTGGCCCTGGTGGTAATCGTCTGGTGGTCGGCGAGGCGGCAGCGGTCGGCGGCGGACTACTTCCTGGCCAGCCGCAATATCGGCTGGTTCGTGATCGGGGCGTCGCTGTTCGCGTCGAACATCGGGTCGGAGCACATCGTCGGGCTGGCGGGTTCGGGCGCCAAGAGCGGCGTGGCCATGGCCCACTACGAGTTGCACGCATGGTGCCTGCTCGTTCTGGGTTGGGTGTTCGTCCCCTTCTACAGCCGCGCCGCCGTCTACACCATGCCCGAGTTCCTCGAGCGGCGGTACAACTCGGCGTCGCGATGGATCCTGTCGCTGGTCAGCCTCGTGGCGTACGTGTTCACGAAGGTCAGCGTGACGGTTTACGCGGGTGGGGTCGTCTTCGCCACGCTGCTGCCGCAAGGCACGTTCGGCCCGCTCGACAACTTCTGGGTCGGGGCCGTCAGCGTCGTCGTGCTGACGGGCATCTACACGGTACTCGGCGGCCTTCGGGCCGTCGTCTACACCGACGCCCTGCAGGCGGTTGTGCTGATCGTCGGGTCGGTCGTCGTCACGATCATGGGTCTGTCGGCGCTCGGCGGCTGGGGGGAGTTGCGCGAAGCGTGCGGAAGCCAGTACTTCAACCTGTGGCGGCCGGCCAGCGACCCCGACTTTCCCTGGGCGGGCATCCTTTTCGGCGCGCCCATCGTCGGCCTGTGGTACTGGTGTACCGACCAATACATCGTCCAACGGACGCTGGCGGCCCGTAACATGCGACAGGCTCGCCGGGGCACGATCTTCGGGGCGTACCTGAAACTCTCGCCCGTCTTCATCTTCATCATTCCGGGGATGATCGCCTACGCGCTGGCCCAGTCCGGAAAACTCCAACTGGAAAGCCCGGACCAGGCGTTCCCGGTCCTGGTGCAGACGCTGCTGCCGGTGGGGCTGAGGGGGCTGGTCGTGGGCGGACTGCTCGCGGCCCTGATGAGTTCCTTGTCGTCGCTGTTCAACTCGTGCTCGACGCTTTTCACCGTAGACATCTACGAGAAACTCCGCCCGGGCGCATCGGAGCGGACGCTCGTTCGCGTGGGCCGCCTCGCCACGGCGGTGATCGTGGTGCTCGGCATCGTCTGGATTCCGGTGATGCAATACGTCTCGGGAGCGCTTTACGAGTACCTTCAGACCGTGCAGGCGTACCTGGCGCCGCCGATTACCGCCGCCTTCTTCCTCGGCGTGTTCTTCCGCCGCATCAACGGTGCGGGGGCCGTCGCGGGGCTGATCTGCGGCTTCATCCTCGGCATGGCGAAACTGGCGGCCCAGATCCTGGCGGGAGTGGAATCGGTGGCGCCCAGCCTGCCCACCTTCCTCATTCAGTTCGGCACGTTCAACTTCCTATACTTCTGCCTCGTTCTCTTCGCCGTCAGCGTCATCATCATGATCGTGGTGAGCCTGTTGACCTCCAGGCCGCCGGCCGAAAAAATCGAGGGACTCACCTTCGCCACCGTGACCGCCGCCGGCAAGGAAGAGACCCGCAGAACATGGAACAAGTGGGACGTGGTCCACACGATCATCATCCTCGGCATCATCGCGGCAGCCTACCTCTACTTCACCGGCTAGGACGCCCACGAGAGAACGGCGCTTCGGGTCATCGACGGCGTCATCAACCATGTCGCCGGGGGCAGACAGCAACGTGTAGAAGGTCTTCCCGCACTCCTGTCTCCGATCTGCTCAAACCGAAAGGAGTGGCAATGCAACTCCGCAGTGTGCTCGTGCAGGCGGCGCTTCTCGTGCTGCTTGTCGTGCATCCGGCCTCCTGGAGCCTTGCGGGAATCTACACGATTGTCGACACCGGGCAGGAGCGCTGCTACAACAACACGCACGAGATCCTATACCCGAAACCGGGCGATGCGTTCTTCGGCCAGGACGCGCAGTATCAAGGCAACCAACCGGCGTACCGCGACAACGGCGACGGGACCGTCACGGACCTGACGACGGGCCTCATGTGGCGGAAAGATCCCGGCCCCAAGAAGACTTTCCGGGAAGCGGTTGCGGGCGCGTCGGCCTGCCGCCTCGCCGGACATGACGATTGGCGCCTGCCGACCATCAAGGAACTGTATTCGCTGATCCTCTTCAGCGGCATCGACCCGGACCCCCGGAGCACGGGTTCCTCGAAGCAGCGTCCGTTCATCGATACCGGCTGCTTCGTGTTCCGGTACGGTGATGCGGCGGAAAACGAGCGCGTTATCGATTCACAATACGCGACCTCGACCCGGTACGCCGGCAAGACCATGCGGGGCAACGACACGATGTTCGGCGTGAATTTCGCGGACGGTCGTATCAAGGGGTATCCCATAAGCCACCCCGGTCGCTCGGGCAGGACGAAGCGATACTACGTCATGTATGTGCGCGGCAATACCGGGTACGGGAAGAATGCGTTTCACGACAACGGCGACGGCACCATCACGGACCGTGCCACCGGGCTTACCTGGATGAAACGCGACAGCGGACATCTCAAGGCCGGCGAGAACAGGGACGGCAGGCTGAACTGGCAGCAGGCGCTCGATTGGGCCGAGAACCTGGAGCATGCCGGACATTCGGACTGGCGTTTGCCCAACGTCAAAGAACTGCAGAGCATCGTCGACTACACACGCTCGCCCTCCACAAGCAAGTCGGCCGCCATCGACCCGATCTTCGAGGTCACGTCCATCACCCATGAGGGCGGCAAGAAAGACTATCCCTTCTACTGGAGCAGCACCACACACACACGCCTCCACAGCGGTGCCGCCGGGGCCTATGTCGCTTTCGGCGAGTCACTTGGCTGGATGCAGGGTTTCCGGGGAGGGCGCCAATTGATGGACGTCCACGGCGCCGGCTCCCAGCGCAGCGATCCGAAGGCCGGCGATCCGTCGCGATTCCCGTACGGTCGCGGGCCGCAAGGCGACGTGATTCGCATCTACAATTTCGTCCGCGCGGTTCGCGCCGGCGAGGCTGCACCGAAAACCAGCGGTCCGAAGGTCGAAATGACGGAGGCGCAACACGGCGGACCAGGTCAAGGCAGGAGACCGGGACAAGGGATGCGCCCGGGAATGAGACCGGGCACGGACCCGGTTCGAGGACAAGGACCAGGCAACTTTTCGCGATTTGTCCAACGACTCGACCGCAACGGGGACGGCAAGGTCTCAAAGTCGGAGTTCGACGGCCCGGCGAACCATTTTGATCGTCTGGACCGCGACGGCGACGGGTACTTGGCGGAAGGTGAAATGCCCCGGACCCGCTGATCAGGATTCAGGGGCCTCGGGCATCGCGAGGCCGAGTTGGTCCGGGCGCGGCAGCGGCTTCCCGGCTTCGGCGCTTGCACGAGCCCGGTCGAGTTTTGCGGCAAGGTCCTCGTAACGCTGGACGGCGGTCTCGTAGCGTCGCATCGTCCAGTCGAGCGCGTAGGGCTTGTTCTCCTGAAGCCACAGTTGCCGGAACTCGACGCCGAGGGCTTCGTGGGCGTCCCGGTTCTTCCGGACGAGATGTTGGGCCGTGTCCAGCAGGGCGACGGCCTCGGCGGGCGGTGCATCGCAGGCCTTCGCGTAGGCTTGCGCTGTTGCGAGACCATCGAGCATCCGCTGACCGATCAGTTCCATCCGCCGCGCACCGAAGAGAAACGCGTCGAGCAGTTCCGCGTTGACGGTGGCTTCCCGCTTGCAGGTCTCCAGGTGCCGGATCGCCGGGCGAACGATCTGAAGCAACCCGGCGGCGGACGCCCGCACCTTCGCGGCGCCGGTCCGCGGCGTAAAGTCGTCCATCCAGAAGCGGCGGTTATTCATTGCCTGCATGCCGGGCAACCGGTGCGTCCGGGCGAGCAGTTCGATCGCCCGGCCGAAGTGGTCGCCCGACTCGCCGAAGAGCACCGCGCCGATGCGGCGGTTGAAATCGTCCGGCGAGGTCGTCGAGGCGTTCCACGCACACTCCGCCCCCCAGGCGTACCCGTGCCACTTGGGCGCATTGATCGCCTCCCCGTCGTCCTCCCAGGCGGTATTGAGCATGCCCAGGGCGCCGTGCTTGGCGCCGTCGCGGACAAAATGGCGGATGTTCGTCGTCGCCACACCGAAGTCGGGCAGGATGCGGCTCCAATTGCTGACGCCGGGGCAGACGAAAAACGCGTAGCCCGACTTCGCGAAGGGGATGATCTGCTTCTCGAAGTTCGCTCCGGCGCGGTAGCCCCACGTCAGCATGATCGTATCCAGGGGGACCTCTTTCAGGTGATCGGGGTGCCGCAGGATGATGTCGCCCCACATCATCATCCGCTTGCCGTACTTGTCGCGCAGCAGGTCGTGAAGGCGGCGAATGTGCCGCACGTACACGCCGCCGACGCCGATCTTCCCGGCCAGTTCCTTCGACGGTCCCTTCCCAAGTCCCCCCGTCTCGTCGCAGCACACGTTGAAGAAAGGAAACGGCAGCAACGGGACGGCCTCGGAGTAGAGATCGTCGAGCAGTTGGTAACTCTCCTCTTTCACCGGGCAAAGGAGGTAGCCCGTCTCTCTGAGGTGCGCGTATTCCTTGTGGGCGAGAATGCGCGTGAAATGGCCGAACGACTGCTGGTTGCCGAGGATGTCGACGTGCAGCGGCTTGGCGAAGGCGACGAGCCCTTGGAGTTCCTCGGGCGTGAGCGAGCCGTCCTTCGGTCCGATGACGGGGTGTTTCTTGAACGCGTACTGATACTCCATGTAGTACGTGAAAAGGTTCATCTTCAGCCCTGAGCCGATGGCAACTTCGCGCTGAAGCGTTCTCGGACGAGAACTCGGCCCGCGAGTCAGGTCGTCCTGAAAACACCGCCACCGCAACGACGGCCAGTCCTCGACCTTCAGGCAGGGAAGCGCGTTGTCCTTTCTGTTGGCGCGGATATGCTGGCAGAGCGTCTGCAGTCCGTAGAACAGCCCCGCCGCTCGGCTGAAGGTCGCAGACTCCTTTGGAGAGTCTGCGACCGGTGCGCCGCAGATGATCTCACTCGGCCGGATTTCCAGGCTGTAGCCTTCCGTCGTGGCGCGGTCGCGAAACTGAAAAGCAGGTACGGCCCCGCCGGGCTTCTCCGACAACCGCCAGAACGAGGCCCGCCCGCCCACAACACGGACTTCAGGCTGCCGCAGACCGGCGAGCCGGAGTTCGTCGCCGATCTGTCGCCGGAGGAGCCCGGCCACGCCGGCGGGGGCCTCAAGAACCAGTTGGCGGTCGAGCGCAAACCTCTCCGGCTGCAGGCTGATACGCTTGGGAAACGGGACAAGACGAAGATCCGAAACGTCTTCCGCCGAGACCGACCGGACCGAAGCGGCAACGAACGCTGCGGCAACAATCATGAGCACCTGGCTGCGCATCTCCACTCCCATCGATTCCACCCCTGGTGACAGCCTTACCTGCTGCCACGCGATTCCTCCTTGGGCCGGACGACATACGTGCCCCCGCTTCGGGTGGCGAAGCGGACGCTCTTATTCGGACCCGGCTGTGTTTGGACCGTCTTGCCGTCGGCGTGTACGGTTACCGGAGTCGGTGCCAGCACCGTGCACGGGCAGCCGGCCGCCGAACGAACGACGGCCTGCGTCAACGCGCCCTCTTTCCAGACGATGTCCACCTCGAAGCCGCCGCGCGCACGCAGACCCTTGACGCTTCCGGTGGCCCACGCCTTCGGCAGCGCGGGCAGAAGATGGACCAGGCCAACGTGGCTCTGAAGGAGCATCTCGCACACGCCGGCGGTCCCGCCGAAGTTGCCGTCGATCTGAAAAACCCTGCCAGGCCAACAGGCGTTGAAGAAGTTGGGAAAGGCGTTGCGGCCGAGGAGGCGGGCGTAATAGCCATAGGCCCGCTCACCGTCGAGCAGGCGGGCCCAGAGAGCGGTCTTCCAGGCATTGCTCCACCCCACGTCGCCCTGGGAGCCGCGAGCCTCGAGCGATTTCGCCGCCGCGGCGGACAACTCGGGCGTCGCCGTCGGCGAGATCTGTCTGCCCGAGAAGACCGCAAACATGTGGGAAACATGTCGGTGGTGGTCGTTCGGGTCGTCGCGGTCGGTTTCCCACTCCTGGAGTTGGCCCCACTTGCCGATTTTCGGTTTCAGGAGCCGCTCGCGCATGT
>CAZIJC010000226.1:0-6511 GCA_964539385.1 uncultured Anaerolineales bacterium | reverse complement strand
GCCGCCCGGGCGCTGGCCCGGTTCATGAGCCTGCACCCGCACAACATTGCACAGAAGACCGAGGTCATGGTTGAGCACTTCCGCCACTTCACGATGCACAAGATCGGCGGCAAGGCCAAGGCCATGGTCGTGACCTCCAGCCGCCTGCACGCGGTGCGGTACAAGCAGTCGTTTGACAAATACATCGCCGAGAAGGGCTACAAGGGTATCAAGACGCTGGTGGCGTTCTCGGGCACGGTGATCGATCCGGACGCGCCGAGTGTCGAGTACACCGAGCCCGGCATGAACGTGGACGCCCGGGGCAAGCGCATTGGCGAGAAGGAGTTGCCCGAGCGCTTCGCGACCGAGGAGTACCAAGTTCTTCTGGTGGCCGAGAAATACCAAACCGGCTTCGACCAGCCGCTGCTTCACACGATGTACGTCGATAAGCGGCTGGCGGGCATCCAGGCCGTGCAGACGCTCTCCCGGTTGAACCGCACGCGCCCGGGCAAGGAGGACACGTTCGTCCTGGATTTTGTCAACGAGCCGGACGAGATTCTTGAGGCGTTTCAGCCGTATTACGAGCAGACGCTCATCGGCGAGCGCGCCGACCCCAAGCAGCTCTATGAGCTTCAGGCCAAGCTTGACGCTCAGCAGGTCTACTACAAGGCCGAGGTCGAGGAGTTCTGCAAGGTCTTCTACAAGCCGAAGCGCACCCAGACGCCCAGGGACCACGCGCGGATGAACGCCTGCATCGATCCGGCCGTCGGCCGCTATAACGCGCTCGAGGATGAGGACCGCGAGGAATTCCGCAAGACGCTGGTGGCCTACCGGAACCTCTACTCCTTCATGTCGCAGGTGATCCCATTCCAGGATACCGACCTAGAGAAGCTGTACTCTTACGTCCGCTTCTTGCTGGCGAAGCTGCCCCGCGACGACCGGGGGCCGGTGTACCACTTCGACGACGAGGTGGCGCTCAAGTACTACCGGCTTCAGAAGATAGGCGAAGGCTCGATTGAATTGGAGCCCGGCAAGGCCGAGCCTGTGTCCGGACCGACGTCGGTGGGGACAGGCGTTGCCCGCGGCGACGAGATTGAGCTCTCCAGGCTGATCGACATCCTGAACGAGCGGTTCGGGACCGAGTTCAAGCCCGGAGACCAGCTTTTCTTCGACTCCATCCGGGAAGACGCCATGGCCGACGGCAACCTCCGTCAGGCAGCGATTGCCAACACGATGGAGAACTTCGGCTACGTCTTCCGGAAGGCCCTGGAGGGCCTGTTCATCGACCGCATGGACCAGAACGAAGAGATCGCCGCCAAGTTCATGAACGAGGACCAGTTCCGCGAGGCGGTGAGCCAGCACCTGCTCAGGGATGTTTACGAGGAGATCAGGGCCCAGGAAACAGCGTCGCGGTAGGTGACTTCGCCACTACACTGTGCAATGCCGGGCTGAACGCTCCCGATTCGCCCGGCCTCATGGAAGCCGTCGGCGCGGTTTCGGACGCCATTGATCGCCTGGTGAACGGGAATCTTACTCGGGGATCGGAGTAGCGGAATATGCCTTCCCAGTACGAACCGAGGGACCACATCCAGCACCTGGAGGTGGCGCCTCGTGCCGAGAGCATCCTAGACCAGCGGGAGATCACGGTCCAGACGTACGAGACAACCGTGCCGTTCGACTACGACACGCTCGATGCCGGCCTCGACGGGGCGTGGCTCGCGCCTGCGATCCGCCTCGGTGTCTTCGCGCGGAATCCCGGGGTCGGCAGAGACGAGATCCACGTCGTCCTCGGTCTTCAGGGCGAGATCTCGGTGCGGGCCTACGACTTCGACGAGCGGCGGCCACTCTGGTTCTCGTGGCAGGACGTGGTCGTCGACACGATGGCCATCCGCTACGTCCGCGACGAGAGCGGGTTCATCCGCTTCACGACCGCGGGTGGTGGATTGCGCATCACAGATGAGAAGCTTGAGGAGTTCAATTCCGCGTTCCTCAAGATCCCGAAGGCCGATGTGCGTAAGCTCCAGTTCGACCTCACGAAACTGCGGGCTCTCTGCTTCAACCGCTTCGCCGACCGCCTCTACATGCTCAGGTTCTCGAGCCCGGCCGCGATGGAATACCGGAGCATCGATCACGCATTGTTCCAGAGCCGACGCTATATCGATCCCGCCGCGGAGCGGTTTCACGAAGTTCGGTCGGATGCCCAGGTAAAGATCGAGTCGTTCGACTCCGACGTTAACGTTCGCACGGACGACATAGCCTCTTCCGTTGAGGTTCGATTCGCTATCCGCGGGCTGAGCGGTGCGCTGCGGCTGCGGTTCCCGAAGATAACGTACAAGGCCCAGCTCAAGACGGGCGAGGAGCAGACGCGAGTCTTTTACCGGCTCGTCGACGAGGCAGTGAAATCGATCCTCGATGCCGACTACTACGCTTCGCGGAAACTCTCGCTGGCGGAGTTGGAGGAGAATCCCGAATTCCCCCAGCTCGTGGACACGGCACCGTACCGCGAGGTCCTCAGCAACCCGGAGGCACGACAGACCTTCTTTTCAGACCTCGACCTCGGCGCGCCCGAGAACCAATGGCTGCCGCACGTGCGCGCTATCGACGAGATGCTCTCAGCCGACGCCGTCGGCTCTAATGTCGCGGACCTGGCTACGGAGCTGGCCAAGCGCGATCCAGGTCAAGCCGTGCGGTTGTTGTCGGCGTGCCGCCCGGACACACAGTTATCCCGCTTGGGCGAGATTGTGTTCGGAGCACTTCGCGGCGAGCTGCAAGCGATGCCGGCCGAGATACGTGCGCACGCGGAAGAGGCACTTCTGGCCTGGGCAATCGACCGCGAGGAGGACGGTTGGGATGTCGACCCCGAGTCCGGAGTCATCAACGTCAGGGAGCTGCTGTGGCACATCGAGGATATGGCCCTCGAAGTCCTCCCGGCGGTCCTGTGGAAGCTTGCAAGCATTCTGCATGCCCGGCTGAAGGCGCCCAATGCCGACGCTTACGCTGACCTCCGCAAATACAACTGGTGCATGATGGCCGCAAAGGCGCTGCCGGCAAACCACTGGCGGTGCCCGGCTGCCCTGCGACTTCTTGCGGCTGGGCGCGTTCCTGCCTCCGTACAAGATGCGACCCGAATTCTGAAGGAGCCAGTCTCTGATCTTCGAGCGCTCGACGACGCTGTGCTCAATCAGTTCGGTCTCCCGCTCTGGCCTTGCCTGTCGGCATCGCGAACGGAGCACGGCACTGTGCTGTCGAATGAAGGTGTCGGCGCCGCGCTCGCCGTCGCGGTGGTTCCGGCAGGAACGCTCTTCAGCGACGATGCCAAGTCTGCACCTTTCGATCTCTTGGCCGGACAGTCGATCTCGCTCCCGGTTTCCGGGAGCCTGACGACCATCGACTTGGCGTTTGAGAAGTTCGGCGCACAGCACCACGTGACCCTGCCCGTCGTCGCCGGCCCATCTGTGAGTGCAGTTCAAGCCAACGTCAGGGCGCTGTCTGCGACGATCAATCGCAATCGGATCAATGCACAGCGCGCGTACCGCATGAAGATCGACCGGGACAAGGTGGTTGTCGGATCGAGTCCGTCGCTGCTCAAGGTATTCGAGGATATCCACCACGCAAACGCCATGGAGGACGGCGCAGCCGTGCTCATTCTGGGCGAGCGAGGTGTCGGGAAGACGCACATCGCGAAGTTGCTTCACGACTCAAGCGCCCGGGCGGCGAGTCCGTTCAAGCCGGTTGACGCGGGTGGCAGCGGAGGAGACATCAACATTCAGCGTGGGGAATGGATCGGTTATGGCAAGGGTCATGGTATCAGCGGCGTCGATCCCAAAGGCAAGGCCGGGTACTTGGTGGAGGTAGACGGCGGCACGCTCTTCGTCGATGAGTTTGTGGCCTTGTCCCAAGACTTACAGATCATCTTCCTCTCCGTGCTGGAGAAACGCGACGTCTCGAAAGTTGGCGGCGAGACATTCGAGCCGGATGTTCGTTGCATCTTCGCCACGAACACCGATGTGGATGACGCCGTCGAGCGCCGTCTCCTGCGCCCCGACCTCCTCGCCCGCATCCCCGTTCGCATTCGCATCCCACCACTCCGTGAGCGGCGGGGCGACGTCCTCCTTCTCGCGAAGCACTTCGCTGGCGTCGAGCATCCATTTTCCGACAAAGGCCTCTTGGCGCTCGTGCGCTACCAGTGGCCGGACAATGTCCGCGAGTTGCAGAGCAAGGTGGCCGCCGCGGTCGCTCGAAAGAAGACCGAGGGCGCCGCATCCATAGACCTCCCGCACATGGACCTTCCTACGGAAATCGTCATGGCAGTGCAGGACCTTTCGGACGAAGAGTGCCGCCGCGAGCTGTGGCAGATCGCCGACGAGATCGCACGCGACGAGGGCTTCGCGCACGGCACGGGGCTCCAACGCCGGGCCGGTGAGATTATGGGCGTCGGCGAGCCGCAGGCATCGAAGATGTACCGAGCATTCGGCCTGGCAGACGCGGCCACGGCCTGACTTTCCTCCAGCCTCCGAAGACTTTCCTCTTCGCAAGATCGTCTTTCCTGATCTGTCCTCTCACTGCGAATGTCGCTGTTTCTGCGTGAAAAAGTGCCCATTTCCGAACTGGCACACCCTTCGCTATTTAGACCCCCGAGCTTCGGTCGTGGTGGCCGCGGCAAAAGACTCGGAGGTAACGATTATGCGAATCCAGGATTTGTCGGTGTCTCGGAAACAGCTGGTTTCAATGATGCAGGAGACGAACTTCGGCCGCATCCTGGGCCTGGTCGTCCGCAGCGGCGAGCCGGTGCTGGACCCGCCGCCGCGCGTCATCCGCGAGATCAAGTTCGGCGGCGAGAACGGGCCGCGACCCGAGGTCGCCAAGGCTGACTTCGCGCTCAAGGCCCAGGTCCGCGACCTGTTCGCCCAGATGGAGGCGTTGGGTGACGGCGTGATCCCCTGCATCGAGATTCAGCGCGGTCTTCCGTTCCGGATGACCGTCGAGGAGGTGTGCGCCTGAGCATCCGGGGGTCGGCTCCCCACATGTGACCCAAGCCAGTTCCCATCACCTGACAACTAACCGGCCACGAAGTGGAGGCGTTGTGGGTGCCGCAGATGCGGCAAACCTGCAACGCCTCCCGCCGCTTCGGTTGGCACCCACGCGACGCCTCCCGGCCAACGGGAGGTCCAAATGGACGCCACACAGAAGCAGCACGAACTCAGCGATTACGCACTTGAATGCATTCACCACAAGGCTCGCCAGCTCGTCGGCAAGGCGGGCTACACAGAAGACGATGTCGAAGACATCGAGCACGACCTCGCCCTGGACCTGCTCCAGCGGCTGCCGAAGTTCGATCCAGCCAAGGCGACCCAGGACACGTTCGTCGCCCGCCTCGTCGACCGCAAGATCAGCAAGCTTCTCCGCCACCGCCAGATGGAGATGCGCGACTACCGGCGCGAGGAGTGTTCGCTCAACGACGAGATTGACATCGGCGAAGACGAGCCCGTGCAGCGCATCGCCACGATCAGCCAGGACGAGCACGATCTGCGCACCGGCAAGTATGCCCGCCCGGCTGAAGAACGCGCCGACCTGCAATTGGACATCGCTGCGGCGCTGGCCGACTTGCCCGCGGATCTGCGCCACGTCGCCGAAATGTTAGCGACCATGCCCGTCGCGCAGGTCGCCCGCAAACGGGGCGTGCCGCGCAGCACGTTCTACGAGACCCACCTCGCGAAGCTGCGTGAGGTCTTCGAGGCCCGGGGCCTCGGCGATTACCTGCCGTAGCCCTTTCTCCGACAGTTTGCCCCTGCGCCGGGTAAGTAACCAGAGGCGGCCGGGGGCAAACTGCTTCGGAGACACGAGGGAGAACCATGGACGACCTGCACATCGATTTGGGCGTTCTCAGCGTCGAGGCGGAGGACGAGTACCACGGCAAGGCCGGCGAGTATCTGTCGAGCCACCAGCTGCTGGACTTCATGAAGTGCCCGTGGCTGCACCATAAGAAGGCGCTGGGGCTGATCGAAGACAAGGACTCACCGGCCTATCTCGTGGGCCGGGCGGCCCACTCGCGCATCCTCGAAGGCCGCGACGTCTACGAGGCCCGGTTCGCTCTGGGCGGCCCCAGCAACCCAAAAACCGGCAAGCCCTACGGCCCGAACACCAAGGCGGCCCGCGAATGGGCCGAGGCCGAAGGCAAGCCCGTCCTCTCGCACGACCACGTCGACCTGATCGAGCAGATGGCCTCCGGCGTGGCCATGAACTCGGGGGCCGTCGACCTCCTGCTCTACGGCCGGGCTGAGGGCGTCGTGCGGGCCGACTACTGCAGTACGCCGTGCCAGATCCGCATCGACTGGACGCACCCCCACCGCGGCATCGTAGACCTCAAGACCTGCGACGCCCTCGACTGGTTCGAGGCCGACGCCCGCCGCTACCGGTACACGAACCAGATGGCCTTCTACCAGGCCGTCCTGGCCGAGGCGATCAGCGGACCCGCGCCGGTCCACATCGTGGCCGTCGAGAAGCGCGAGCCGTTCCGGTGCGGCGTCTGGCG
>CAZIJC010000225.1:0-6562 GCA_964539385.1 uncultured Anaerolineales bacterium | reverse complement strand
CCCGACATCGGCATTTGAACGTGTAGGACATTAGCTTTACTTGGGTCAGTAGCCGACCCACGGGCGATCGAACCGCTTGCGAGCCTGCTCCGCTCCTACGCCAAGAAGATCGCGCCGCTGACGGACGACGGCGTGGTGCCCAACGCAGACCCCGACGTGATTGCGGAGGAACCCCCAACGGACGAACGTCCAGAGATGTACTATTTGGATTGGTGCCCGAAAGTGAGTTTCCCGCGAGCCCCAGATGAGAACAATGACCACTTCCGGCATTTCCAGATCTCTTTGGCCATGGCATTGATGCGCATCGGGCATGACAAGGCGCTCGAAGCCTTGGCCGAACTGCTCAGCCACCGCCACGATGATGTCCGCTACCTGGGGGCGATTTGCCTAGCCGCCTTCAGGGACCCTCGGGCCCGGCCCATCATCGAAGGTTCCACGAAAAGGACCGACCTCGACGATGTTTTTTGGGGGGGGCCGCCCCATCCGCTGGTAGTGCTGAGTGTGTACGATGACGCGCGCTGGGTGCGAATAGTCATTCAAGCGCTGGCCGCCGAGGACCTCAATTGGGGCGCCGCAACCATCCTGGCGGGCCTGGGCCAGCGGGGAGTCAAGGCCCTGCTGGAGGCTCAGAACCACCCGAATCTGCGCGTTCGCCGCGCCGCCGCTGCCATACTGCCTCAAGTCCACGCTGAGTACAGGGGGCCGCTGTGGCCGGCCTGCGGCCTCGGGGGCATGTACGACCTCCTGGAGGAATGCGACAGCCGGCCGCCACCCCCGGAGGTTGTCCCCCCCCTGATCGGCGCCCTGGAGCACGAGGATCCGCGCGTTGCCGGTTACGCCGCCATCGCCTTGGGCCGCGTCCGCGACCGCCGCGCCGTCGGGCCGCTCATCGAGGCCCTCGATTCGGCGTACTGGCCCTTGCGGTGGCACGCAGCCCACGCCCTAGCGGAGATGGTGGACCACCGGGCCGTCCGGCCTCTGATCGTCGCCCTCGCGGACGAGAACCGCTTCGTGCGGCAGGCGGCTGCGATGGGGCTCGGACCGCTCCGGGACCGCCGCGCCGTCGAGCCGCTCATTGCGGCATTGAAGGACCGGTGGCCGGACGTCCGTCGCGAGGCGGCTTGGGCCCTCGGAATGATCGGCGACACCCGGGCCAAAGCAACCCTCGAACGGGTCGCAGAGGACCCCGTCCGCCACGTGCGTGAGCACGCCCGAGCCGCCCTTGTCATCCTGCGCTCCGGCGACATGTTCACCGCCCTTGTCGAGGCGCTCGATTCGCTCGTGTACGCCGTCTATCAGAAGGCGGCTATCTCGTTGGGTTTGCTAGGCGATGAGCGCGCCGTGCCACACCTAATCAGGGTGTACGGTCTCCGGGACCGGACCGAATGGGGCATCCTGGACGCTTGCCCCGCCGCCCGGGCCCTCGACCGGCTGACCGGCGCTACCGTCGATTCGCATCCTACTACGTGGTACCGGTGGTGGGCGAAGAATCGGAGCAAGTATCCGTAGGTCTCTTGAGACATGCGCTTGCTCCGGCCCTCCCTCACACTGCGTCCGTCCCCTCCTCCCCGCGTCCGCACCTCCGCGCCGGTCAACGTGACCTCGGACGGCAAGCGGGTCAAGGTCACACGGCACGAGACGTATCCGTGCCAGGGTGCCACCCGACGAGGGGGCACCCGTATGCCCGAACCCGTTTGCACCTGCGCAAAATACGCGTATAATAGAAGTGGAGCAAAGGGCCTGTGTCAGCGTGGCGCAGGGCGCCTGCCGCAGCGGGGCGGCGGGCGGGCGGCTAAATCTGTCTCGGTGCAGTTGCCGGGGGAGAAGGAGCGCTCGCTTGGCTCGGCCCCGCTTTCCGGCCTTTCTCGCCCTCTGGGTTCTGTGTTTCGCGTCAACCCTGAACGCCCAGTCCACCAACGTGGAAGTCCTCGTCGACCAGGACCTATACAATAGCGGCGAGATCGATGCCGGCCTCGCCCAGTACCTCGCCGACGTCACGGCTCAGGGCTACAACCCCGTCCTGACGACCCAATTCACCTCGACCTCCGCGTCGTCCGAACTGCGGGCCCACTTGGCGACCCGCTACAACACGCAGGGCCTGGCCGGGGCGGTGTTCATCGGCCACCTGCCCGTCCAGAACTTCTACAGCCCCGAAAGCGGCAAGATCAGCGGAGAGTGGCATCCCTGCGACCTCTACTACACCGACCTCGACGGCCAGTGGAGCGCCTCGGGCGGCGGCGCCTTTGTCAACGTCCACACTGACGGCAGCGGTGACGTGGGGCCTGAGATATGGATGGGACGCCTGACCACCTGGAACCTCACGCTCCTGTACCCGAATCGAACCGAGGCCAGCCTGCTGAACAACTACCTCGCCAAGAACCACGCGTACCGCACGCTGGCGCTCACGGTGCCGCGCACCGGCCTCGCCTACACCGACGACGACTGGGGCCACACGGCCCGTGCGGCCGCCCTGGCGCTGGCCGTCGAAGGCGCGGTCAACGACGTCTGGAACAACCCCGCGACCCCCGGCGACGAGACGACCGCAGCCAACTACAAGTCGCGCCTCGCCAGCGAGACGTACGAGCACGTTCTGCTCTCGTCGCACTCCACCGCTCAGCATCACACCATGAGCGGAACGGTCGAGAACGACGAACTGGCGGCCCTCGACCCCCAGGTTCTCTTCTATCACCTCTTCGCCTGCTCGGCCGCCAAGTACACCGAATTCGGCTACATCGCGGGCGAGTACGTCTTCGGCGAGGGCGCAGGGCTGGCCGCTGTCGGCTCGGCCAAGACCGGCAGCATGATGTCGAACCTGATGGACGAGTACTTCGGCCCGCTGGGCACGGGCAGCACCTTCGGCGAGGCCATGCTCGGGTGGTGGAACACGGCCGTGGATCCTGGCGGCCACACCGACATCGAGCGGGCCTGGTACTACGGCATGACCACGATCGGCGACCCGCTGCTTCTGACCCAGCCGTTCATTCCGGAACCCGCCACGCTTGTCCTGCTGGCCGCCGGGGCGCTGTGGCTCCTTCGCCGCCGGCGCTGAACCTTCCGTTCCGCCGCATCCGCTTGGCGCCGGAATCATGCCCTGTCTTACGGCGCAACCTCACCGCACAGACCTGGGAAATTCGATTGCCCGCTCCCCGCCGGAAGGATATACTGCGCCTTCTTCATGCCGTTCTGGCCGACCGAGTAAAGGAGTATGCGTTGGCACCGGTCGTTTTGCGGGTCGGGCTCGCGGCGCTGGCGGGCCTGGGCCTCCTGGTGACCGCGACCGGCTGCCCGCCGGCTCCGAGCACGTACGTCACCAGGGAGCGGCTCGGGGCCGGTCTCGTGGTCAGCCTCGACGGCGTCGGGGGATACAATTGGGGACCCCGGTGGCTCCGCAGCGGCCTCGATGCCGCGGGGGTCAGCGCGGCCATCGTCATCTACGACTGGTCGAAAGGGCCGCGCGGCATGTTTGTCGGCGACTTGGTGGATGAAGCCCGCAACCGCGCTGCCGCCAACGACCTCGCCCAACTGGTTGCCACTTACGTGGCCGCCATGCCGGACCGGCCGGTGACCCTCATCGGCCATTCGGGGGGCGCGGCCGTCGTGGTGTGGGCACTCGAAGCACTGCCGGAAGGATGCCGCGTCGAGCAGGCTATTCTGCTGGCGCCGGCGCTGGGACCCGATTACGACTTGGCGCCGGCGCTTCGGGCCGTCCGGCGGCGAATGTACGTCATGTACTCGAAGGCCGACGTCGGCCTAATGGCCGCCGCCACCGCCGTCTTCGGAACAATGGACCGGCAACATTCGCTCGGGGCGGGGCTCGTCGGCTTCACCCTGCCGGCCGGACGGGCCGACCGGATACAGTATCTGAAGGTGCGGCAGGTGCCCTGGACCATCGACTTGCTGAAGTCGGGCCATCTGGGAGGGCACATGGGCTGGACAACCACGCGGTTCGCCCGCGACTTCTTGGCGCCGATTCTGACCGGCCGGACCGACCCCGGGCAGCCGATGGTGGTCCGCGGACCCGAGACGGAACCCGCGGACGCAAGCAGCGCGGCCTTGCCGCACGATTGAGGAGTGACGCATGAGACACGTCGGAGGTGTGATCCTGGCCGCCGCCCTCGTGGCCGGCGCGGCCGGATGCGCACAGGTCAATTACACGGACGATGGCCGCTACACGGAGGGTCTCGTGGTCTGCCTGAGCGGCGCCGGCGGCATGATGGGCGAGACCGACCGCGTTCGCGAGGGGCTCAACGCAGGCGGCGTCCGGCGCGCCATCGAGGTCTTCGAGTGGTCGGCGGGCGGCGTCCTGGAAGACCAGACCGGCGTCGAGGCCAATCGCCAAAAGGCCCACCGGCTCGCCCGGCGCATCGAGGGCTACATACGGTCGCACCCCGGGCGGGACGTCCATCTGATTGGCGTTTCCGCCGGGACGGGACTGGTGGTCTGGGCACTTGAAGACCTGGCCGAGGGATGCCAGGCCACCGGTGCCGTCCTCATCTCCTCCAGCCTCGACACCAAGTACGACCTGACGCGGGCGCTTGGAAAGGTCGCCGACCGCCTGTACAGTTTCAACAGTGTGGCCGACACGGTCTTGAGCCTCGGCGTGACCTGGGCCGGCACGGTGGACCGCGGGGGCGGCCTCGCCGGAGGGTTGGTCGGCTTCAGCCCGCCCAACGGCACCTCCGAGGAAACCCGCGCCCTCTACAAGGAGAAACTCGTGGAGATCTCCTGGTGGCCCGGCGACGTGGTCCTGGGGCACCTCGGAGACCACCTCGGCGCAACCAACCCCACGTACGTCAAGGAGAAGATCGCCCCGCTCGTCCTCGGGGAGCAAACCGCGGAACCCTCGGCCCAGGAGCCGCCCACCGAGGCCGTGAAGGGCAAAGAGGCCATGACACCGGCTTACGCCGAACGACTCGAACAGCGGCGCAAGGCCGAGCAGGCCAAGAAGGCTGCCGCGGCGAAAGAAACCAAAGAGACCGCCGGCAAAGAGAACGACCAAAAAACCGATACAAATAAACAGGCCGACGAGCCCAAAAAACGCGCCAAGCCCAAGAAGCCGCGCAAGCCGAAGGAGGCCGTCAAAAAAGACGATAAGAACCGTTTCTTCAACTGGCACGTCGGCCGCAGGGCCCCTCTAACGCAGCAGACGCCATCGTCCGACGTCGCTCGCTTCTTCCGCGAACCGAGGAGACTCCCGTGACGGCACCGAGCGAGAAGGACCGCAGCCCCGTCGCCGCACTCGCCCTCGGATGGGTCCTGCCCGGGGCCGGTCACGCCTACGCCGGCCGATGGGGCAAGGCGGTCCTGTTCTTCTCGCTCATCACGGCCCTGATGGTGGCGGGCCTGGTGATCGGCAAGGGAACCAACATCCTGCCGAACCGTCTCTGGTACGCCGCCCAGGTTTGCGCGGGCGGACCGGCCATCGCCCTGACGCCCATCTCGCAGTACCTGGCGGGGGCGAACGGCAGCAACATCGATTGGGCCGACCCGCTTCACGAAATGGGCACCCTCTACACCGCCGTGGCGGGTTTTCTGAACCTGCTGGTCATGATGGACGCCTACACGCGGCTGGCGTATCCGGGCCGGTCCGAAGCGCAACAGGAGGGCGCGTGATGTGGGACGTCGTCTACGGCTTCTTCGCGCACCTGTTCGCCCTGTCGAACCCGTTGTGGTTGTACTACCCCCTCTGCGCGGTCGTGGCGGTCGTGTACAAGGCGACGAAGTTCGACGGCCCGAAAAGAATAGCCTACCAGGCGCTGCACTTTTTCGTCTCGGTCAGCCTCGGCATGCTCGCCCTGGCCCTGGTCTTCTACGTCATCTCGCTGCTGTTCTAGCGCCGCATCATGTGAAGCCGTGGCCTTGACGGTCGTAACATGCCGCCCGCTCCATAAGACTTACGTCAATTTTGGGGTTCGGAAAAGGGCAAAATGCGCGTTTTTTTTGCCTCGGAACCCCGTTTCTGGGCCGTGAGGGGTGTTTTGGGCCTCGAATGTTAAGATAGGTAAGGCAAAACGCGCTGGTTTTGGATAGGTTTTTGCGATTTTGGTGTCCGTTTTGTTCGGTTTTGTTCCGTTTTTGTTCCGTTTTTGAGTGCTTTTTCAGGGGGCAAAATTGACGTAAGTCACTATGCCAAAATGGCAGCCGGCGCGCGCGGCCGCGCAGGGGCCGAAAAGTTGTTAGAATTCTAACAAAATCGAGGGAGGGGCCGGAGATTGTTAGAACTCTAACAATCGGGTCGAAAACGGAGCGCGCATTGCGCAGGGGCCAATGCCGAATGACAAATGCCAAATGCCAAATGCCAACGGCAACGGCTCTAACCGCAGAGGGCGCCGAGAACGCTGAGAACGGCCTGAATCCGGGCGACGGCGAACGGCAACGGCGCGCTGGCGAGCCGCGACCGCAAGGGAGCGGAACGCAGAGAACGGCGTCAACCAGGGTAACCCGCCTTCGCCAAGGCTTCAGTGGGCAAGCGGCAACGGCTTTGAACGGGAGATAAGGTGTGTGTCACCGGAACCCCGCAGGGGATTGCCGTTGCTGAAGTCCACGGTCAGTTCTTCTCGCC
>CAZIJC010000224.1:0-6598 GCA_964539385.1 uncultured Anaerolineales bacterium | reverse complement strand
CCATGGGCTTGGTCCCGCTTCATGGCCACCTAACGGCAGGTTGCCATGCCCCCGGCGTTTGGGCAAATCGCCTTTTCACAACGCCCCCTTCTTGCTCAAAGCGGCCAGGTACGACTCGTAGGCCTCGGGCGTCTTGCCTGCGGAGGCATCCCCGCGGTGAAGCCAGACACGGTAGGCCAGCGTCACGGGTACTCCCGGTTGGAGCGTGTACGGCTGGAGACCCGGCCAACAGGGGCCGAGGAACCCGTAGTGGCGGAGCGTCCAGCCGTGGGGTGCGCCCATGTTCTTCGGGTTGACGAAGACGGCGGCGCCGGCCATCTGGCCGGCGCCCTGAAAGCGTGCCGACAGGTCCGCCCACTTGAACGGCTTCTCGTTGCTGTCTTTCTGCTTGCCCATCTCGGTGGTGATGACGGTGTCGGTGCGCGGCGCGAAGCGGAAGCAGAATCCGCCGTACCCTTTGCCGGCGGCGCCGAGCAACTCGATGGGGCCGCCGATGGCCTCGAAGGTGAGTTCGAAGTCGATGGCCCGGCCGACGGCGTCGGCCTTGTGGACGCGGAGGCGCACGGTCTCGGAGCCTGCTCGCTCGCCGTCGTCGAGGCGCCAATTGTTCCGGACGGCAAGAAGGGCGCTGCCGGCGTCGGCCCGGCGGTCGAGCCACTTGGCGTGGTGCTGCGCGATGCCCTGAAGATGCCACAACTGGACGGCCTTGCCCCTGGCCTTCATGCGCGGCCACATCCAGGAGATGCCGCGATGATGGTAGTGGTCCTTGGGGAAGTCGTCCGTGAGGACCGTGCCGTCGGGCGTCCAGACGGGATGGACGTAGCAGGAGCGCGTCCGGTTTTTTGGCACGCCTTCCTTCAACTGGTCGCCGAAGTTGTAGGTTAGGACAGGGGCGTCGCCGTCGAGAATCTGGAGGCGCCCGCCGTTGGGCTCGGCAAAGCGAAGCCGCTCTTTGGGGCGGGTCACACGGCTCCACCCGCAGCCGAAGACGGCTGCAGCGCCCGATGCCGCCAGGAAGGTACGCCGGGTAATCTGCCGTTCTCGCACAGCGCTTCTCCTTTTACGGGCTTCGCGTCAGAAAAAGGTACCTGGTCCCTTTTTCTCACCGCGGGGCCGCCTCCACGAACGCCTCGATGTTCGCCGTGGGCACGCCGGGGGGCATGCCGCCGCCGCAGGAGAGGATCAGACGGGTGGTGTCGTCGATGCCTTCGAGGGCGGTCGTAACGGCCTCGCGGACGTCGTCCGGCGCGCCGGAGGCCAGGACGTCGCGCGGCGGGATGTTGCCCAGCAGGGCCACCTGCCCGCGCGTCCACTCCTTCATCTCGGCAAGCGAATGCTCGCAGGCGAAGTTGAACAGGTTCACGCCCACGTCCGGCAGGTGCGGCGCGCAGACCCGCCCTGGCGCGTCGTTGTGGAAGAAGCGGACGCGGGCGTCGAAAGCCGAGAAGGCCTCCTGGAGGTACGGCTTGGCGAAGGTCCGGAAGTCCTCCTCGCCCAGGAAGCCGACGATATCGTCCAGCAAAAAGATGCCTTCGATGGTCTCAATGGTTTCGGCCTGCAGGCGGAGCCAGTCGAGGAGGAAACCCGTGACCTTCGCGAGCAGGGCGTGCACGCGCTGGGGCTCGGTCTTGATGGCCATGAGGAACTCGGTGCTGCCCATCAGGAACGCCGCAATGTTGAGCGGTCCCCTCGCCACGGCGAAGCGGATGGCGTGGCCGGCCTGCTCGATAGCCGGACGCGCGTGCACCAGCCGCTTGAGCGCAAGCGGCGGCAGGCCGTGCTTGGCCGGGTTGGGTTGGGCCAGGTCGGCAATGGCGTCGGTGCTGGCCAGGATCGGATCGGCAAAGGGGAACTCGTCCTCGTGCCAGACCGGGCGGCACCCGAAGGCCGAGGGCTCGGTGCACATGCCGAACTCCGACCAGAACCCCGGCAGGAAAATGACGCCGGGGAAGCGGTCGATGGCCCGGAGGTTGGCCTGGAGCCACAGCCTCTCGGAGGCGAAGTAGTCCAGGATGCTCATACCCGCCCAGGCCGGCAGCCAGGGGCTGTCGATGATGAAGCCTACGGGGACCGGCTCCACGTGCCGGCCCTCGACCACCGCCGTCAGGGTTTCCCATTGGGGTTGGTTCAAAGCAGCGCGTCCTTCGCCAAAGGGTCAAACGGTCCAGGGGGAGCGCATGGCGCGGTCCATGAATCTGTCGGCTTCCGGGTCGTCGATGAACCGCTCAGCGACGGGGTTCCACCTTACCTTGCGGCCGAGTCGCATGGCGATGACGCCCAGATGGCAGACGGTAGCGCTGCGATGGCCCACCTCGACGGGCGCGGCGGGTTCCTTCCGCGTCCGCACGCACTCCAGGAAGTTGGCCATGTGGCTGCCGCCGGAGTCGTACAGGCGAATCTCGTCGGGCTTGATGGCCGACTTCAGGACCGCCGGCGGGTCGGCCTTGTTGTCCAGGCTCACCCACCCTTTCGTGCCGTAGAACTTGGGCGAGCCGCCGCTGTCCTTGAAGTTCACTTTGACGCCACCGGCATAAGTGGCCGTTACGTCGATGTTCCTGGGCACGGTGAACAGGCCGGTTGTGGGCCAGTCGCACGTGCCCTCGACCTCGACGGGCCCCGACCCGTCGGCGCCGATGCCCCATTGGGCGATGTCCGCCCAATGTGCCCCGTTGTTCGTCAGTTGTCCGCCCGAGTAGTCCAGACCGAAACGGAACGAGTAGTGGCACCGAAGGTGGTGATACGGCACCCACGGGGCCGGGCCGAGCCACATCTCGTAGTCGAGTTCCGGCGGGACGGGTTCAGGCTGCCACGTGGCGCCGCACTCGCGGTTCCAGCCACCGACGCCGCAGGTGACCCGCTGCAGCGTGCCGATGCGGCCGTTTCGGACCAGTTCGCACACGTGCCGCGCGTTGGCGTACGACCGCCGCTGCGTGCCCGTCTGGAAGACGCGGCCGTAACGCCGGACGGCCTTGACCATGGCCTTACCCTGGTTGATGGTCAGGCTCATCGGCTTCTCGCAGTAGACGTCTTTGCCGGCCTTGCAGGCGGCGATGGCGATTACGCCGTGCCAGTGGTCGGGCACGGCGATGACCACGGCATCGATGTCGGGCCGGTCCAGGACCTCGCGGAAGTCGCGTGTTTGGAAACATCCCTTGAAGCGTCCGCTTGGGGTCGTCTCGCCGTAGGCCCGCTCAACCGTTTTGGCAGCCGCCTCAAGGACGTTGTAATCGACGTCGCAGAGGGCGACCATCCGGGCCTCGCGGTTGCGGACGAGCCCGCGCAGGTGATTGCCGCCCATGTTGCGGATGCCGATACTTGCGACGTTGATGCGGTCGCTTGCAGCGCGGGCGCCCTGGGCGCCGAGTGCCCGTGCGCCGGCGACGACGGGGCCGGCGAGGGCGGCGCGGGCGCCTCGCGCCAGCAGGGTGCGGCGGGTCAGGCGTTTGGCATCATGCATGGCTCCTCCTGCCGGAAGAGGTCGCGCCGCGCAAGCGCGGCGGCTAACTACGTGCGGCACGTCGGCGTCGCATGGTTCACAGGTGCCACGGCGGGCGCATGGCGCGAGAGAGCATCCGGTTGGCCTCGGCGTCGCCGGGGAACTGTTCCTTTTCGGGATCCCACTTCAGTTTGCGCCCCAGGCGCATGGCGATGTCGCTGATGAGGCAAATCGTGTTCGACCGGTGGCCCGTCTCGATGGGGCAGACGGTGGGCTTGCGGCTCTTGATGCAGTCGAGCAGGTTGCCCTGATGGTGGCGGCTCTCGTAGAGGTGCTTGTCGCTGGCGCCCATCTTGACGGTAAGCAGCGACTTCGGCTCGGCCGTGATGCGCCCGCGCCTGACGTGGACCCAGCCTTTGGTTCCCTCGTACCGGACGCCCTGGGCGTTGATGTTGTTGCTCGTGAAGTTCATCTTCAGACCGTTCGGATAGACGAGGTTGACGTTCCACGTGCAGGCGGTGTCGTACAGGCCCTGGGTCGG
Source organism: uncultured Anaerolineales bacterium (assembly GCA_964539385.1). Lineage (GTDB taxonomy): Bacteria > Planctomycetota > Phycisphaerae > FEN-1346 > FEN-1346 > JAUVZF01. The sequence goes on along the minus strand of CAZIJC010000224.1, from coordinate 2,621 downwards.
GTAATCGCCCTTGCCCTCCAGTTCGACGGGGCCCGTGAGGTCGACGCCCATGCCCCAGTGGGCGCTGTCCACGTGGTGGACGCCCCATCCGGAGACGAAGCCGGCCGTATAGGGCGACATGTAATACCATCCCCGCTTCTGGCAGACGACTTCGTAATACGGTGCCACGGGGGCCTGGCCGAGCCAGAAATCGTAGTCGAACCCGTCGGGCGGTTGCGTGGGCTTCTGCTTGCCGCCGTCGCGGGCGCTGCCCGGCGCGCCGACCTTGACGATCGTGATGTCGCCGAGGTACCCGTTGACGGCGAGTTCGGCGGCGTGGCGGAAGTTGCGGTCCGACCGCTGCTGCGTGCCGTGCTGAAAGATGCGGCCGTAGCGTTTGACGGCGTCGGCCATGGCGCGGCCTTCGGCGACGGTCAGGCACAGCGGCTTCTCGCAGTAGATGTCCTTGCCGTGCCTGGCGGCCTCGATGGTGGGGATGGCGTGCCAGTGGTCGGGCGTGCCGATGATGACGGCGTCGATGTCCTTGCGGGCGAGGAGTTCGCGGAAGTCGTTGGTGTCGTCGCAGCCCTTGTAGGCCGCGTTCTTGCGGTCGGCGTAGAACTTGTTGACCCAGGCCTTCACCCCCGTGCGGCGTGCTTTGTTGACGTCGCAGACGGCCAGCACCTGGCTGGTCGCCTGCTGGATGAAGCCCCGCATCACGCCGGTGCCCTGGCCGCCCGAGCCGATCAGGCCCATCGTGATGCGCTCGCTCGCGGGCGCGCGGCCGGGCGCGCCGAGGGCGGCGGAGGTAATCATGTAGGGCGCGGCCGTCGCTGCGACGGCGCTTTTAAGAAACGTGCGGCGGGTGAGTCGGGCTGCTGAGAACATTGATAGTCTCCTTAGCATCTGAATGGCCTCACGCAAAGGCGCAAAGCCGCAAAGGGAAAAACGGAAATCGGGCAAACACCTTTGCCTGCCCGGGTAAACGCATGTCGATTCTCCTGGTCACTCTGCCAGTCCGTTGACGACTCTTGTGATTCCGTCGCGAATCAAGCAAGCGCCGAAGTTGATGAGCAAGCCCAATCGTTTGTCGGCCAGCCGAAGGTACGTGAGCAGTTGTTTCTTGTGCACCGGCGCCAGTTCCGCGACGGATTTCAGTTCGACGATCACCTTTTCGTTTACCATGATGTCCACACGAAAGCCCTGGTCGAATCGCACCCCATCGTAAACAACGGGCATCGGGACCTGCCTGGCCACGCGCAGGCCCTGTTTCGCAAGTTCGTGCGCCAAGACTGCTTCGTAGACCGATTCGAGTAATCCCGGTCCCAAGCCGGTGTGAATCCTGTACGCAGCCGACACAATCCTCTTGGCGATCTCGTTTTCGTTCATTGAAGCAAGGCTGTTCTTTGCGCCTTTGCGGCTTTGCGTGAGGCCGATCTGTTTCTCGTGTTCGTCGCTCATTTCTTCCCGACGCCGCGCTTCGCCGTCCAGAACAGGGCGTTGACGAGCATCTGTTTGAAGTCCGGGTCGTTAAAGTCGTCGGGACCGCCGAACGAGGTGTAGAACACGCGGCCGCCCTGGTGGATGCGGGTCCAGGCGACCGGCTCGGTCTTGCCCTTGGCGGTGGCGGTGGCCAGGAGCGTAACGTCGTCGGCGAGGCCGGTGTTCTTGTAGAGCGAGTAGGATGATGCGAAGGGCTTGACGCCCTTGAGTATCGGATGGTCCTTGGCCTTCTCCTGGAGCGCGATCTGCGCCTTCGCCCCGCCGCCGTAATGGCCCCGATAGTTGCCGCCGAGGACCGTCTTGTCGAACTCGAGCCAGTTCTGAAACGCGTGGCTGGCCGTACGGATGCCCACGATGGGGCGGCCGGCGTCGCAGTACGCCTGGACGATCTTCAGTTGGTCCGCCGGCAGCGTGTTGCGCCGGACGAAGACGAGCAGGACGTCGCACGTTTTGGCGGCCTCGATGCCGGGCAGGCCCTTGCCCTTGTCGCCGGCCTTGATGAGCGTGCAGGTGACGTTGTAGTTCGATTCGAGAAACGGCTTGAAGGCGGTGAGCGACTCGTCGGATTTGTACTCGCCCGAGCCCGAGAGCATGCACACGTTGAGCGGCGGTTGGGCTTCGGCGAGCGCGACGGCGAAAATCGCCAGGCCGGCCATCAGTCCGCCAATGACGTAACGCATGTGGCGCTCCTCGGCGTGTAAGTGCGCGCGGGGCAAGCCCCGCGGCTAACAGTGTCACGCTATTTGCTCACCTTGACGATGGGCGGTTCGGCGAAGTCGGCCCAGAGCCGTTCGGCCGTCTCGTCGGTCATCCGGCCGTCGTGGATGCAGAACCGGTAGCGCGACACGTAGTCGGTGCCCGGCTTGATCTCCCACGGCCCCTCCTGCGACGGGGCGATGCACGTCTGCGGATTCTTCGGATTCAGGCGCAGCGGCTGCGGGTACCGGAAGTTCGTGGGGTGGATCATGATAAGGCATCCGGCACGTTTGCCGTCCACGAGGCCCGAGACGTCGAACCAGCGGGCCTTCGACTCATTGCCGTCCTTGCGCGTCTTGCCCTCGGAGGTCCGCATGTCCACCTGCCTGGCCCACTGGCGGCTGCCGCGAAACCCCTGGCCGCCGTAGAAGTACTTCGGCAAC
>CAZIJC010000223.1:0-6647 GCA_964539385.1 uncultured Anaerolineales bacterium | reverse complement strand
TGGACCTGCTGCCGACCATCGCCGGCCTGACGGGCGGCCGGGTGCCGACCGACCGCGTCATCGACGGGGCGGACATCTGGCCGCTCATGGCGGGCAAGCCCGGCGCCAAATCGCCCCACGAGGCCTTCTACTACTACCCCAAGCAGACGACCGTGCCGATGGCCGTACGCTCCGGCAAGTGGAAACTCCACAAGGCCGGGCCGCGCTTCAAAACATGGAAAGACGAGAAGGGCCGATGGATCCACCGCAGGGTCGATCTGCCCACCGAACTGTACGACCTGCAGGCCGACCTCGCCGAGACGACCAACCTGGCCGACAAGCACCCGGACGTCGTCAAGCGCCTCACACAGATGATGGACCGCTTCGACGCGGATCTCAAGAAACACTCGCGTCCCATCGGCCCGGCGGGCGACCTGGCCAGTTCGCCGGCGTCGGCATAGGGGAGGGAATCGATGCTCGGAACGAGACGACTTTGCGTTGCGGCAACCATTGCGATGGTCCTGTCGGCGGCAGCGTCCTGTGACGCCGGCGCAGCCGCGAAACCGGAGGCCGCAAAGGTGAACGACACGTGGACACTCACCGGCGGACAAATCGTGGTCACGCTGAACGCCAAGGACGGCACGTTCTCCGCACGGTGCGGCCGGCACACGTTCCTGAAGGCCGGGCATCTGGGCGCCGAGCCGGACGACGCCGTCGAAAACGTACGCGCGACCGACCTGGCCGACACACTCGGCGCCGGCAAGGCCCTCCAGATTACACGCAAGAGCGGCCGCATCGAGACGCTCATCCTGTACGAGGGTCTTCCGTTCGTCTGCGCCAAGGTCGCCCTGTCCCATGCGGGCGGCAAGCCCGTGACGGTCAGGACCGTGACGACGCTTGCGGCCGAGATCGACGCCGGGGCGGCCAAGGCGGACCTGCGACCGCTGGGGCCGGAAGGGTCCTACGCCATCGGCGGCGACCGCGACCATTACGCCGCCTGTGCGCTCGCGCATCCGCAGACGCGGGCCGGGGTCGTCTGCGGGTACCTGACACACCACCGGGCCAGCGGCGTCGTCAGCATCAAGAGCAAAGAGGAACCCCTGCGCGTCGAAGCGCGCAGCGAATACGGCAAGGTAACGCTTGCCCGAAACACGCCCCTGGAGGGCGAAGTGGCGGCCATCGGATGGTTCGACGATTGCCTCAACGGTCTCGACGCGTACGCGGCCGCCGTCGCGAAGGCTCACCAGGTCAAACTGCCGGAGGTGGTGCCCAGCGGCTACTGCACGTGGTACCACGCCAGGGCGCTCGATGCGAAGCGGATGGCCGAACTGGCGGCGTTCTGCAAGGAGCACCTCGCCAAGTTCGGCTTTGACTTCCTCCAGATCGACGACGGGTGGCAGGTAAGCGGCCGCGACTTCACCACACACAACCCCAAGGGCAAGTACGCCGCCGGCATGAAACCGACCGCCGACGCCGTCACCCGCGCCGGCTTTGCCGCCGGCATCTGGCTCATCCCGTTCGGATGGGACCCCAAGCGGCCCGCCTTCAAGGACCACCAGGACTGGTTCGTCCACCGCCAGGACGGGTCGCTGTACGCTGTGAAGTGGGCCGGCACCTGCCTCGACATGACGCACCCGGCGGCGCGAACGTTTCTAAGCCAGGTCGTCTCGCGCATCACCCGCCAGTGGGGGTACAAGTACATCAAGATCGACGGCCTCTGGACCGGCATGGCGGCGAAGATACGGTACCCGCGGCCCGAGTACGGTCCGGACGGCCTCGGCGACGCCGTGTTCCACGACCCCTCGAAGACCAACGTCGAGGCGTACCGCAGCGGCCTGGGGCTGGTGCGCGAGGCGGCCGGCGACGACGTCTTCATCCTCGGCTGCAACATCGCACAGAACATGCGGACGATGGGCGGCTCGGTCGGACGGGTCGACGGCATGCGCATCGGCCCCGACGTCGGCGCCAACTGGGGCGGCGTCCGACGCTGCGCACGCCCCGCCACGAACCTGTACTACTGGCACGGCGACGTCTGGTTCAACGATCCCGACTGCCTGATGCTGCGCCCGCCGCTGACGATGGACCAGGCACGGGCGTGGGCGTCGCTCATCGCGCTGTCGGGCCAGATGGTCGTGGTGAGCGAATGGCTGCCGGGCCTGGCCCCCGAGCGGCTGGACGTGCTGAAACGGAGCATCCCGAACCACGGCGGCCGCGGGCGGCCCATCGACCTGTTCAAGGAAAACCTCGCACAAATCTGGCACCTGCGGTCCGACCTCGGCGGCCGGCGCGACCTCGTGGGCCTGTTCAACTGGAACGACAAGCAGGAGGCCGAGGTCGCGGTCCCTCTGGCGTCGCTGGGCCTTGCGGCCGGACCGGAGGACGCCTACGTCGGCTTCGATTACTGGGAGAACGCCTTCGTCGGCCCGGTCACCGCCGCGCTCAAGGCCAAACTGCGGCCGAGTTCCTGCCGCGTCTTCTCGCTCCGTCGCGCCGCCGCGCGGCCGCAACTCGTGGGCACCTCGCGCCACATCACGCAAGGCGCGGTGGACGTGGTGAGCGTTGAATGGGACGCCGGGACGAAGACGCTGGCGGGCCGGTCGCGCCTGGTGGGCGGCGACCCGTACGAACTCCGCATTTTCGTGCCGCCGACCGCCAAGCGCTGGGCCGTCGCCAAGGCCGAGATCGACAGCCCCGACAAGCATTTCGGCGAGACCGTCGCGTGGAAAGCCGACCCCGCCGGCGCCCGCGTCACCCTCACCGTGCCTCGCGGCCGCCAGGTCGCCTGGCGCGTCGTCTTCGAGTAATCGGCGCCCCACCGACGGCCGCGCGAAAAAGGGGACATTCTACTTTTTTCGAGGGCTGGTGCTGTCCTTCGCCAGCATACAGGTGCTGTGAAAAAGTAGAATGTCCCCTTTTTCTGACGGCGGCGGGCCGGTGCCGGAATCGCCCAAAAAGGCCAACGTTGCGGCCCGACTCGTGCCGATACACACCGCGATAGACGGTGCCGGTGCACCGCTTCTGTTTGCGAGGACGGGTCGAACGAAGGCCAAACCGCCGCACGGAGACGACCGGAGCGCACCCGCCCGGTCCTTCGTCCCCCTACGCCCGCCCGGCTCAAGGGAGGGCGTTTGCCATGTTGAGCGACGACTCGACGGCGTCAATCATCTCGCCGCCATCGCCGAACCAGGCCGATGGCCTGATCCACATGTCCTGCCCGACGTGCCGGCGCAGCCTCACGTACCCTGCCGGCATGAAAGGTGATAACAGGACGTGCCCGGCGTGTGGGACGCCGGTCACGGTCGATCCCGCACAGGCGGTGGCCGCCCCGCCGCCTCAGCCCGGTGCCGCAGACGCCGGCCTGGCGGCGATGCGCGCCGAGGCGGGGGTGCCGGAGGGTCCGCTGGGCGAGCCGACCCAAGGGAACGGCTTCTTCGACCGCGGCGTGGGGTTCGAGATCTGGTGCCTCGACCGCGGCATCCTCGGCGGCGCCGCCCTTATCCTTGCCGCCATCGTCTGGTTCGTCATCGGCTGGTGGTGCGGCTACATCTACTTCTACCCGCCGATCCTGGCCGTCCTGGGTATCGTCGCCATTCTGAAGAGCGTCCTGGGTGGCGACTCGCTGACGTAGGGCGCCTCCGGTCGCCGGCACGGCCGCGCGCCCCTGGGGGGCGACTCCCTGGCTACGCCACCTTACCGGCGTCGCCGAGAGAGAAGGGCGCCGGCCGCGCCAAGGGCCATCAGCGCCAGCGTCGCGGGTTCGGGAATACGGAAGATGGCCGTCGTCTCGGTGTACTCGCCCTCGATGTACCCCACCTCGCTGCCCGTCTGGCCGTCGTCGGCCGCGAAGTAGAGGTCGCCTTCGTAGATGCAGAAGCCGCCGACGCCGCTGCCGTACTCGCCGGGATAGATGTCGAGGACCAGCCAGGCGGTCTCGCCGTCGGTGGCCCAGAGTTCGCGTCCGTGGACGCCGTCGTCGGCCGCAAAGTACAGGAGGCCCTCGTACTCGAAGAATTGCGACGGCCAGGACTCGTGCTCGGGGTCTTCGCCGCCGGAGGGCGGAGCAAGTTGGTTGATGTTCCAGAAGAGAGAGGCCGTGTCGGTCGCGACGTCGTACCGCCAAAGTTCGTTGCCGGCCCCGGTGCCGTCGTCGGCGCTGAAGTAGAGTTTGCCGTTGTAGGCCGTCATGTTGGAAGGGTTGCCCGAATCGTAGATGCCGCCGGGGACGATATCGGCCACGAGCGAGGCGCCCGCCGGCACGACGAGCGGATCGTAGCGCCACAGTTCATTTCCGGTGACGCCGTCTTTGGCCGAGAAGTACAGATCGCCGTCATAGACGGCCATGTGCCGCGGGTCGCCGGCGTCCATGCCGGGATCGATATCCGTCAGGCGCGCCACCGCCGCGCCGTCGTACGAAAACAGTTCGCTGCCGGCGCCGTCGCCGCTGTTGGCCAGAAAGTGCAGGGCGCCGTTGTAGAGGATGAACCCCTGCGGGTACGAGGTCTTCGTGCCGGGGGCGATATCGATGACCGCCTGGCTGGTTCCGTTGTACTTGCCGAGTTCGGTGCCGACGGTGCTGAAATCGGTGGCGCGGAAGTACAGGTTCGCGCCGTAGGAGATGAGAGCCGCATGGGTCTGGGGATTCCAGGCGGGGCTGTTGTCGGCCACCTCCTGGGCGCCCGCCACCGGGTCGTAGGACCACAGTTCAAGCGTGCTGTCGTCGTCGCGTGCGCTGAAGTAGAGTTTGCCGTCGTGGACGGTGATCGAGTTGATGCCGGAGCCCTCGTCTCCGGGCCGGATCTCGGCGGCCTGGCTCACGGCCGCCCCGTCCCACTTCCACAGTTCGTTGTTGCTGCCGTGAGCGAGGTTGTTGGCGATGAAGTAGAGGTCGCCGTCATAGACGGTCATGCCGCCGCCACCGCCGCCGCCGAAGCCCGGATTGATGTCGGCGATGCGCTCGTACGTCACGCCGTGGGAAGAGGCTGCCAGCAGAACACAGAGGACAACACAGACTGTCGCGCAACGCACCATGGGTCGTTCCTCGCCAAGGCTCCCCCGGCTACTTCCAGAAAGCCCCCGAAACGACCCCAACCCGCCCGGGCGGCGGGTCTCCCAACACCAGCAGTATACCACAGACTACAGGATGCGGCAAGTTTTTGGTTCTTGTCCCAACAGCGGGGAGCCTGAAAGGCTCCAATTCGTCAGCCCAGGGCAACGCCCTGGGGCTCGGAAAGAAGTGCGAATGACAAGCCCTGAAAGGGCGTTACAAACAGCCCTGTGGCGCCCTTTCAGGGCTTCCTTTCTCTGGGGCCGACCCGCCAACCCAGGGCGTTGCCTTGGGCCCCCAGAATTTCAGCCCTTCGGGCTGAGGTCCCCGCAAATGGGTCTATACAAAACACGCCGCCCCATCATTTTGAGTTCGGCCCTTGCGGCTCGGCCACCGGCACCTCCAGCAGCGGCGTTGGTGCAAACTCGCTCGTCAGGTAGAGGGTCTTGCCGTCCGCGCCGTAGCAGATGGACTCGCCCTGGTTGCGGCGAGGCATGACGAGTTTGCGCGGCGTTCGGGCGAAGGCGTCGGCCCACGGCTCTGCCGCACCGCGAGCGAACTCGTAGGCGTCGCCGTACGTCAGGACGACGGCCCGGCGGCCGTCCGGCGAGATGTCCATCGCCACAGCGGGCGGGATCTTGATCGACGCGATTCGCCTGGCCGCCGGCGGCGTCGCGGCCGCGCCGGTCCCCGCGCGAGGCCAGGGCAGGGCGTACACGCCGCACGTGATCCCCTCTTTGCTGACCAGGTAAATCGTGCCGCTGGTCCCATCGACGCCAACCGCCTCGCAGTCGCGCGGACCGTCTGCGTACGTGAAGTCGATCCGCTGGCCGACGCGAACCTGCCCGTCCACCGGCCGCTCCTTCGTGCCGACCGGCGGCTCGGGCGCCACGTAAAGCGTACACGTCTTGCGCGACCGGCGGTTGTCGCCGATGTCGCCGATGAGCAGCAGGCTCTTGCCGCCCGCCCGCACCGACGCCATGTCTTCCCAGTCGCGTGCCGCCGCCCCCGTTACGGTGTAGACGGCCAGGTGCTCGCCCTCGGAGTTGAAGGCGTAGATGCGCGGCCCGCCGCCGGAATCGTTGTGCGTCCAGAAGAGGCCGCCTTTCAGGCGGCTGGCGGCCAGGCCGCTGCTCTCGCACACCTTCTGGTTCGCCAACGTCGCGACCTTGCGCGGCTTGCCGTAGCGGACCGGCGCCGCGACCTTCGATGCCGTCTCGGACACCGCGGCCAGGCAAGGCAGTGCAAGGAAAGCCGGAAGCAGAAACAGCAGAAAACGCAACCTGCGAGACCGTCTCATAGGCATCTCCCGGAGATCCCCACGAACAAGCCGCCCGGCCACGCCAGCGGGCGGCCCCTGAGCCTATCCCCCCAACCCCCCGCCCGCAACAGGTTTATCGCCCCGCGCATTTCGCGCGGCGGGGGTGGCATGGTCATCCCGCAGGGTGACCATGTTGCAGTCTTGAGCGCCACGGTGGGTGGCATGGTCATTCCGAAGGATGACCATGTTAGAGCCTTGAACGCCACGCCGGGTGGCATGGTCATTCCGAAGGATGACCATGTTAGAGCCTTGAACGCAACGGCCCGGCGCGATAGCCTGACCCCATGCTCCCCCGCGGGCCGA
>CAZIJC010000222.1:0-6743 GCA_964539385.1 uncultured Anaerolineales bacterium | reverse complement strand
ACCTGATGGCCATCGCGAACGAGGCGGGCGTGGACCTGGAACTGGAGGTCTTCGATGAGGTCAGCCGCCGCACGCCGCACCTCACGAACTTCCGGCCCGCCGGCGACATGATGATGGAGGACCTCGACCACGCGGGCGGCATTCCGGCGGCCATGAAGCGGCTCAAGGACCGCCTGAACGATTGCATGACCACCAGCGGTGCCACGACGCACGAGATCGCCGATGCGGCTAAGGTCTTCGGCGGCGAGGAACTCATCCGCACCGTGGACAACCCGTACCACGCGGAGGGCGGCATCGCGATCCTGCGCGGCAACTTGTGCCCCGAGGGCGCGGTCATCAAGCAGTCGGCCGTCGCCCAAGACATGCGGACGTTTACGGGCAAGGCCCGCGTATTCGACAGCGAGGACGCGGCGAACAAGGCGATCCTCGGGCAGGAGATTCAGCCGGGAGACTTCATCGTCATCCGGTACGAGGGCCCCGCCGGCGGGCCCGGCATGCGAGAGATGCTCGCCGCCACGGCGGCGCTGAAGGGCCTCGGCATGGGCGAGGAGGTTGCCCTGGTGACCGACGGCCGGTTCTCCGGCGGCACGCACGGGCCGTGCATCGGCCACGTCAGCCCGGAGGCGGTCGCCGGCGGTCCCATCGCCCTCGTCAAGGAAGGCGACAAGATTACGATGGACATCACCAAGCGGACCTTGACGCTCGAGGTCGACGAGGCCGAACTCGACCGGCGCCTGAAGGCATGGAAGAAGCCCGAGCCCAAGATCAGCACCGGCTACCTCGCCCGGTACGCGCGGCAGGTGACCAGCGCGAGCACGGGGGCGATCTGCAGGTAAAGCAATGACGAATGACGAATGACTAATCAAAAGGCAAACAGCAATGACGAAGAACCGCGACGCGGTTGTGAGCCGTTGCATTCGTCACTGGCTTTGATTTGTCATTCGGGCTTCGTCATTAGACATTCCCGCCGAAGGCGGGGCATTGGCATTCCCGCCGCAGGCGGGCGTTACCCGGTGGTGTAATTGGTAACACAGGAGGTTTTGGTCCTCCCATTCCAGGTTCAAATCCTGGCCGGGTAGCCAAGACGGCAGGTAACTGAGCAAAGGCAACGACGTGGCGGACCGACCGACAAAATCGCTCATCATGGCCGCAGGCCTGAGTACGCGCATGAAGACGGCGCGCAACAAGGTCCTGCACGACGTCTGCGGCAAGGGGATTCTGGCGTGGGTCCTGGACGCCTGCCGGGGGGCCGGCATCGACGAGCAGATCGTCATCGTCGGCGCGATGCGCGACCAGGTGATGGAGGCCTTCTCAGGCGCCGGCGACATCACGTGGGTCGTCCAGGAGCCGCAGCAGGGCACCGGCCACGCCGTCATGGCGGCCGAGGAGGCGCTCTCGGACTTCGAGGGCGACCTTGTTATTCTCGTCGGCGACGCCCCCCTGGTCCGGCCCGAGACGATCCGGACGCTCCTCGAGGCGCACCGCCGCGAAGAGGCCGCCGTCACGCTGCTGACGGCCATCCTCGACGATCCGAAGTGGTTCGGCCGCATCCTTCGCGACTCGCGCGGCACCCTCCAGGGCATCATCGAGGTCAAAGAGGCGACGCCCGAGCAACTCGAAATCCGCGAGGTCAACCCGTCGTATTACGCCTACCGCTGGCCCGCTCTCAAGGAGGTCCTGCTGCGCATCTCCACCGATAACGCCAAAGGCGAGTATTACCTGACCGACGCGGTAGGCCTGCTTATCGAGGCGGGCAAGAAGGCCGTGGCCGTCGCGGCGGCCGAACCCGAGGAGTGCGAGGCCGTCAACAGCCGCGAGGACCTCGCCCGCGTGACCGGTATCATGCGGCAGCGGATCAACCGGATGCACATGGCGGCGGGCGTCACTATCGTGGACCCGGCGACCACGTACATCGAACACGACGTCGAGATCCGAGAGGACACGGTCGTCGGCCCCTGCACCGTCATCCGCGGCCCGACGCGCATCGGCACCGGCTGCCGCATCGGGCCGATGGCGCACCTCAGGCCGGGCACCGTCCTGGAGGACGGCGCCGAGGTCGGCGCCTTCGTCGAGACCAAGAACGCCCACCTCGGCGCCGAGGTCATCGTGCGGCACCTGTCGTACCTGGGCGACTGCCGCATCGGCCCGCGGACCCGCGTGGGCTGCGGCACGATTACGGCCAACTCTGACGGACCGCAAAAACATCACACGGACGTGGGCGCCGACGTCTTCCTCGGCGCCGGCACCGTCCTGGTGGCACCGACGTCGGTCGGCGACAAGGCCAGGACCGGCGCCGGCAGCGTGGTCACAAAGCATCATCCCGTGCCGCCGGGCGAAACCTACGCCGGCGTGCCGGCCAAACCGCTCGAGTCAAACAGGCAGGCCGAAGGGGAAAACGCCGAATGAATGAATTGAAGATCTTCTCAGGCACCGCGAACCGTCCCCTTGCGGAGGCCATCGCAGCCCACCTCGACACGACGCTCGGCGACGTCACGATCACGCGGTTCCCCGACGAGGAGTTGGTCGTCAAGATCAACGAGGACGTGCGCGGCCGCGATATCTTCATCATCCAGCCCACCTGCCGCCCGCAGAACGACAACCTGATGGAACTGCTCCTGTGCATCGACGCCGCCTGCCGCGCCAGCGCCGAACGCATCACGGCCGTCATCCCCTACTACGGGTACGCGCGCCAGGACCGCAAGGACGAGGGCCGGGTGCCGATCAGCGCCAAACTCGTCGCTAACATGCTCGAGGCCGCCGGCGCCAGTCGTGTTCTGACGGTTCACCTGCACGCCCATCAGATCCAGGGGTTCTTCGACATTCCGGTGGACCACCTGCTGCCCGAACCGGTCTTCACCGAGTACTACCGCGGCCTGGATCTGAAGAACCTGACGGTGGTCTCGCCCGACGTCGGCAACGTGAAGATGGCCCGCCTCTATGCCGAGCATCTGGGCGGCGACCTGGCGATCATCGACAAGGAACGCGTCGGCGGGAGCGAGGTCCGGGCGGCGGCGCTCATCGGAACCGTCGATGGGCGCAACGTCCTGATGGTCGACGACATGATCACGAGCGGCGGGACGATCAGGCAGGCGGTCAACCTTGTGAAAGCGCGCGGCGCACGCGACATCTACGTGACCGCCACCCATCCGGTTTTCTGTCCGGGGGCCGTCGAGAACCTCGCGGCCTCGCCCGTCAAACAGGTCACCGTGACCGACACCATCCCGCTGGCGCCGGAAGCGGCGGCGCTCGAGAACCTGAAGCAATTGAGCCTCGCGCCCCTGCTGGGCAAGGCCATCAAACGCATTCATAAACACGAATCCGTGAGTGAGTTGTTCCTCCCGAAGACGGCGAGTGAGGCGTGACGGAAAGGAGCCGGTTGTGGCCAGGAGCACCGAGACGTTGCAGGCAAAGAAGCGCAAGGTGAGCGGCACGAAGGCCTGCCGCCGCCTCCGCGCCGAGGGCGAAATCCCCGCCATCATCTACGGGCGCAAGGAGAAGCCCGTTGCGATTCAGGTTCACAAGGACGAACTCGACCGGGGCCTGCGGCACCACGCCCGCATGTTCGACCTCAAGGTCGGCCGCAAAAAGAACACCGTGCTCCTGAAGGAAGTTCAGTACGACGCCATGGGCGACGAGATCATCCACGCCGATTTCATCCGCGTCGCCATGGACGAGACGGTTGCGCTCGAGGTGCCCATCGAACTGAAGGGCACGCCGAAGGCCGAGCACAGCGTGCTCCAGCAGACGCTCGACCATCTTCAGATCGAGTGTCTGCCGTCGAACATCCCCGAAGCGTTTATCCTCCCGGTGACCGACCTGGAGATCGGCCAGAATATCCGCGTCGGCGACATCGAAGCGCCCGAGGGCGTGACGGTCCTGGCCGATCCGGAGACGATCGTCGTGACGCTGACGGCGGCCGCTGCCGAGGAGGCCGCCGCCGAGGAGGAGGCGCCCGTGGCCGAGGGCGCCGAGGAACCCGAGGTCATCGGCAAGAAACCCGAGGAGGAAGCCGCCGAGGGCGAACAGGCCCGGGAAGAGAAATAGCCGTACCCGAGCCGCGACCGGCAGAGCCTGCCCTGAGCATGGCCGAAGGGTCGCGGGCACTCTGGCCCTGCCTTGAACCTGCGGCCTGCTGAGAGGCCCGCGTGCTCACGCAGGCGGCTTGTGAGGTACGAAAAGATTGCATGAGACTGATCGTCGGCCTGGGCAATCCGGGACCTCAATACGCCGCCACGCGGCATAACGTGGGCTGGCGCGTGGCCGGGGAACTTGCCCGCCGCGCCGGCGCACAAACATGGAAAGAGAAGTTCGAGGCGGCCGTGACCGACACCCGCCGGCACGATCAGAAGATCGTGCTGGCGCGCCCGCTTACGTTCATGAACGAGTCGGGCCGGTCGGTGCGGCAACTGATGGATTTCTGGAAGGTGGAAGCCGAGGACCTGCTGGTCGTCCTCGACGACATGGCGATCGAGGTTGCTCGGGTGCGCCTGCGGCCCGAAGGGACGGACGGCGGGCACAAGGGTCTCAGGTCGGTCATCGCCCACGTCGGGCACGAGCGATTCGCGCGGCTGCGGGTGGGGGTCGGCCCGCCGCCGCTGCCTGAGGAGCATGTGGACTTCGTCTTGTCGCCGTTTACGAGCCGGGAGCGGCCGATCATCGAGAAGGCGATAGCACTGGCCGCCGACGCCGCCGAGTGCTGGATCGCCGACGGGCCCGATGAGGCCATGAACCGGTTCAACCGAGGTGCAGGGGCGTAGCACGTTACGATGCGTGTAGGAACACGGAGAAGGAGGAGGCCAAACGGCCGGCAAACCATGCCAACAGATAAGCAGACGCGCGTGTACGAAGCCATGTTTCTCGTCGATACCGGCGATGCCGCCATCTGGGATGACCTCACGAAACACATCGAGGGCATCCTGGCGCGAGGCGGCGGCGAACTCGTCGGCATCACCCGCTGGGACGAGCGGAAACTCGCCTATCCGGTCGCCAAGCACAAGCGCGGCACGTACGTCCTGACGTTCTTCCAGATGTCGCGCGGCGACGGCGTGTCCGGGATCGAGCGCGACTGCCGATTGTCGGAGAAGATCCTTCGAGCCCTTGTCCTGAAGGCCGACCACTTTACGGTGGCCGACATGCGGGCGCAGTTGGGCGAGGATATCCGCGAGGAGGTGGCCAAGAAGGTGATGGATGCCCGCGGCGAGAAAGAGCCGCCGCCACCCGAAGCCGACGCCGGCGGCGAGGCCGACGCCGGCGGCCAAGAGGCCGCCCAGGCGCTCTCCACAGACGAGACGCCCGCCGAGGAGCCGTCCGCCAAGGAGGCAGCCGCCGACAAACCGCCGGACGCTCAGCCGCCGCCGCCCGAACCGCCGGAATCCCCGGAGAACTGAAAACGAACCCCCCCAACCAGAGGACAAGCCATGGCCAACTACAATAAGGTTATTCTGATCGGGAACCTCACCCGCGACCCGCAGTTGCGCTACACGCCGTCACAGATGGCCGTCTGTGATCTCGGGCTGGCCGTCAATCGCCGGTGGAACAGCAAGGATGGACAGCAACGCGAAGAGACCGCCTTCGTGGACTGCACCGCCTGGGGACGCCAGGCCGAGACCATCCAGAAGTATATGTCAAAGGGCCAGCCGATGCTCGTGGAAGGGCGTCTGACCTGGCACCAGTGGGACGGACCCGACGGCAAGAAGCGGAGCAAACTGGAGGTCACCGTCGAGCGGTTCCAGTTCCTCGGCGGCCGCAGGGATGCCGCAGAGGCAGGCGGCCCGAGGGGCGGCGGAGGCGCCGGCGCGCCTTCCCAGGACGCCAAGCGGCAAGAGACCTCGGGCCAGCAGGAGCAGAAAACGCCGGATTACGATTTCAACCAGGATGTGGACGACGATACCATCCCGTTCTAACCGAGCACAGGAGGAAAGCGTGGCCAGGTTCAAACCGAAACCGAAACCCAAACCCCGGAAACGTCGCAAGATGGTCCGTTTTCGCGACCGGGCCAAGTGCCGGTTCTGCCGCGAGAACATCACCTACATCGATTACAAAGACACCCAGACGCTCCAGAAACTTGTGACGACGCGCGGCAAGATGCTCAGCCGCAAACGCAGTGGCAATTGTGCCAAGCATCAGCGCGCTGCCGCACGGGCGCTGAAGCGAGCTCGGTTCCTGGCCCTGATGGCGTACGTCAGTTAACTGCGCCGCAGTTGACTGCGCCGCGCGGCCGCGACGGTCGTCCACGACGACGTGATCCGACGAGCCACACGCCGGCCCAAGGAGATTGTGTGATGAAGGTTTTGCTCAGGCAGGACGTCCCGGAGTTGGGCGTCATCGGCGACATGGTCGAGGTCAAGACCGGGTACGCTCGCAACTATCTGTTGCCCCAGAACCTGGCCGTCGAGCCGACCGGCGCCAACCTCAAACGCATTGAGGAGGAACGGCTCGACCGCGAGAAGCGCGCCAAGGAACGTATCGAAACGCTCAAGGGCGTCGCCTCGCGTCTGGCCGGGGCCAGCATCACGATCAAGGCCAAGGCCAACGAACTCGGACACCTGTTCGGGTCGGTCAACGAGTCGGACATCGCCGAAGCGCTGGCGGCCGAAGGCTTCAAGGTCGCGACCGAGCAGATCGCCCTGGCGGCGCCCATCCGGACGCTCGACAAGTTCCGGGTGCCGGTCCGCCTGGCCGAGGGTATCCAGGCGGAAGTGGACGTCTGGGTTGTCCCGGCGTAACTGCCGCCGATCCCGACG
>CAZIJC010000221.1:0-6762 GCA_964539385.1 uncultured Anaerolineales bacterium | reverse complement strand
TCAGGCACGCGAACTAGCCGCGCGCGTCAGGTCGCGGCTGGTCAGGCACGCGAACTAGCCGCGCACGTCAGTAAGCGGCTGGCCTTACGGTCGCGGCTAGTGGTGCCCCGTACTAGTGCTGCTGGTTCTTGCCCTTCTCGGCTTCGTCCGTCTCCTCGTCCGCGTAGTTGACGTCGCCGAAGAGTGCCCCGGGCTGGCGGGGTTTGAATCGCCTGCGTCCCGGCTGTTCGGCGGCCGTTTCGGCGGACGGGGTCTCGGCCGACGGTTTCTCGCCGGGTTCAACGGCGCCTCCGCCGATAAACGAGGCGGCAATGACCGCCATGATGATCAGCACCACCGCTGCCACCGCTCCGATGATGGCTGCCTTCCGGCTGTTGCCGGCGACGGGCGGCAGGCGCCCGTTGGGGATGGCGGCGCGGTCCGGGATATTGGGCGTCTTGCGGCCGCGCCCCTTCGGCTTCGCGGCGCGGCGCGGCGGCTTGGCGGGAGGGGTGGGAGCGGCGCCGGCGGCCCTGGCCAGGGCATCGAGCCCCTGGATGGCTTGGGCTGCCTGGGCCGTCTGCGGCGAGGGCGGCGAGGCCGCCCGCCGAGCGGCGGGAGGGCCGCCAACCACTTTGGCCGTCGGGATCTCCTCGGAGGCGGCGTCCCCCTGGCTGCCGCGTATGGCGGCCTGGAGGGCCGCCGGTCCGCTGAGCGGTTCGGGCTCGGCCTGCGGCACGCGGACGTGAGTGCCGCAGTGCGGGCACCGGGCGGCGCGACCGGCGACCGAGTCCTCTACCTTCAGTTGCTTGCCGCACGTACACTGAAAACGGATCACGTCGTACCTCCGAAACTCCTTTGCCCCCTGATTGTCGGTACGTTATACGTCTGACGCAGCCGCTTGCGCAGCCGTCGAGCGCGGCGGCGTCCCCCTATGGTATCGGCGCGGGATGTCACGACATCCGCAGGAAATTCCGGAGGACCTTCGGCCCCTCGAGCGTCAGAAAACTCTCCGGATGAAACTGGACGCCTTCCAGCGGCCATCGGCGATGGCGGATGCCCATAATCTCGTCCTGGTCGGTCCAGGCCGAGACCTCGAAGTCCTCCGGCAGTGTGCCGCGCCGGATGATGAGGCTGTGGTACCGGGTCGCTTCAAACGGATTCGTGATGCCTTCAAAGATGGTCCTCCCATCATGGTTAATCATACTGGTCTTGCCATGCATCAGCCGGTCGTTGCGGACGACCTCGGCGCCGAACGCGAAGCCGACGCACTGGTGTCCGAGACAGACGCCCATCAGGGGCACCTTGCCGGCGAAGCGCCGGATGACCTCGTTCGAGACGCCGCCCTCGCGCGGCGTGCACGGGCCGGGCGAGACGATGATGTGGCTCGGGCCGAGCGCCTCGACCTGCTCGCACGTCACCTTGTCGTTGCGGAAGACGCGCAGGTCGAGCCCCGCGTCCAGTTCCCCCAGACGCTGCACGAGGTTGTACGTGAACGAATCGTAGTTGTCAATCAGAACGATCATGCCCCACGCTTCCGGCCGGCCCCTACCCCTGCATCACCTCGACGTACTTGCGGATGGTGCGGTCGTAGGTCTTCTCGGCCTCCGGCGGGAAGAAGCAGCCGGGCAACTCGCCGATCGCACGGTGATACGCCACGCATTCGCAGCAGATGCCCCGCTTGCTGCACGAGTACGTACACGTACATTCCGCCAGGTTCCGTTCCTTGTTCGGGCAATCTGCCATAGGCTTCTCTCCTTCGCGCTGGAATCCAAACTCGGAGCCACAGAATCATACGGTCCGGCGGGCGGGATGTCAAACGGGGAGCAGCCCTTGTGGCACAGACCGGGAGTTGGTAGTCTGAACGCGCGACCTCTCTCTGGGTGAGGCGGAACGTGTCCGGCGACATGCGGCCATTGGCGCTCGGTTTCGCCGCCGCGTTTGCGGCAGCGCTGGTTCCGCCGTGCCCGGCGGCGGGCGCGGGCGACGTTTTCGTTCGGTTCCAGTTGATCGAACCCAAGCAGGGCGCCTACTACGTTCGCCTGGGCGGATACATTCACAAGGTGCCGTGGTACCTTCCGAAGACGGTCTGGCCCGGCGGGGCCGACAAGGACGCCGCCGCACGCACGCACGCCGGCGCGGTCACGCCGTGGTTCGACCTCGGGCGCCATGCCGGCGACCGGCTGCACGGCCGGTTGAACCGTTCGGGCGGTGTCGCGGAGTTGCCCAACGTGACGGCCGACTTCGTCACCGCCCCGGCGGCCGACCGGCGCCGCGTGGTCATCGAGATCGCCACCGCTCCGAACGACAAGGCCGTCGTCAAACGGTTCGAGGAGGCTTACGCGGGGTCGCTCACGAGTTTTCTCGTCTCGCCCGACCCCCAGCGCGACGCCGCGCACCTGGAGACGGCAAGTCAAATGACCGAGCGCCGCCTCCGGTGGGCCCGCGAGGCGACGGGCGGCAAACGGACGGCGCCGAAACGGCTCATCGTCCAGACGAGTTTCTGGAGCCCGCAGCGGCCCCAACTCAACCTCAAGGAAGCCGAGGTCCTGCGGCTGCTCGGTTTCAACGTGGTCGGCAACCAGTCGCCGGAGGTCCGCCAGGCGTTCGACTTCCGCGTCCCGGGCCATACGCATCGCGTGGCGTTCGGCCCCGGGGCGACGCGCGAGGCGATCGACGAACTGATAAAGGGGCACGCCTCGCGTTCCAAAGAGAAGCCGGCGGCGGGCGTGCCCTTCGGTTTCTCCGACGAAGTGGTCTGCCGCCCGCCCATCGGCAACGACCCACAGGCGCTCGCGCACTTTGCCGCGTGGCTCGCGCGGCGGAAGGTCCCGCCGCAGACGCTCGGCGCGTCGCGCCTGGCCGACGTCGTGCCCATCGAGACGCCGGAAGACCTGCGGCCCCGGATGAAAGCGGACGAGCCCGCTGCCCGCCGCGTGTTCTACTACACGTCGCGCTTCCGTCAGGCGGCCATGACGGAGCGGCTGAAGTGGCACACCGAGGCCCTTCACCGCCGGTTCGGCGACGGGACGCTCGCCTCGACGCTGGTGGCCGACCACCCGTACTTCGGCGGGTCGGGCCTCGGCATGGGCATGACGCCCAATGCCTGCTGGGGCGGGTACCCGCTGGCCGCCGACTGGTTCGACCTGGCGCGCACGCGGGCGGTCGACCTTATTGGAATCGAGGACTGGATGGGCCTCCAGTTCATGTACGGCCCGAACTCGACGTGGGAAGGGTTCCAACTGATGGGTTTTCAGGCCGCCATCTTCCGGAGCGGCAGCCGCGCGACGCTTCCCATCATCGCCTGGATCACGCCGAGCGACGAGACGAACCTGCGCCTCAAGACCGCGTCGGCCCTGTGCCAGGGCGCCAAGCACTTCTTCTACTGGACCTACGGGCCTACCGCCACGAGCACCGAGAACTACTGGTCCGACCTCCGCAGCGCCTACGACGGCGTGGCGGCCGTCGCCCGCCATCTCGCCGCCGCCGAGCCCATCATCGCACCCGGCACGACGCGAAAGACGCGCCTGGCGCTTCTCTACAGCGTCTCGGCCGACCTGTGGCAGCCGTTCGGTTACGTCCACATGCTGGAGCGCCGGGCGACGTACCTGGCGCTCGTCCACGGCCAATATCTTGTGGATATGCTTGCCGAGGAGGATGTCGAAGCGGGACGGCTGAGCGACTACGACTGTCTTTACGTCACGGACCCCTGCATCAAGGCGGCGGCGGCCAGGGCGATTCGGCGATGGGTGGAAGCCGGCGGCTATCTATACGGGTCGTGTGCGGCCGGCAGCCGCAATGAGTTCGGCGAGCCGGCCTCGGACCTCGTGGACGTCTTCGGCATCCGGCCGAAGGTCGAAACAACCATCCAGCCGGGGCGGTATCACGTTCGCGGGGCCCTTAACGCCCTACCGTACGTGGACCAGGTTCGCCTCAGCGGCGCAGACGGCGCCGCCTTCGGCGCGATCGGGGCAAAGGTCCGTTTCCGGCCGGAGTCCGGGCGGGTCGTCGGCACGTTCCGGGACGGGTCGCCGGCCGTGGTCCGGCACGCGTTCGGCAAGGGGCAGGCGCTTTACGTCGGGGCGTGTCCGGGCATCGCGTACGCCAAGGACGCGCGGTTCGTCCCGGACCGCCTGGCCGAGAGGTGGCCCGAGGCGCAGCGGGCCTTCATCACGGACCTGGCGCGGCGGCGGAAGGCGCCGAGGCTGGTCGAACTTTCACATCCCGTGGTCGAAGTCGGCATCTACGATGCCGAAGCCGGGACGGCCCTCGTTCTGGCGAACTTCACGTACGAGAGGATCGAGAGCCTCGAAGTGAAGGTGCGCGCCGCCGGTCCGGTCAAGCGCGTCCGCTCGGTTGAGAGCGGGCCGCTTGAGTTCGCGGCCGCCGGCGCCAACGAGGTGACCTTCAAAGTGGACCTCGACCTGAGCGACATCATCCTGATCGAGTGAGCGCGCTCCCCTTCGGGTCGCGGCTAAAATGGCCAGGTCGAACGTTACGGCGCGCCGTCGAACTACCCCGCGCCGTTTTAGCCGCGACCCGAAGGCGAGCGCGTTATCCGTCGCACGGCGTCACAAACGACCATCTTTGCGGGGGCAAGCCTTCTTTGGTGGGGTTGTTCTCGACGTATCGAATCGCCCGGCGGACCGCGGCGGCCGTGTTCAGGAACACCGCCCATTGTCCGCGTGCCCATGGCGTGGGCACCCGCCCGCTGGGGGTTCGGCATGCGGCCATCGGATGGATGCCTTCCCGGGCGAGCCGCCGGGTGCCGGCCCCCTTCAACTGGTTGGCAAGCCGGTCTGCACCAAGACGGTGCCGCCCGGTAACCAGGTGTGCGTGCTCCGGAAGGATCGAACAGGCCCGGACCGTGGCTCGCGCTTTGGCCACGTAGGATGCAAATCCGCGACCGATGGCGCGGGCCTGGCGGCCGGTGAAACGGACCGGCGGATACTTCAAGGCTCGCTTCGCGGCCAGTCGCGAGGAGCGGTCGTGCGGCTCGGCGGCAAGCGACCGGCGCGTGTGGACCCTCGTCGCCCGCCCGAAGCACGCCAGTTCCCAACAACCCACGAAATCCGACCACGAACCACGCGGGTCGTTCGGCAGCCAGAAACCGTAAGCCGTCAGGATGAGGTGTGTGCCGAGGACCATGGCAAGCCTGTGTTGTCGGTGTGCGTTGTGTGTGAACGCGCTCCCCTTCGGGTCGCGGCTAAAATGGCCAAGTCGAACGTTACGGCGCGCCGTTGAACTACCCCGCGCTCTTTTACTGAGTCCAGTATTAGTAATGTCCTATGAAGATTGACAACCGAAGGTCGCAAAGGGCCCGATTCCCTGCCAATTCGGCAGTTTTCCGGCCTTCCGCGGTTCGCGCTCGGGAGGACATTAGTTTTGCTTGGCTCAGTAGCCGCGAGCCGCAGGCGAGCGCGTGTTAGTCGGCCCGGCGCCGCTGAGCCACTCACGCGCTGACGCCCATGCCGTCGCCTACGCCTTGGCGCCGCGGAGAATGATGCGGTCGCGGGTCCAGTTGTCGCGGTACCACGTGCACGTCTCGAACGTGTCGTTCAGGGATTTCATTTTGGCGGCGAGCATGTCGCGGAACCGGTCCATCGTGGCTTTGTGGGCGGGGTCGCCGGCCAGGTTGCTCATCTGGTAGGGGTCGGCGACGTTGTCGAACAGCAGTTCCGACCTGTCGCGGCGATAGATGGCGTAGGTGTAGCGTTTGTCGCGGAGCGCCCGCCACTCGTGGCCGTCCTCCCAGGCGGCGCACGCCCCGGTGTTCTGGAGGAAGGCGGCGTCGGGCTCGGCGCCCTTCTTGCCGAGGGCGCAGTGCGCCAGGTCCATGCCCTCGGCGTCTTTCGGGACGCCCAGGCCCGCCAGCGACAGCAGCGTGGGCATGATGTCCACGGTCGAGATACATGCGTCGGAGACTTCTCCCGCGGGGATCCTGCCCGGCCACCGCACGAGCAGCGGCACGCGTGCGGCTTCCTCGTAGAAGGTGTTCTTGGCCCGCCGGCCCTGGGCGCCGAACATCTCGCCGTGGTCGGACGAGAAGGCGAGGATCGTGTTGTCGCCAAGATGTGCCTTCCGGACGGCGGCGAGGAGGCGGCCGATGTTCCAGTCGAGGTTGGCCGTCATCGCGTAGTAGTGCCGCCGCCATGAGGGCAGGCTCTTTCGCTGGTTGGGATTCATGCGGCCCCAGCCGTCGGCGTAGGGGTCGTTCTCGGGCTTGTAGTTGGGCGGGTTCGGAAACGCGACGTCCTGGAACATCTCGCGGTACTTCGGCGGGACGTTGCTCGGCGCCCACGGGTCGTGCGGCGTGCCGTAGGAGAGGACCAGCGCGAACGGCTTGTCGGCCTTGGCCGCCTTCTCCAGAAACCCGATGGCCATGTCCGTCTGCGCGTCGGGCTCGTAGACGCCCTCGCCGTAGGAGATTTTCTCCGGCGAGTCCGTGTGGTAGTACGCGTTGTAGTATCGGTGGTGGAAGTTGTAGGCGGCCCAGTACCCGTCGAAGCCGAGCCGGTTGGGCCCCGGCGGCACGAAACTGTTTTTCGGGTCCTCGTGACGGCCCAACTGGTTCGCGTACAGGTGCCACTTGCCGATGTAACCGGTCTGGTAGCCGGCGTGCGACAGGACGTGTCCGACGCACTCGTGGTCGGTCCGCATACGCAACTCGTTGATGACCATGCCGGTGGTGGTGGGGTACTTGCCCGTCAGGAGCGACGCCCGGTGTGCCGAGCAGACGGGCATGTTCGAGACGGCCTGGCGGAAGTTGACGCCCTGTGCGGC
>CAZIJC010000220.1:0-6818 GCA_964539385.1 uncultured Anaerolineales bacterium | reverse complement strand
GGCGTCGTAGATGTATCCCAGGCCGCTCGAGTTGCCCTTCGGCTCGCCGTCCAGCAGGTTGCTGTCGAGATCGGTGATCGCGTCGGCGAGCGTGATCCTGACCCACGTATCGACCGTCTGCTGCCAGGAGTCGGCGAAGGTGATGGTCATCTCCTTCGGGGCGGTGGCGGAGACCGTGAAGTTCTCGGCGGGAATCTCGACGGTGCCAATCGGGTTGCCCTCATCGTCGAACTCGACCTTATCGGCCGTCACGTCGCCGGCCGCGAACACCACCTCCTCGTTGAAGGTGACCCTGACCGTCTCGACGCCCAGGGCGCTGGGGTCGATCCCGCTCACGCCGCGGACGGTGCGGTCGTCGTCGGGGTTCAGGACGACCTCCGTGACGACGGGCGGCAGGTCGTCGTTGTCGGCAATGGTGACGGCGGCGGCCGACGTGCCGACGAGGTACGACGGGTTGGCCGTGATGGTCAGCTGGATCGTTTCGTTGGGCTCGAGGTCGGTGTCGTCCACGGGCGTCACGGCGAAGGACACGTCGTCTTCGGTCGGTTGGATGACGACCTGGCCCGAGAGCGTCTCGGTGTAATCGGCCTCGCCGGCCGTGCCGCCCACCGTGTAGTACACGGTGAGCGGGCCGGGGGTGTCGCCGACGCGGTAGATGGTGAACTCGCCGGGGACGGCGTCCTGCTCGGCGGCGCTGGGTTTGGTGGCGACCATGTGGACGGCGACGTCCGGCGTGCTGCCGTCGTTGTCTTCGATGGTGACGGTTGCGCCGGCGGCGCCGACGAGGTAGGCCTGGTCGGCAGCGAGCGTCATGACGAGCGTCTCGTTCGGCTCGGCGTCGGTGTCGTCGAGGGGTGTGATCTGGATGGCGGCGGATGCCAGGCCTGCCGGGATTTCAACCCAGCCCGGCAGGGCCGGCTCGTAGTCGGCGCCGACCGCCGTGCCGCTCGTGCTGTAATAGACGATAAGCGGATTGGCCGTGCCGCCGGTGCGGGTGACGGTGAACGTGCCGGGATTGCGTGCCTGCTCGGCGGCGTCCGGGTCGGTGGCCTCAATGTTGACGGTGACGTTGGGTGGTGCGGCCCCGTTTGCCCATCCGGGGGTTCCGCCCGCCAGTGGGCTCGCCGCCCAGTTGGCGACGTCGTTGCCGTAGGCGTCCGGGTCGATGCGTTCGAGCGACGGTCCGTCGCCGTCGGGCGTGGTGGGCCAGGGGGCCTTGTCGTTGTAGGTGATCTTCTCGGCCAGGACGTAGGGTACGTACCCCGGCGACTCGCCCGGCGGCGGGTCCGTCCACTCCGGCTCGCCGGGGAAGGAGAGCCTGAGGCGTTCGCCCTCGTCGGCGAGCGCCCCGTCCCACGGTCCGTACACGTTCACGCCACCGGGCACCGGCCCGTAGACCGACTCGAACGTGGGCCGGTCGACGCCGATGACCAGGGCGTAACCGCCCGCCGGCACGTAGGCGCCGGCCGGGAAGGTGTAGGTGACGCCGTCGGTGAACTTCCAGGGATTAGCGGGGCTCTCGGAATCGTGAAGCGGCACATCCGTGCCCGTGCGGTTCGCCAGTTCGATGAACTCCAGGCCGCCCGTGTCGGGGTGGTACATAATCTCGTTGATGACGACGTCGGGGATGACGGGTGCGGAGTTGGGCCCGCCCATGGTACGGGAGACCATCGGGACGAAGTCCTTTCCGCCGGAGGGCTTCTCGTAGCGGCCGAAGGAGACGTCGCCGAGCGAGGGTCCGAAGAACTCGTCCTCGCGGTAGCCTCCCGCGTGGATGCCGTCGGGCGAGGAGGTCAGGTACAAGGCGTCGCCGACGACGTCGCCGAATTCGCTGAAGGCGAACGGCACGAGGCGGCCGGGGTCGGCGGCGGTGTCGCCGAAGTTGGCCGCCTCGGTGAACACCACGAAGCCGCCGTCGTCGATGCTGACGGGCGCCGCGGCGCCGATCTTGTACTTGAGCAGGTTGTCCGGATCGTCGCTGAGGAACCAACCGGTGATGTCGATGGTGCGGTCGGTGGTCATGTTTTTGAGTTCAACCCAATCCTCGACGCCGCCGTTGGAGTGCGCCAGGGCCTCGTTGATGACCACGTCGGCGGGGCCCGCGGGACTCGGGTCGGCCTGGCCGGGGTTGCCGTGGGAGGCCCAACTGGCGTGCCATCCGTCCTTGGCGTCCCAGAGGTCGACGTCCTGTGTCGCGTCGCGGACGATGAGCGAGAACCCTTCGCCGTCGGTGTGGGGGAACCAGCCATCGCTGTACTGAAAATCGTGGATGGTGAAACCGAGCGGGTCTTTGAGGATCAGATCGTCGCCGTCGTTGCCGAGGTTGGTGTCGTCGTCGAACTCGCCGGCGACAGAATAGCCGATCGCGCCGGTGGGATCGTAGCGGGCGTTGAAGGCGGCGGTGTTCTTGACCACCAGGACGTACTCGCCCGGCTCCAGCGTCGTGGCACCGAAGGTGAAGTGAACGCCCTCGGTGAACTGGATGCCCGCCAGGTCCATCGCCTGCGCGCCGATGTTCTTGAGTTCCAGGTACTCGAAGTCCTCGTTATTGGTGTAGGGCTGCTCGGGGTGGCCGGGGGTCGCGTCGGGCTCGGCCGGGTTGTACATGATCTCGGTGATGCGCAAGGGGACGGGGCTGCCCATGGCCGGCCCGGCGACGAACTCGACCGGCTCGGACCAGTGGCTGTAGTGGCCGTCGGTGTCGCGCATCCGCACGCGGACGCGGTACCGGTGTCCGTCCTTGACGACGTCCTTTGGGATGGCGGCGCTGGCGTTGAAGGAGGTGATCTCGTCGCTTTGCCAGTCGGCCTGGATCTCGTACTTGCGTGGCTTGGCGGGGTCGAACTCGGGGGTGCCGGGGATGGTAACCTCGGCGATGCGCCACTGCATGGCGCCGAAGGAAGCGTACCCGCTGCTATAGGCCGAGGTCTGGAAGGTCAACTGGTCGCCCGGGTATCCGCCCAGGCCGGTGTAGGTGATGGTCGGCGTGTAGGGCGCCAGGCCGTCGTCGTAGGGGATCTTCGGGTCCATCGAGTTCATGCGTGAGGCAACGTACTGCTTTTCGCGTTCGACCATGCCGGCGAAGTCACCAGGCGGCGTGACGGCATTTCCGTAGAAGCGGCCGTGGCTGGCCTTGGACAAGTTGACGTAACTGGAGGTGAGGATGGGGTTGTAGTCCCACATGGCGGCATCGGCGTCCGCGAAGGAGGGCTGGCCCGGCGTGTAGATGAACTGGGCGCACTCGTCGAGAAGGATTCCGGTCTGCTCCGGGTTAAACAGGAGATCGCGGATCTCGCGCATGCGGCTGTTGTAGGCGATCCTGAGTTGGGGGATGTCCAGCAGGTGGACGTAGGGGTTGTCGTCGTAGAGGGGGCCCTGTCCGCCGCCGCCGTTGTACGTGGTGCTCCAGCACAGGTCGATGTCCCAGTTGTGGACGGACCAGAGTTCGGTCTCGGGGTTGTTGTAGTAGAAGTAGTTCTTGCCCGCGTGCATATCGTAGTCGTGGATGGCCATGGCGATGGCGCGGAAGGAGTAGTAGTCGGCGAGGTCGAGGTTGGCCTCGCACCAGGCGGCGTCGGGGCTGTTCCTGTAGCCGGTCATGAAGGCGTTGAGGTCGGATTTGTCGGTCGGCTGTGTGGGTCCCTGGTTGTTGAGGGTACCGGTGCCGCCTTCCATTTTGTAGAAGTTGCCGTCGGGCAGGTCGTGTTCTTCGAGGAGGCGTCCGTCGGGCTGCTCGATGGTCATGTAGAGGCCGCGGAAATCGGTGCTGAACTGGTCGGGGCCGCCCTCGTCGGCGTCTTCGACGATGCGGAAGTGGAGGAAGTTGCAGTTGGGTGCGGCGTTGCCGGCCAGGTTGTGGAGTTTGAAACCGGCCCATTCGAACAAGCCCTGCTCGCCGCGCTGGCCGAAGTTGCCCTGCTGGATAAGGGCCGAGAAGTTCAGTTTGTCCCACTTCACGTCGTACTTCTCACCGTAGTCGTCGCGGGCCTGGAACCAGTGGTTGCGGTTGAAGTCGAACTTCCACATGTTCTTGCCCATCGCGTACCGCCAGACCCCGCCGCGCGCGCGGTACCGGATGTGGTCGTACACCACGCCGTCGTAGACCAGCGCGCCGTGCCACTTGTAATCGGCGCCGCCGTAGGCACTCGTGGTGGGGTTCTGCTGGTCGGCCTCGCCCGGCCGGTAGGGGACGTGCATGGCGTTCAGGTGGTCCTGGCGTTGGGTGATGAGCGTGTAGGTGGGCAGACTGTCGAGCAGGTCGCTGGAGTATTCGACCTGTGGGCCGCCGGGCTGTGCCGAGCCGGTCCAGGAGGGCACGCCGTCGCATGCGTAGTAGGCGAAGTTGGGCTGCGGGTCCTCGGGGTACGGGGCGGTGATCGAGGCCCCCAGCATGTCGGTGGCGGTGATGCGGTACCGGACGAGGCGGCGGTTGGTCTGGACGGACGCCGGAATCACCACCGTGTAGACGTTGTCGCCCGCGGTCTGGTCGCCGCCCGTGCCGTCGTCAACCATGGGGAGGGACGTGGTCCAGTAGGCGGGATTGTTGTAGCGGGCGTCTTCGATGCTGATGTAGTCGCCCGGCTCGACGGTCTGGTAGTCGAGCGTGACGCCGGCGACGCCGTCGGGGTCGGTGACCTTGATGGTGACGGCCACGTCCTCGCCGGCGGTCGGCTGGTTGGGCGTGTGTTCCACCTGTCGCATGTGGGGCGCGGCGTTGTCGGCGTAGACGGAGTTCTGCCTGCCCGGCGTCGCGCTGTCGTCGCCCGCCCATGCCGTGCGGAGAAGGGCGTCGAAGAACGCGTCGCTGCTCCTGCCGAGCGAGGCGTTCAGCAGTTGCACCGCCATCACGTTGGTACCCGCCTCGAGATAGGAACTCGGGTCGGGATAGATCAGGGAATTGATGACGAATTCCCTGTTCTCGATTGCCTTGCTGGCTTTGCCATCGTACGGCAACTCCGGGCCGGGCACGTTCAGGCCGCGGACGTGCGTGCCGTTGATCCACACGTTGATGCCGTCGTCGTACTGCGTGTGCAACTCAAGCGCCGTCACGGCCGCCGGGTTGGCTACGGTGAACTCCTTGCGGAGATAGACGGTGGTGTACCCGTCTCTCATGTCCGTGAGGTTCGTCTCGATGAAGTCCTGTTCCTGCGACTGGCTGCTGTACCCGATGGCCAGGGTGCCGGGGTTCCAGCCCGTTTCGTCGAACCCGATCTCGCGCCACTGGCCCTGCTGCGCGGACGGTTCCGTGATGCCCTTGAAGTACATCCAGTCGGCCCCGTCGGGTATGAGCGTTTCGGGGCTGAAACCGCCCGAAGCCGCGGCCCGCCAACTGCCCGCCAGATCGTTGTCGAGCGCGGGGTTGATCAGTTCGATGGAGTAGCCCGGCGCCTCGCCGACGGTGGGCCAGGGGAAGCCGGCGCCGTAGTCCACCTCATCGACCGTGACGCCGGCCTCGTCGCGGAGCACGATTTGTTCGCCGTCGTTGTCGAGTTTGCCGACGAACGGCCCGAACGCCGTGACGCCGAACTTCGAGAGCACCGTCGGCGGGTCCTGGGCCACGACGACGTACCCGCCGGCGGGCAGGACAGTCGTTTCCGGGAACTCGTAGTCGATGCCTTCCGATAAGGTCCAGTGGGAGATGTTGATGTCCGTGCCGGTGGTGTTATAAAGTTCGACGAATTCCGCCAAGTTGGTTTTGATGTCCGGGTCGTAGTGAATCTCGTTGATGATGACGCTGTCCAGGAGCAGGCGCGGCTCCATCGGCTCGAACAGTGCGGCGTGGGCGCGCCGGCCCGACGGCCTCGAATCCGTGTCTTTTCCAGCCATGTCGCCGTTCTCCATCACGCCGCCGGACCTCACCCCTGGGCGGCACGCGACGTGTGCTTTATGTCAGGCTATGCCCCAACGCAATCTCCAGCGCCGCCGCGGTCAGCGGGTCCACATCGCCGTCGGCGGCGAAGACCGGGTCTGCGGCGGCGGCGACCGCGTACACCGGTGGCGGCGCCGCCGGGGCGCCGATCCCGGTATCGCTTACCACGCTCAGGGCCGTCACGGGGTCCGGCCCGAAGGCCGCCGCGCGGCCGCCGGCCGAGGCCGGGTCAGCGGGCATCTCGCTGTCGAGGGACGGCAGCGCCTCGTCCTCGCCGGCCGCCGCATCTTGGGGCGCGGCCGTGGACAGTTCGCCTGCGGCCGCCAGGGGCGGCAGCGGAGACGGGGCGCCGGCGGCCATGCCGCCGCCGATCGAGGTCGGAAGGTTTCCAAGGTGGGCGCCGGTTGCCAGCGCCGTCGAGTAGCGCGACGTGAAACCGCCGATGTCCCACGAGTCCACGTCGCCGTTCGGCGGGTCGTTCTCCGGCTCCGGCCCGAAGCCGCGGAAATCGGCATCGAGATCCCTCTCCTGGAACTTCTGCGTGAAACCGCCGATGTCCCACGAGTCGATCGTCCCGTTCGGCGGGTCGTTCTCCGGCTCCGGCCCGAAGCCGCGCAAATCTCCACGCAGGCTGCCGACGAAGAACACGGCATCGCCGCCGGCCGCGCCGTTGCCGCTCGGAAGGTCCAGGCCGGCGTCGTAGATGTATCCCAGGCCGCTCGAGTTGCCCTTCGGCTCGCCGTCCAGCAGGTTGCTGTCGAGATCGGTGATCGCGTCGGCGAGCGTGATCCTGACCCACGTATCGACCGTCTGCTGCCAGGAGTCGGCGAAGGTGATGGTCATCTCCTTCGGGGCGGTGGCGGAGACCGTGAAGTTCTCGGCGGGAATCTCGACGGTGCCAATCGGGTTGCCCTCATCGTCGAACTCGACCTTATCGGCCGTCACGTCG
>CAZIJC010000219.1:0-6831 GCA_964539385.1 uncultured Anaerolineales bacterium | reverse complement strand
AAGGGGAGCGCGTAGTTGCAAGGCCGAATGCCGAATGAGAAATGCTAAATGCCAACGGCTAACGGCAACGGCCCGCTGCCGAGCCGCGACCGCAAGGGAGCGGAACGCGGAGAACGGCGTCAATCGGGATAACGGCAAACGACAAAGCGGCCTCACGCAAAGCCGCCAAGGCACAAAGAACGGCGGTTACGGGGTAAAGGCAAGCGGCAACGGCTTTGAACGGGAGAGAAGGTGGGTGTCACCCATGGCGCGAGCCATGCCGCCAACCTACCGGCCCCAACCGACGCCGTTAAGAGAAAACCGCATCCTGTCCCCCCCTGATGCTCACGGCGCAAGTGGCGCTAAGCAGGCCGGCCGAGTCAGCCAGGCGTGCCAAGAAGGGCCGCCCCGGAACCTACGAGCGCTTCCGCCGAGCCGCGTACCGGCGGGCGTATTCAATCTGGTCGTCCGTGAAGCCTAGAATCACCCGGCGGTTGACCACTTTGACGGTCGTGTGCTCGTTGAGCAATTCCCATCCCTTGCTGAGTTCCTGCTTGAAGTCGAAGGACGTGTCCGCGAAGGCAGGCCATACCCGCCAGTGCTTGATGGCAAGCACTTTGAAAAAAGGCCAGGGGGGGGTCGGGGGATCGATCTGGTGAATCGCCCGCACGGCCACGTCGCACACACGCGTGTATAGCGTTCGGAAGGCGCGGGAGGAATGCACTTCCGGGTCGGCTCCGAAACCGACGCGTTCCGGCACCTGCCGCTTGTCGTCCAGGGTTTTGACAATAAGCGGCATGACGCTCTTGTTGTGGCGCCACCGCACCGCCAGGAGAATTCCCCACGCGCGCCGCTGAACGTCCTTGTCCTGGGCGATGGAGGTGCGGATTTCCTGGACCGCCTCGGGCTCACCCAGGTTGGCCAGAAGCAGCAGGATTTCGGCCCGAGTCGTGCGCATTGAGGAAAAGGCTCCATGACATGTATAGATACTGCCTTCGCCGGATTCAGTCATGAGGGCCTTGCGGCGGCAAACCGTGCTGTAGAGCGTCTTGATGGCCGGAACGTCCTCCTCGCGGGCGCATTCCAGCATCTGCGGGTAACACTGCTCGCCCTTGGATTCGAAGAACGCCGCCCGATACGCCTTGACCGCCCGCTGGTGTTCCTCCGGGGACAGGCGGTCCTTGTTTTTCCAGCACCACCGGCAGGCATACTGGCGGTAGGTCTCTTGTGCCGTCAAGCCACCGACTGCCAGTTGCTTGACGCTCTCGTTTTTCGCATGCGAGGCGACGACAAGCACGAGACCGAGGAGGCGGTCGGACTTCCGGGCTCTCGCCTGTCGCACCATCTCGTCGAAGATGGCTTCGCGGCTGTAATGGCGGGTCAGGAGATCGAAAAAGGGCTGGGTGCCCTCTTCCACAAAATCCATGTAGGCCCCGATGTCGGCCTCGAGCGATACGGGGTTGTTAAACCGCTCAAGGAGCCGCTGTAGACGAACCTGTCCCTCCTCGTTGAAGCGCTTCATGTCAACACCTTGACCCAACGCGGCCGACGTGAATCCGACAGCCCACGTGATAACGATCACGGTGATGAGGTTACGCATAGCCTGTTCTCCTCCGTATCACCGCAGGGGTATAACCTCATTAATTTACCAGCGTGCCTTGATAGCCCCTTAGAAACGCCTCCGAATCGCTACCAGGGCTTATCACTCCGGGCCCTGCCATCAGGTTGTAATCCTCGCCGGAGGGGTCTAGGCCAAAGGCGCCTCCCATCGCGGCGCCAACCTGCACATTGGCGCTGGTCTTCTTGACCACCGCCATCATACCACCATCATCCTGGGGAAAAGGGGGACAGAAAAGGGGGACATTCTACTTTTCTGGATCCTTCGGCCGAAGGCCACAGGGCCGCAGCGCCGATTCCGGGCTCAGTCACGATCAAAAAAGCAGAATGTCCCCTTTTCTCCTTTTCTCTCATCCTGTCCTCACAAGCCGGTGCGGGCTTCATCGCCTACTGAGGGCTCTTTCTTGAGTCAAGTAGAGCCACGAGATGTTGTGTTTCAGGAGCGACTTGCGGCGCTTCTCCCTGTGCTTGAGTAGTGTCTTGACCAAGGGGATGATTCCGATGCCTTGCAAGGCCGTCGCGAGGCTGGTGAGGTCCGAAATGGGCTGGACAAGCGCGCCGCCGACAACCAGTGCAGTGAGGGCCATTTCCTTTGAGAAAAGAGCTTGCATGCTAGCCAGATTCAGCTCGTGTTTGAGCGCCAGGAGGTCATCGCGCATGTCTGCTCTGAATTGGCGCTCGATCTCCCTCACGTCCCCCTTCGATCTCGCCTTCTTGACCATGTGGCCCACATACTTGCGCAACGCATTCAGGTAGCCAAGACGCATTCTTCTGTAGTCAGACGACTTGCCCCTTGCCTCTCTCTTGCGAAACGCAAGGAGCTTCCTGATCGGGATCTTCCTGGCATCAAGCACATTGAGTGACAGAGTCACCAACCTGTCCAGTTCTGGCGCTACTTGGCTAGCGTCGAGACCTTCCACAAACGGTGCGCCCAGCAAGGTCGCTCTGGCCCTTTCCAGAAGGGAGTAGGCATGCACACGATCGGTCACCTTCTGTTTCTGGCTGCCTGCGCAGGCATCAGCGAGGGAGGACATCATCAGTAGCCCCAATGCCGGTGGCACGCCATAGTCGGACGACATTGCATCCCAGCGTGCAAGACTGTCGTGTTCTAGGATTCGCCAAGTCTGCCGCAGAAATTTTTCGGGATGCATCAGGTAATGACCGCGGTGGTGTCCGCGCAAGGCCGTCCCTAGGAAGAAACGGGATCCCTCTTCGCTGAGGAAATCCGCAACATCACGATGGGCAAGAGTCCGTTCGTCGTCCTGGGGAACATATGGTCTCGCAATCAGTTCAAGGGCTTCGTTGTAGGTTTTCTCTTTGAAGGGCTTCTCAATCTGGCAATCGCGTGTCGGAACAATACACTCGATGGAATCCCACAGCAGGAGTGCTGTCTTGACGAGATTTCGGCTCCGGATAGTCGTGTGCGGGTAGTATACAGCAGTGACCATGACATTCTCCTAGCCGAGTTCCGTAGTTCCGGGGACACACTACTTAACTCCTCCGCCTCTTCGGCTTCGGGCCGGGCGGTTCTGGGGAGGCAATGCCCAAGTCGGCCAGGGCGCGTGACCTCAGATCGTTCCTTCCCTGTCGAGGGGTATACAGTAATTTCGGATGGCATGCGCGTCAAGGGGGAGGACATGCAGGAACGTCGGGAAATGAATGGCGAACAGGAACAGCCTATTGGAATGCGGAATTCGTAATGCGGAGTGCGGAACGAACGGCAAACGGCAACGGCGCTAACCGCTGAGAACGCTGAGAACGGCGACAGATTGGGTAACGGCAAACGGCCAACCGCAACGGCCCGTTCCGAGCCGCGACCGCAAGGGAGCGGAACGCAGAGAACGGCCTGAATCCGGGTAACCCGCCTTCGCCAAGGCTATGGCGGGTATAGCGGCAACGGCTTTGAACGGGAGATAAGGTGTGTGTCGCCAATGGCGCGAGCCATGCCGGAAGTGTACCCGCCCGCCGCCAGACCAAGCGCAAACCCTCTCATGGCATCACCTTCGTGGGGGTTCCGTTGGACCGGGCGACGCATGGCCACGCCAGGTTACCCGCCGCCGGCCCCGGCCGTCGCCGCCGGCACGTACACGCGCAGGGCCCGGCTCTGGCTCGGCCCGCCTTCGCACGGCAGCACGAGGCGGACGCGATACAGGCCGGGCTCCGAGAAATCAAAATACCGGGCCAGGTTGATGTCCTGGATCACGGGTCGCCGGGCCTCCGGGTCGAGGCCGTCCAGCAGCGTCCGCACGCGGTCGGTCTGCGGCGTCGGCCCCTCGACCGTCTTGTCGCCGCGCGTCACGCGGAAACACGCCGCCAACGTCGCCCGGTCGGCGTTGTCGCCAAACGTTCGCCAGTCGCTGCCCGAAGTGTGCCGCCTCGCCCCGCCCGGCCGGTGCACCCAGCCGCGCAGCAGGACGACGTACACGGGCACGTCGTCGCGGTTCGCCACGGTCCGGCGGGCATCGCGATCCCAGTACGGGCTGCCGAGGCGGACGGCCCAGGCGGTGGCGGACCTGGCCAGTTCCCCGGCCCAGCGGCGGTACGGGCACCTCAGGCGAACCGGGCACCGGCCGTACTGGCGGCCCTGC
Source organism: uncultured Anaerolineales bacterium (assembly GCA_964539385.1). Taxonomy (GTDB): domain Bacteria; phylum Planctomycetota; class Phycisphaerae; order FEN-1346; family FEN-1346; genus JAUVZF01. The sequence goes on along the minus strand of CAZIJC010000219.1, from coordinate 2,647 downwards.
CCGTCCCCCGAGCCGTAGTAACACACGATCGCCGTCCGCGCCCGTGCCGGGCCCTGCCGGAACTCCCCAAGGGGAACGACGAACCGGACCTCTCGCGTCACCGACTCGCCGGGCGCCAGTGTGACTTTCGTGTCGGCCAGCTCCCCACGCGGGGGACGCCCTGGCTCATGCCGCAGCGAATGCCAGGAGTCCGTCAGCACGCTGAAGCCACGGGCGTCAACGAGCCGGAGGCCGGCATAGAAGGGGACGCCCTCGCGCCTGGCCAGGACAAGCGTCATCGGCTCGGGCCACGGGTTGGTGAGGGTGACCGCGAAACCGAGTGGCTCGTCGCACCGGAAGGCGTCCTGAAGCGGGCGAACCGTCATCGCCGGCCCGCGGAACCGGCAGACCGCCCGCTCCACCGCCTCGACCGAGAAGTCGCCGAAATGCGGCCGATCCTTCTCCTGAATCCAGTACAACTCGGGCATGACGCACCGGCCGTCCGCAATGCGGATGGATGCCAGGCCCTCGTACGCCCCTTCCCAGACGCCCTCGTACGCCGAGCCGACCAGGCAAAGGAAATACGCCGTCCCCGCGCGGTAGCCGGGATGCTTGCCCGGGCGAACCTGCACGCGCTCCGGACACGAGCCGGCCAGCACCCTGTCCACCCGGAAGGTCGTGACGTTGACCGGCCTGGGCGACCCGCCGTCCACGGGCCGGACCCGCACGGACTCGGTCTGGCCGGCGGTGGCGCGGACGACGGTCTCGGCCTTCTGAAACGGGTCCCACGGGATCCTCTTCAGCCCCGCCGCGGCGGTCGGCAGGCCCACGCCTGCCACCAGCAGCGCCAGCGCCAGCCGCATGAGGAGTTCTCGAGCCGGCATCACGGCGCCTCCTTGCCCGCGTCGCCGTCGGCCTGGAGAATCCGGACCAGCACCTCGTTGCTCCGGGCCGACGCCTCGCCGTCGGGCACCACCAGCCGCACGCGGTACAGGCCGGGCTCGGGGAAATCGACGGCCTCCGCCAGGTTCCAGTGCTCGACTCGGATGCGATTTCGCTTTCCAGGCCGGATGCGTTCCAGGAGGGCCCCGAGGCCGCCGGGGGCCGGCTTGGGGCGGGCCAGGACCCGGTCGCCGAGGCGGACCTCCAGATGGGCAGCCAGGGCGGCCCGCTCGGCCCGCGAGACCTGCGGCGTGCTGTAACCATCGCCCCCCCACGTCATTTGGCTGCGCGAGCGCAGCCCCGGGTCCGGGCGCCCGATCTCGACCTCCATCCACACCTCACGCCGGGTACCGACCGTGCTGCGGGCCGGTCTCCAGCCTCCCGCGACGCGCAGGGTGACCGCCAGGCCGTCGGTCGGCTGGGCAAGTGTATCGGTCCACGTGCGGTCGGCGCCCCGCAGCCGGACGGGGCACCACCCGAACTGCCAGCCCCACCAGGCGCCCGGGCGTCTCCCGGAATGGTAAACCAGCACGGCGGTCTGCGCCCGCTGCGGGGACAGGGCGAACTGGGCCGGCGGGAGGGGGAACCGGAGGGTCCGCCGAAGCGATTCGCCAACGGCCAGGCGGACCGTTGCCCGCAGGTGCTCGAAGGCCGAATCCTCCATCATATCCTCGCGCATCATGAAAGTCCGGTTAACCAGCACGGAGCATCCCTGGCCATCCGTCAGGCCGAGGCTGAAGTGGCGGCGGAGCGCCCGGCCCCGGTCCAACGCCAGGACCATCGGCCGGGACGTGGTGTTCGTCAGCGTTACCTCCAGCGCGAGCGGTTCGTCGCAGGCGAAGGCGTTCTTGAGCGGCCGGACCTCCAGGTCCGGGCCGCGAAAGTACCGCAGCGCCGCCTCGACCTTCTCGGCCGTCTCGACCGACTCGGCCTTCAGCAGGCGTTCGGCGCCCTCGGCCTCGCGGTAGTGCACGTGCTTGGGCAGGACGACGCGCCCGTCCTCCACGGGCATGGCCGTCAAGCCCAGGTTCATGGCCTTGTAGGCCCCCGGCAGCCGCTGCGACCATCGCAGGCACAGGTAACACTCCTGATCCTGCTCCAGGTCCAGGGAGTCGGGATGACCGTAGAACGGCGTCACGAAGATGCGGTCGGGACACTGGCCAGCCAGGACCTTCCGGACCTCCAGGACTTGGACCCGTGTCATCGCCCTGCGGCTCTCCTTGTTGAGGAAGAGCCCCTCGGCACTCCCCTCCGGCCAGGGCATCTCGTCCCATCGGATCATTTTGGCCCGGACGATGACGTCGGCGTGCTGGACCGTGTACGGGAAATCGCTGACGCTGACGAAGCCGCGCACCGGCGCCGCGGCCGCCGCGACAACCACGGAGAGCCAAAGCAGCAGACGCGCGTGTGCCCGCATCGGCTTCGCCTTTCATAAGGGTGTTCGCTCCACACGCGTTTACTTATACGCGAGAGGGACGCCGATGGTCGGGGCAAAATGACGGGCGCAGGACGCCCGACGCCAGAGACGGTTGCGCTACAGAAGCGGCGCAAACTCGTCGACCGTGAGGCCGGGCCCGCCCGCCAAACCGAACCACGTCCCCCCCACGCAAGCGAAAAACATGTACCGTCCCCAGGTTATCGGCTCTGCTTCCAGTTTCGTAAGAAGCCGGAGGCCATGTAGGCCGGGGCGCGCCCGGGCATCTTTCTGCGCGGTGGGTCTCCGCAC
>CAZIJC010000218.1:0-6866 GCA_964539385.1 uncultured Anaerolineales bacterium | reverse complement strand
CGGATTCGCGGCTGTCGGGTTTTTCCTCGACGGTTATCGCCACCTGCTCTCACCTGCTACTCTGCGAAGCAGCGCTTCGCTGCGAAGCACGAGTCAGCCGAAGACCAGCGTTCCCGCTTGGCGCAAGGGCTTTGTGTTCTTCACGATCTCCTCGATCCCGCTGGCCATCCGTTCGGCCGTGTTCCCGCCCCCGATCCGCTCGGCGCCGAGGCCGCCGAACTGGCCGCGGACCTGGAAGCGCCGGGCGACCTTATCGGTTTCGGCACCCGCGAGGATGGCTTGCCGGCGGGCGTCGTAGAGCCGCTTGATGAGGGCGGTATCCACCCCTTCCGGAGCCTGCGCGAGCGCCTGCCGGCGCTCCAATGCAAGCAGCGCCAGGCGCAGGTCGATGCCCTCCTTGGTGGCCTCGATCTCTGCCCGCGCGATCTCGTGCCTGAGGCGCTCTTCCTCACTGAGGGCGGCGAGTCTGAGACGGTTCTGCTCCTCAAGTCGCCGCCTGGCCTCCTCGTCGGCGGCCTCGCGGGCGTCGGCCTCCATGCGAAGACCCGTCCGCTCCTCCATCACCTCGCGCGACCAGGCCGGCCCTTCCTCCGCCGGCGCAGCGCCGGCGGGAACGGGTAGTGCCGGAATAGCGGCCTCGGCTTCCACGCCGCCGGTCAGGGCACCGCGCTGGCCGCGACGAACGGCCTCAAGGTCCGCCTTGGCGGCCTTGATCCTGTCCCAGAGGCGGTTCAGACGAGCGGTATCACGATCCACTCTGCCGGAGAGGACGTTCCAAATCCATACTTGCTCGGCCTCAAGTTGTTCGTGCAGATCGGCGTAGTTCGATTCGAGTTCGCGGATTTTGTCGTGGATGTTGAACTCGGCATGGGCCCGCATCGCCTTAATGACATCACCCATGGCGTCAGCCACGCCATGTAGCCGGCCGGTGGTTCGATCCAGCGTAACGCCGAGGTCCCCGTAGCGCTTCCCCAGTTCGTCGATGATGCCCGTTGCCTCGTCCATTTCGTGGTTGTCGAGGCGCTGCTTGTCGGCGAGCTGCTTCAGGCGATCCATTCGGGCAAGGTCTGCGGCCCGCTGCTCGTTCTGCGTCCGCAGGTGTTTGCCGGCGGCGTCATTCAGCGTCGCCACCTTGACGGTGAGTTTGTCGAGGGCATAGCAGATGCCCCCGATGACGGCGGCCACGCCGACGAACGCCGCGACCAGGGGGTGGGCTGTCAGAATCATCAGGACGCCGATGAGCCCCTTGACGCCGAAGGCCAGTTTGCCGACGACGATGAGGGCCGCGCCGAGGCCGGCCGTCCACGCGGCGATCTTGAGGGCAAGTTTCGCGTACTGGGCGACGAGTTCGCGGTTCTCGCGGATCCACGCCGCCCAGGATTCAATCGCCTCTTTGGCGCCGGAGAGCCAATCCTTGAGGACGGGCGCCAGGGCTTCGCCGATCCGCCCTGCCGCGACAACGACAGCCTGCTTCGCCTGGTTGAATGCCTTCGTGAGGGTGCCGGCCATCTTCTTGTAGGCCTCTTCGCCGGCGCCGGCCCTGCCGGCCATCGCCGCGAGGTTCTCATCGAGCAGTTTCAGGTTGTTGGCGAGGATCACCACGCCCTGGGCGGCCCGCTTGGGAATGCCGGCGGCGATGACCTTCGCAAGATCGGCGTCCTTGAATTCACGCACGAACGACAGGAGATCGGTTCCTTCCTCGGCGGCCTCAAAGATCGCTTGACGCAGGGCGGTCATGGCGCGGGCCGGCTCTTCGACGGACACGACGGTTGCGATGGCGGCGCTGAGTTGTTGAAGCGTCAGACCCGCGGCCCGGGCGCTCGGCGCGACCGTCCCGATGTGCTCGGCGAGCTCCTCGTAGGTGATGACGCCCTTCTTGACGACCGTGAACAGCGTGTCGCTGATGTCGGCCGCCTGCGCCGCGTCCATGTCGTAGGCGCGCAGGATGCGGATCATGCCCTTTGTGGCCGTGGCCACGTCGGTCATGCCGCCCTCCGCCGCACGGAGTGCCACGCGAAGGAATCCCAGGGCCTTCTCCGGGGCGATGCTGGCCGAGAGGATGTCGTAGAGTCCCTTGGCGATGGTCTCGGTCGATTGGCCCGAAGAGACCGCCATGTCGCGGACGGCTTCCTTGAATCGGGCCATGTGCGCGACGGGCCGGTCGAGCATGGTGGAGACCATCGCCATCTGCTTCTCAAAGTCGGCGAACACTTTGCTTGCAGCGCCCAACGCGGCCAGGACCCCGCCGCCCACGGCGAAAAGGCTCCGGCCCATGCGCTGGCAGACCGCTCCGAACGCCTGCAAGCGGGCCTGGGCCCGAGCGAGGCCCCGCGTCATCTTGTCCTTCGTCGAGAGTTCGACGTAGGCCTTGCCCGCCCGGACGTCTCGTGCGCCTGCCATGTCAGCGTGCCTTTTTGATTAGGCCCCTGTAACAACACGGGGCCGTGCCCCCGATTTCCATCGGGGGCTACCTTATGCAATCCTTGAAAAGAGACGGGAAATTCGGCGCCTCGGCCTCAAGGGCCGGTCCCATGAACGGCCGGGGACGATAGCGCATCGTGCGCCGCGCGCCCATCGTGCGCCGCCGTCGGCCTTTGCGCTCGCGCGTGACCACGCCGCCGAACTCAAGGAGTTCCGGTACGGTTGGCGAGGAGCGCGAGCGGAAAAGGAGCGGCCCGATGACAACCGAGGAGGCCGCGCGGTCGTAGCCGAAGAAGATCAGCCGCCGCAGGTGTCCCGCATGACTTGACGGTGCCTGGCCCGGCCGGGAGACGCGCTTGCGCCGCCGCACGGCGCTCTTGGCACGCTGCCGCACGAACGCCCCGGCCTTCGCGAGGACCTGCCTCTCGGCCCGGTCTACGGCCTGCAGAACGGGGGTCTTATCGGAGAACATCGAGAACTTCATGTTGACGAATCCGCCCGTCGCCATCTCCCGCTCCGCAAAAGAACACAAACGGCCGGTTCACGTCGTCGTTGTCGGCCCGTTCGCCACGGCCGCCGTCGCCGTCTCGGCGACTTTCTCCATGGCGGCCTTGGCGGTGTCGGCCGCCTCTCGCCGCGCCGCGATGATCTCGCGTCGGGCCGCATCGGCGTCGCGTCGTGCGGCCTCGACGCCATCCCGCGCCAGGGCCATCTCGGCCCGTGCGGTCTTCTCGCCTTCGTGGGCCTGGTCCGACTCGGCTCGCGCTTCCTTCGCCTGCTTGCGCTTACGCACGGCGTAGAAGACCGCCGCGCCGCCCGGCACCAGGCCCAGAAGGCCGTAGTCCTCCAACCCCTGCCCGATACGGTCGAGAGTGTCGAGGACCTGGCCCTCAGTCGCCTCTGCCACCTCGGCGACCGTGGGCCGCCGGGCGGCCTGAACGGCAGCCGTCGCCTGAACCTTCTCCAGGGCCTTGTCCAGACGGCTCAAGCGTTCGGCCTCCTCGGCCGAGAGCTGCGGCGCTCCGGGTATGGGAATCGCGTCGGCAATCTCGGCGCCCATCTTGGAGGTCTCGACGATTGACTGAGCGCGGTAGATAGCCTGGTCGGCGTCGATCTTGGCCTGGCCTTCCATCGAAGCGGCCAGATCCGCCAACGCCTCGCTCGTAACGTCGCTGGTCCGGACCAGAACCTTGCTTCTGAGGGCGTGGGCATCGGCCTTGGCCCCTCGAGCGTGCCACGCGCCTATCACGGCCGGCGGCACCAAGTCCGCCACATCGACGGGTGAGTCCGGCGGGCCGACGTAAAAACGCGAGGTGCGGGCGCCGGCGGCCATCTGCCGGGCGGCGGCCGATCCGGGTGGCAGCCCGCTCGACGCCGCGATCTGCGCCAGATCGCCCGTCGCTTGGGCCGACTGCTTTTGCCCCTCGTTCGGGGCGAATCGAAACCCCGGCAGGACACCGCCGCATCCGGCGGCCAGCATCGCCGCCGCCAGTACCGTCACAGGCAGCGCTCGTTTCATGGCAAGACTCCTTTTAACTTGTTCGTCCCCCTTGCGCGCCTCTACGCCGGCAACTCCGGCTGGTCCTCGCCTGTCACCGTCGCCAGGGCGTCCTTGACGGCGTTGTAAACAGTCAGCAGGTCCGCCGGGTCGTCGCCCTGTGATTGGATCATGGTGGCCAGGGCCGCCCGGCCATGTTGGGTCACCTGCCGATTCACAACCTGTACGCACTGCTGCATCGTCCTCACGGCCCGGTGCATGGACGCACGCACACGCTGGACCGCTTGCTCGACCTCCGTCTGTTGAACCCGACGCGGCTCATAAACTGGCATTGTGCTTCCCCTTTCGTTAGTAGTTGAACGCCTCAAAATACCACTGTGCTCCCTGCCGGATGCCGTTGGCGATTGGCTGCGGTAGCACGGCCGACCAGTCGGCACGGGTGACCGGGCGAATCTCCTTGTGTACCTTGTGCTGACCATACACGCCAAAGTGTGAGTCGTCCTCGACCACTCCCTTCACGATGTTCGCAAAGTCGTGCTCGAACGGCTCCTCTTCAACGAACTCGTACACGCGGTTGATCGTCTCCTGTGGGCTGCTGCACAGGTCCTCATAGCGGATGAACAACATCTTCCCCGCCACGCCTCGCTGGAACAGGTCCCGCGTGCGAGCCAGGGCCAAACCGACCGGCTGTGTGTTGAGCCAGTGTTTCACCCTCTGCTCGACCGTCATGTTCCGCATCTCGTGTGGGTTGTCCGGCCCCGTCGGTCGGTGCCGGTTGGCCCGGTAGATGCGTTCCATGCTCGCCAGAATCGACCGCAGGTCGCGGACCATGCAGATCATCTTCGGGTTGGGCCACCACTGCTCAACCCACTCGAAGTAGTGCGACCATCCCCGGTTCTTGTCCACCACTACGGGCCGGTCGGTAATGGCCTCGTAATAACTCTCCGCCATGCCCCGACACATGGCCAGGAACGCCCGTTGCATCAACACGGGATCCTGGGCCTTGACCTCCGCCAGTTCGTAGTTGCCCCGTGCCGCGAACTGGTACTCCAGCAGCGGCGAGGTCGGGCTGGCGTAGATGCGTGGGTTCTGGTGCAGCAGCACCTGGAGCAGTTCGCTCCCGGACCTCGGCATTGATGCGTTGAAAACCAACTTGTCCATTACGTTACCGCTCCAAGGTCGATGTTCTTAACCGTGCCAGCGATGTTCACGTCGAGGAAAACATGGCCGTTGCTATGAAGACGAAGTGCATACCCTCCCCGCATTAGCGTATCGTCCGCCTCACTCCCCGCCGTCGCTCCGCCATCGCCGTACTCGGCATCTCGGCTCTGGAGCGTTATCGCCACCATGCCCGTCCCGTGGACGCGGACCGCACCACCACGGGTCGAAGAGCCGGACCAGTAGCCAAACTCCTGCGTGTTGGTAACAGTCGTGGTGACTTGGTAGCCGAATGCGGAGGCGTAACTGCCGCTGACGGTGTTGGCGTAGCCGACAGCGACGGCCTTGTAGGCGCTGGCCGAGTTAGTGTAACCAACAGCGACAGCACCCTGCGCCGAGGCCGTGTTGTAGTACCCGAGAGCAGAGGAGTAGTCGCTGTCGGCGGTGTTATAGTTACCGAAGGCGGAGGAGGAACCGCCACTGGCGGAGTTGTGATAACCGACGGCAGAAGCGTAGTAACTACTGGCTGAGTTGTAGTAGCCAAAGGCAGAAGAGTAACTATCGGCTGAGTTGTAGTAACCAAAAGCAGAGGACTTGTAGCCGCTGGCGGTGTTGCGATAGCCGAAGGCCGAGGCCTTACCGTTGCTGGCGGTGTTGCTGTAACCGAAGGCGGAGCAATAGGAACTGTCAGCCGTATTATAGCATCCAACGCCTGAGGCGTAACCCCCGGAAACCCCGTTGTAGTAACCTAAGGCGGTGGAGAAGTAGCCACCGGCAGTATTGTAGTAACCGAAGGCGGAGCAGTTATTACCATAGGCTGAGTTGCTATAACCAACGGCGGATGACTTATAACCGCTGGCTGAGTTATAGTGGCCGAAGGCGGAGGAGTAGTGGCCGCTGGCGGAGTTGTGATAGCCAAAGGCAGAAGTTTGATTGCCGTAGGCGGAGTTGCTGTGACCGAAGGCGGACCCTTTGTAGCCGCCGGCCGAGTTGTAGTAACCGACAGCAGAAGCACCCTGCGAAGTGGCCGAGTTGTAGTAGCCAAGGGCAGAGGTGTAGGCACCGCTGGCGGTGTTGGCGTAACCGAAGGTCGAGGATTGGCTCCCGCTGGCTACTTGGCCCGCCGCAGTCCTTTTCGCTTGTACGTCCGTTGCATCTGCACCCCGAGCGTCGCCCGTTACGTCACCGATCACGACCACGCCGTGGAAGTCGATGTCTCCCACGTCGTCAATGTCATGTTCCTGGGCGTCGAGGTCGCCGCCAAGCGGCGGCAATACGTCGCTGAACTCCGGCTCGCCCGTCGTCGGGTTGGCGCGGAGCAACTTGCCGCGGTCGGCAGGTGCGGCCTCGGCCATCTCGCCCAGGTCGATCTCGGTCCCGAACGGGCTCCTGTATGGCATTACCAGGTCCCTCCGACCATGGTCACCACGTCGCCCGGCGTGCCTTTGATCTGGATCTCGGCAAGGTCAACGCTCCTGAGATCGTGCCACTCGCCCGGAATCCAGGGCACGTCTCCCGGCGCGCCGGGATCGTCGCCCTTGAAGTAGACCGGGCCGGCGTTCGACGGCAGTGCCGAGACCGTCACCGTGACGACGGTCGAGGCGGCCGTCAGGGGTTGATAGGCGTCGGTCACGACGACCTTTCGCATCAGAACGTTGTTTGGCATGGGTCGCTCCGATTCTGCTGTTTGTTCTGGCGCTTGTTTTCAAGGGTTCCGGCCGGCTCCTTTGCCTCGGCCGCCGCCACGACCGTGGCCCGGTCCCCCTCGATTGCACTCGCCGGTGTTGCG
>CAZIJC010000217.1:0-6933 GCA_964539385.1 uncultured Anaerolineales bacterium | reverse complement strand
CGAGGTCGAGGCACAGGACCTCGCCGCGGTTGCTCACAACGTAAACGCGCTTCCCTTCAACCGTGGCCGACGAGCAGAGGCCCATGAGGGGCCAGTCCTTGTACCGGTCGCCATTGAGTTTCGGGACAACCAGTTGCCAGCAGAAACGGCCGTCGGCCTCGTTAAAGCACATCAGGACGCCGCGGTCGCCCTCGTGCCGCGGGTCGCGGGGCACGTCGTTGTTCGTGCCGACCAGCACCTTGCCGCCCGACACGACGGGCGTCGCGTGCGTGTTGGTGCCCAGGCGGACCGACCATTTGATGTTCCTGCCCGTGGCCGGGTCGAACGTCTCGGGCAAAGCCGTTTCGTCGGAGACCATGTTCCGCGACCACGCCCGGCCCCACTGGGGCTGGTCGGCCGCCCAGGCGGCACTGCCCAAAGCCAGAACGCCCAGCACCGCGCAAGACGTCCATCGCCCAAACGACCGTTTCGTTGCCAACGTCGCACTCCTCTTGCGGCTGCGACACCGCAGCCATCGCCCGTCTCTGTCGGGGAATTGAACAGCAGACCCGGCCCAAAGTAGCGTTCGAGATGTTCGCGCCGCTGGAGCCGGGAGCGCCGGGTGGCATGGCCACCCGATGTTGGGTGGCCATGTTCTTGCCCGCGCATGGCACGCCCATGGCCACGCAAGCGTGGCCATGCCACCCGCCAGCCGCCGCGCACCTTCACCGCCCATCGTCTCACCCCCTGCGGCAAAACGGCCACAACGCAAATGGCTGAATGTCATCTTTCCCCTTCACGATAGAGACGGATGCGCGTACACTCAAAAAACGGGCCCCACTTGTTAGGGGCGTGAAGACGAGAGGCGAACGTTGGCTCAACGGGAGGAATGCTGATGACACAGGACCACCACGTGCGTGGCGGGTGTGGGTGCGGGTGCAACCGCCGGGATTTTCTTGCCGGCGCGGCGCTGGCCGCCGGGACCCTCGCCCTCGGACCGCTGGGTGTTTTGACCGGCGCTGAAACGTCGAAGCCCTCTCGGCGGAAGGCGCCGGCCCGCGTGCGGGCGGCGTTTGTCTATCCGCCCTCCAAGACCTTCGCCGACAACCCGAACGGCTGGTGGAGTTGGCCCGGCAACCAGTTCGACGCCGAGGGCCGCCAGAAGCAGTACACGGCCGCCTTGGGCGACATGGAAAAACGCCTCGACGTGAAGATCGACGTGGACAAGGCGCCGGTGGCCAACTCCAACGACGCCCAACGCCTGGCCGGCGAGGTTCAGTCGCAGAAGCCCGACGGCCTGTTGCTGGTCCTGTTCCACAACCGCAGCCTGCACATGGTGGACCTGATTCTGAAGGCTGCGGAAGAGGTCGGCGTCCCGGTTGTTTTCTACATCGGGCTTGGCGTCAAGCACGGGGCCATCACCCGGTACCGCCGGCCGGGGGTGTACTTCATCCAGTCGCTGGACAATCTCGATGCGATCGAGTCAGGCCTGCGAATGATCGCGGCCAAAAAACACCTGGCCCAGAGCGTGCTGCTGAGCATCACCGAAGCGAAGGAGGAGCGGGAGACGACCGAGGGGTTTCTCGGCATCCGCGTCCGCGTGATTCCGTACCGCCGGTACGCCGAGGCGTTCCGCAGCGCGACGATCGAGAAGGCGGCCCGGCGGTGGATCGCCCGTTTCACAGACGCGGCCAGGGAAGTGCGGGGCCTGGAGCAGAAGGCCCTGGAGAATGCCGTCCGGGCCCACCTCGGCCTCAAGGCGCTCCTGGCCGAGGAAGAGGCCGACGCCGTGACGATGAAGTGCCTTCGCCGTGGCATGGAAAAGCCGTGCCTCAGTTTCGCCGCCCTCAACAATAACCTCATTCCGGCGACCTGCGAGAACGATCTCAACGCCGCCTACACCCAGATGCTCGGGCAACGGCTGATCGGCCGGCCTGGGTTCCAGCACAATCCCGCCTACGAGACCGAGAAGAACCACTACTTCGGCTCGCACTGCACCTGTGCAACCAGGCTCGACGGCCCCGAGGGCCCCGACCGGCCGTTCCTGCTGCGCCGGTTCCTCCATAGCAACGAGGGCAGTTGCGCTATCCAGGTTTTCTGGAAGGACGCCGAACCGGTCACAATGGTCCACTACTATCCGGGCCAACCGCCGACGCTCGACGTGTACGCCGGGCGGGTGGTGACATCGCACGAGATGCCGCCGGTCGGCGGGTGCACCACGAACGTTGAGGTCGAGATCCTCGACCGCGCCGAAGCGTGCCTGGTGAAGGGGCACCACAATCTGCTCTTCTGCGGCAACTTCGCCCGGCAGTTCCGCCTGTTCGCCGTCCTGTACGGGATGAAACTGGCCGACACCGGCTACGCCGGTCCCTGGCCCGGTTGATCGGCAGGCGGTCCCGCCACCCGCCTGCCGCCGCGCAACTACTTCGCCGGCACAATCCGCACGCGGTTCTTGCCCTTGGCGAGCGGAATCTGCTCGAGCGTCAACAGGTCGTGCTCGTCGGCCGCCGCCGCGCCCTTCCCGCGAACCTTCTGCGTCGCAAGGTCGGTGACCGTGTAGGCGAAGCGTTTGCCCCTGGGCGTGCGAAACGTCTGGAGGCGCCGCGGCGTCAGGTCCACGCGGCACGTATCCTTGGGCGCCGAGTCCTTGAGGATGACCGTCATCTCCCAGCGGCCGGCTTCATCGACGATGGTGTCGGTCTCCCACCAGAGGTGCGCGTTGCAGGCCCCGACGGCGTCGCCGTCGTACGGATCGACCTTGACGTGGTCGGGGTTCTTTCCGGCCTTTCCGGCCTCGTCGCGGAGGCGTTTGCGTTCGGCCTCGACCTCGGCCTTCGGGCGGAGCGTGGCGGTCCCGATAGCATCATCGAGGGTGCCGTTCGTAAAGGCGGGCAGCGTCTGGTCGGTGCGGACGTCCAGGTCCACGTTCGCGCCGATGAGCGTCCGCGTGCCGTGCCCGCCGATGCCCCAGTTGTAGATGTGCGGCCGGCGGGTCTCCTGGAGGGCCCGGGCGAAGGCGTGGGCCTGCGGCCATCCGATGCCCCCGTCGTTCTTGCCGTTCGAGGCGATGATGAAGCCGGTCTCGGCCTTGATGTTCGTGCGCAGCCACCGTACGTCGGAGAACCAGTCCCACGGGCTCGTCTTGCCGTCGGCCATCGTGATGCCCGCACCCGGGGGGCCGTAGCAGTGCTCGTACGAGTTTTTGAACTGCGGGCTGAGCCCCGGCACGTGGACGCCCACCCACGCGTTGCACCAGGCGATGCGCCGGCCGTATCGGATGGCGAACATCGGCGCGCCGGAGCCGCCCATCGAACTGCCGGCCGCAAAGACGCACGCCATGTCCAACTTCCGCCAGTGCTTACGGACGGTCTCGGGCGCCTCCTTCCACTGCGTCGCGGCCCAGTCGAGAAAGGCGAACGTCCGTATCATCGAGAACGGGTACACGCAGTCGTCGCCCCACGTCTTCGCGGTGCCGCGCCGCGCGTGGTAGCCCGTCCACCAGTCGTAGGGGATCTGGTTCGAGGCGATGAGCACGGCCCCGCGATGGGCGTTGTACCACCAGCCGTATCCGCCGTTCAGGCTGCCTCCCCAACAGTGAAGGTGCAGGCCGACGGGGGCCGGCTCGACGCGAAACGCCCGCTGATGCGGTTCGCGAACGGGCTTCTCGGGTCGCGGCGCATCGCCCATCGCAACGAGGTAGTCGATCGGGTTCGACGGCGTGGAACTGTGCGGCCAGGCCTCCCACCGCGTGTAGATGAGCCGCGTGAGCGGGCCCTGACGGTACTGCCACTGCTGGGGCCTCTCGATCCATTGGAGGACGGGGACGCCGGGGCCGACGGTCTCCTGGACCGGCTCGGCCGTCGTGTTGGCCGGGCCGAGGGCGTCGAGATCCTCCTCGCCCGAGTCGGCCACCGTCACGGCGTAGTACACCCTGCCCTGGTGGCGCGGGTTGTGGGCCCAGATGCCGGTGCCCCACGGCACGGGCTCGCCGAGGTCGGCCGCGCGGTACCGGACGGGCGGCTCCTTCTTCGTCTTGTCCTGATGGTAGGTGGCGTTCCAGCACGTCAGGGGACCGCACTCGCCCACGAGACGGGCCTTGGCAATCGTTTTCGGGGTGATCTTCTCGGGTCCGCGCCAGATGCGGAATCGCAGCCCCGGGCGCTCCTTCAGGAGCGCGTCGCGGAAGGCCTTGACCTCGGCGCCGGCCTTGAAGTCGGGAAACGCCTTCACGCGCGGCTCGGTAAAAGTGACGAGCGACTGGCCGCCGCGGTGCGCCACCTTCAGGTTCGTCACCTTCGGGATGTCGCCGTTGCGCGGCTCGCCTTCGAGGTACGAGACTTCCAGGCGCTCGACGCCGGCGAGGGTCACCTCGACCTTGAGGCGCAGGGGCTCACCGGCCCCGGCGGCCGCGCGGACGGCATCGAGGGCGTCGAGGCCCCGGTAGCGCGGCGGGACGAACGCGAGTTTCCTCTCGGGTTGGCCGTCGGGATAGACGGTCGTCGGCGCGAGCGGCGCCTTCGTGTGGGGCGGGAGGTTCTTGAGCAGAAGTTCGGCGCGAAACATCGTGGCACCCTTCGGCAGACCCGAGAGGTCCACCGTCAGGACCTTTGTCTTCGCGTCACTGGTGAGTGTGTTGGGGAACGTGCCCTTGGCGTCGGCCGTGAACGTGGCCGTGCAGGCCGCGCCGACGAGCGACGAAGGCCACGCAGCGCACAGGGCCGCCAGGAGGACGACCGGCAATCTCTTGCGCATCGTGCCGCGCTCCTTTCGCTGCTTCGTCCCTGTCGGCAACGTGGGTGGCATGGCCACGCCCGCCACGGCGGGTAAACTTGCGTGGCCATGGGCCCCAAACGCGCTTCCAGCATCATGGCCACCCAACATCGGGTGGCCATGCCACCCGGCCGTTGGCTACTTTGTCTCGATGAGCGGGCCGTACGTTTCGGGCATGCGATCGCGGGGACCGATGGCGCCCCAGTGGCCGACCCAGCGGAGGCGTTCGCGCTTCGCCAGGTCCACCTCGGCCCAGAAGACGCCGCTCTTGCCGGCGTTGGCCGCCAGGATGCGGCCCATCGGATCGATGACCATGCTCTGGCCGTCGTAGACGCTCGGCACGAGGACCAGGCCGTTGTCGCGAGCGCGGACGCGGAAGGTCGTCTCGCCGTCCACGCGGCCGTCCGCGTCGGGCAGCGTGTTGCCCCAGGTCGGGGCGAAAAGGATTTCCGCTCCCCGCAGGGCGAAGGCCTCGGCCGCCTCGGGGAAGAACCAGTCGTAGCAGATCATGACGGCGACGCGGCCGAAGTCGGTCTTGAAGACGGGGTACTGGCCGCCGGGCGTGATGCCCTTCTTCCATTCCTCGCGCGGAAGGTGAATCTTGCGATACGTTCCTGCGAGGCGTCCTTCGCGGTCGATGAGGACGGCGGTGTTGTAGACGCGCTTGCCATCGCGCTGGGTGAGGCCCGCGACGACCCATATCTTGTTCCTGCGTGCCGCTTCGCCCAGCCGTTCGGTGTCCGGGCCGGGGATCGGTTTGGCAACGTCTTGGAGTTTGGCGTCCGTGCCGACCTTGGTGATGACCTCGCACAGGCAGACGATGTCGAGTCCGAGTTTGCCGGCGGCGTCGATCTGGGCACACCAGAGGTCGAGGTTTTTCTCGGGTGTCGAGTTCTTCGGCCGCAGATACACGGTGCCGATCTTGACCTTGCGCGGCTTCGGCGGCTCGGTGGGCCGCAGGCTCACGCGCTTCCAGAGGACGGAGCCGGCGCCGGGCCACTTGACTTCGAGCGTCAGATGCGCGCCGTCGGCCTCGTCGGGGGCAACGAAGACGTCGCTGAAGGTGGCGGCGCCGCCTTCGAGGACGGGCCCGCGGACGAGCCAGCCGGCGGGATGCATCTGCCTCTTCCCCTTGAACCATTCCAGCCGCACCATGACGGAGCGGCGCGGGGAGGCGATGGCCGCCAGGTCGCACACGGCCTCCACGGCGTAGGCCTTGCCGCCCTCGATACCGTCGATCTGCTGCCACACGCCGCCGACGCCGTGGGGCTCGTCGGGTGAGGAGACGCGCAGTCCGCCGTCCGTCCGGCGAAGCGTGCAAGCGGCCCGTTCCCACGCGGGTTTCCAGACGGTCCAGTGCCGGACGGTCTCGGCCTCGCCGAGGGCGAAGGCGGGGTTGCGGATCAGGTTCTTCGTGGTCTCGGCCGCTTCGGCCCCGGCGGCGACGACCAGGACCCCCAGGATCGCACCGATGCCGAGTCTGACGTGGACGAGCATGGTTGGCTCCTTCGTTCTCTGCCGGGGCACGCCGCGGCCTACTCCTACTTGGCGCGGCGGGTCTCCGTACCCGCCGCGTGAAGATCTCACCCGTCTGCCGGGGCATGCCCCGGCCTACATAGTCGCCGGCCTACTGGCCGCGCGCGATCTCAATGAGGCAGACGGAGGCCGAGCGGAACGGCTTCTCGATGGTGAGCGTCCGGCCTTTGGCGGTCGTCTCCTCGACCGTCTCGAGACGGTGGCCGGCATCGACCAGAGACCGCTTGACGGTCAGCGGCGTATCGTCATCCCACGGCAGATTGGTGATGCGCAGGGCGAAGGCGTTGTAGCCGGATTGGAAATCACTGATCAGGACCCGGACGCGGCGGCTGTCGGCGGCCTTGCCCGCGACGATGTTGTACCCGCGCTCGTCGCTGCCGGCGGCGGCGACGCGCTCGGGCGTCTCGAGCAGCCGCTTCCAGGCCGCGAAGGCGTAGGCGCAGATCTTCAGCCTACCGGTGCTCCGTTCGTGCAGGCCGAGGCCGGGATGGGTGTCGGCGCAGTACTGGAAGGCGTGGTCCACACCGCCGTCGAGCATCGAGACCAGCGTCGAGGCGTAGAACGCCGCCCCGGCGGGTGTGTGACTGAAGAGGCGGTGCTTGATGCCGGCGTTCCACTCGTCGCAGATGTTCTCGGCCTTGGTGAATC
>CAZIJC010000216.1:0-7022 GCA_964539385.1 uncultured Anaerolineales bacterium | reverse complement strand
ACGCCCAGTTCAACAAGGTCAAGCCGTACCCCATTCCGTTCCGGTGCCTGTATTCGATAAATGTCGACAACCTGATGATGGCCGGCCGCGACGTCAGCGTCACGCACGTGGCCCTTGGCTCGACGCGCGTCATGAACACGTGCGGCCAGATGGGTGTGGCCGTCGGCGCCGCCGCAGGGCTTTGCAAGAAGCACGGTACCACGCCGCGCGGCGTGTACAAGGAGCATCTCCAGGAACTGCTCGACATCCTTGCCGGCCGCGGCGATTACGACGGCACGTTGAGGCCGACGGGCGCCGCCGCCACGTCCGTCGCCCAAGCCGCCCCGGATGCAAGCGGCCTGGAGGTCGGGGCCGTACGCAAGGGCGCCCACCGCTGCACGGGCGGCTACGTAATCGCCGAGGTGCCGGACGACCTGGCCGGCCTCCCGTGCGTCACGGTGACGCGCGGCACGTGGCAGGCGCCGGGCGCGGGGTATGCGTTCGAGGTGGACCGTCCCGCGACCGTCTACCTCGCCGTCCACGAACGGGGTCGTGCAAGCCTGCCCAAAGAGTGGCAGAAGACCGACATGCGAATCCGATGGAAAACGCCGGGCAGCGACCGCACGTACACCGACAGCGTCTTTTCGAAGGACGTCCCGCCCGGCAAGGTCCGGATTCCACCGCACACCGGCAGCGACGGCAGGAACTACGGTCTGCCGCACATGGCCATCGTGTGCGGCAAAGACGGGGCGAAGGTCAACGTGAAACCCGCCGCACCGTAAACGGTTCGGCGCAGCCACCCCCCTTCGGCACTGCCGTTCGATCCTGTTCGAGCCCGTTCGATGCTGTTCGAGCCCGTTCGAGCCCATTCGATCCTGTTCGAGCCCATTCGAGCCCATTCGATCCTGTTCGAGCCCATTCGAGCCCATTCGATCCTGTTCGAGCCCATTCGAGCCGGGACCGGGAGGTCCCGGTAGCCTTCCCTGCACCGGCACGTGCCACTGCCGGGAAGATGACCCGACGCTTCCGCGTCGGGCTCGAACGGGGCGCGTCGGGGTCGAACGGGGCGCATCGGGCTCGAACGGGGCGCATCGGGCTCGAAGTATCGCTGCGCTTCGGCGCGAGGGTGGCGGCGGCGCCAATCTGAGATCGGCAATCTGAAATCTGCAATGTCGGGCCTTTCCACTCGCCGATATTACACGGTGACAGAGGGAGGTGCCGGCCATGCGAAAACGCATACTCATGGCGCTGGTTGTGGCGACGGTCCTGGCCGCCGGGTGCGGCGGCGGCGGATGGGGACGCGAGAGCGCCGACTACGTCAAACCCACCATCGCGGTGATGAAGTTCGAGAACCGCGCCCCGTTTCCGATGGGGTGGAACCTCGGCGGCGGCATGCGCGACATCCTCGTCGATCGCCTCATGGCCACCGGCCGCTACCACGTGGTCGAGCGCGCCGAACTCGGCGCCGTCATGCAGGAGATCCAGTTCCAGCAGACCGGCGCCACGCGCCCGCACGGAAAGGCCGAAACCGGACGCATCAAGAACTGCAGGTATCTCATCAAGGGTACCGTCACCGATTTCGGCCACGTCTCCACGAAGTCGGGCGGATGGAGCGGATGGCACTGGGACATCTTCGGCGGCTCCCACCGCGCCGTCATGGGCATCATCCTGTACGTCGTGGACGTCGAGAGCGGCGAGATCATCGCCTGCGAATCCTTCGAAGAATCCGTCCGGGCCAACGACCTGGCCGTCGAGTCGACCTACAAGGGCGTCTCGTTCGGCGGCCAGGTCTTTCAGCAGACGCCGCTCGGTCGCGCCACCGCCAAGGTCATCGGCAAGGCCGTCAAGCGCATCACCAAGGTGATCGCCGGCCAGCCCTGGAAGCCTCAGATCGCCCTTGTGCGGTCGGGCGGTGTGGTCGTCATCAACGGCGGCCGCAACTGCGGCGTCAAACGCGGCGCCGAGTTCGAGGTCCTCGAAACGGGAACGCCCATCCTCGACCCGGTCACCGGCGACGTGATCGGCCACGCGGGTGGCCGCCGCATCGGACGCGTCATCGTCGAGAGCGTCGCCGCCCGCTACTCGACCGCCACCATCGTGGTCGGCTCAGAGACCGCCTTCCGTGTCGGCCAATCCTGCCGCGCATGCGGTTAAAAAAACAACGGCAGGCGCCTTCGGTTGCCTGTCGCTGTCGTTGACGGTTTTGAACTTTGGACTTTGAACTTTGGACTTTGAACTGCCGTTCACGGTTCCGGATGCAGGAAATCGTCTCTGCGGTCTTCGAGGTTCTGCCGCAGCCGATCGACAATGGCTGAGTGCATCTGGCTGACGCGTGATTCCGACAGGTCGAGCGTGGCCCCGATCTCCTTCATCGTCATTTCTTCCCAGTAGTAGAGGATCAGGATCAGCCGCTCGTTCTTCGAGAGGCCTTTGGTGATGAGCGTCCTGACGTCTTCCTTGTGGACGGCTCTCATGGGATTTGGAGCCTTTCGGTCGGCTACCAGATCGGTTTCGCGTATCTCGCGGCTGGATTCGGCGTCCTGGAAGTTGCGGTTCAGGCTGATGACGCCCACGGCATGGGCGTCGCGGAGGAGTTTCTCGAACTCGGGTTCCGATAGCCGCATGAAGGCGGCCAGTTCGTGAACTTGGGGTTTGCGGCCGAGGTGGGCCTCGAGGCTGCGGCGGCTCTGGCCCAGTTGATTGGCCCGGGCCCGGACCAAGCGCGGCACCCAGTCCTTGTTGCGGAGGGCGTCGAGGATGGACCCGCGGATGCGCGTGGCGCAGTACGTCTCGAACTTCACGCCGCGCTCCAGGTCGAACATCTTGATGGCGTCGCGCAGGCCGTCGATGCCGGCCGAAATGAGGTCGTCGAGTTCCACCTCGTCGGGCAGTTTGCTCCACAGGCGCTCGCTGTTGATCTTGACGATCGGCAGGTAATGCTCCATCAAGAGGTTGCGTATCTGTTCGGATTGCGTTCGCTGGTATTCCTGCCAGGCGTCGGCCAGTTGTTCCTCATCGAGTTCGACACTGCGCTGCCATGTCTGAAGACCGTCGGACCACCGTGCCATGACTTGTCCCTTCCCTGGACCTGACCCCCACGGGTGCGAGCCGCCGGAGATGGGGACGGGGCGGCGGCCCGCAACTTACATTATCGACTGCCCCTTGCGAAAAGATTAGCGAGTCTCCGGAAAAACGCGAAGCGGCCCTGCCAACAGCCTTCCGAGCCCTCCAGAATCCCCGCCGCCAAATGCTTCATGCACCACGAGGCCTGCGAATGCGGATACGCCACCAGCAGCGGCTCGCGCTGCTGGACCGCCCGGCCGACGTGCCCGTCGCAAAAAACGTGTCCCAGAAGGCCCACCTCGACGCCCAGGAACCGCTTCGCGGCCTCCTGGAGCCGGCCGTGCACACGCCGGGCGTCCTGCCGGTGCGTCACCATGTTGACGATCAGCCGCACGGGGCCGATGGCCTCGGTTCCGGAGGCCGTCACGGCCTTCAGCAGGGCGTAAGCGTCCATCATGGCGGTCGGTTCCGGCGTGGTGACCAGCAGGAGTTCATCGGCCTGGCGGGCCGGATGGAGCACTCCGCGGCCGATGCCGGCGGGCGTGTCGAGCAGCAGGAAATCGTGCGTTCGCTCCAGGGTCGTCAGGCCGTCGAGGAGCGCTTCGCGCCGAGGCTCGTCCACCGCCGAAACCGCCGGCATGTGCGACGCCCCCGGTATCCAGTGGATGCCGGCGGGGCCTTCCTGAACGATTTGCCTGAGCGGCATGCGGCCGGCGAGGACGTGGGCAAGATCGCCCATCGGACGCCGGCCGAGCACCAGGTCCACGTTCGCCAGACCCAGGTCGGCGTCGACGAGCAGGACTCGCCGGCCGGCGCCTGCCAGGGCGATGGCGAGGTTCACGGCCAGGTTCGTCTTGCCGACGCCGCCTTTGCCGCTCGCCAGTGTGAGGACACGGGCCCGCGGCCGCAGGTCGCGCACGATGCGCCTGGCGGGGGAAACGTCGGTCGGCGGCGCGTGCGGCGCGAGGTCCGGTGCGCGGACGATGGCCTGCGGCGCCGAGGTCGAGTCAGCCGACGAGGGCAGGGGCCCGGCAGGCGAGAGTTGCCGCGACGAGGGGGCCGCCTCCCGAGACGGCGGCCGCAAGGCTACGGGCGACGCCGAGTTCGGTCGTGCAGCGGGGGCCGGCGGCGGTCGGCCCAGCCCGCAGCGCTGGGTGTCCGTGCCGCAGGCGGCAGCGGCGGGCAGCGGGATGTTGATCTTAGGCGTCAAGGCGTCGGGTGTCCTTCATCTGTGGGTCACGAGCGGCGAAGTCGGAGCCGTCGGCCGTGTCGGAAGCGTGGGCAACATCGTCCGCGTGCGGGCCGCGGCGCTGTTGCTCGTCGAGGATGCGGCGGATCTCGTGGAGGCGGTGCGTGCGTTTGAGTCGATGGATCCGGAAGAGGCGCGGGAAGACCGACTCGTCGAAGAGCCGCTGGCCGCCGGGGGTGCGAGCCTCTTCGGTGATGAGGCCGATGGTGGCGTAGTTGTGGACGGTCTGGCGGGTAATCGCGAGGTGCTGGGCGATCTCGCTGGCGCGGTAGAGTTTGCGCGGGATGCTTAGGACGACGTCGCGCTCGGCGGTTTCCAAGGCGCGGCCGACGTGCCGCAGGTATTCGGTGATGGGCTGCTTGCGGAGGAGTGGGCTCGTTCGGTTGGTAGAGTCGCCCGTGTCGCTCGAATCACCCATGTCCATTATTTCTCCCATCTTGACGTGGTCCGGCGTGCGATTCGCCGCCAGTGCCCGAAAAAATGGTTTTGACAGTTTGGTAAAACCATTTTATCGGACGCTTGTCAAGGAAAATTTCGGGGATTTTTTTCGGGAAACAGCCGCGCCCTCGACCGCAAAGGACCCCCTGGCACGGGTACGGCTCGTGCCGTGGCCGGCAAAGAACGGAGAGAGCAGGTTGCCGAAGAGCGTAACGCCTTTCAGGACAAGAGTTTACGGTTTTTCCGGGCCGCCGCGCGCGGGGACCGCGGATAGCGAAGGACAAGTGACCGGTGGCAAGCGACAAATGACAAATGACGAATGACCAAAGCCTGTGATTTGGTGTGAAATGGGTGAAATGGTGGGGGAAGAACCGCTCGCCGCGCTTTGGAGGCGGGTGGGAGCAAGTGTGCCGCGTCCGGGGGCGACGGATGTGGGCACATTAGCGTTGAGGGCTGGGGATGTGACTGTACAATTGGCGTGCGCGGTTATGGCGGGTTGACGTTCACGATTGGCTTGGAAGGGGGTCGTGATGAATCTCGCACTGGACCTGGGCCTTGCCGATGGTTACAAGAGTCGGTCGCAGCGGGCACGGCGCATTACAGAGGGATGGTTTGAGGAGAATATGTACTGTCCTGCCTGTCCGTCGCCGCGATTGAGCCGTACGCGCGCGAACACGAGGGTGGTTGACTTCATCTGCCCATCTTGCGGCGCGCAATACCAAGTCAAAGCCAGAGCAGGTGTTTGGGGCCAGCGGGTTCGCGACGCGGCCTACGAGCCGATGATCGAGCGAGCCAGGAACAATCGGAGCCCGCATTTCGCGTTCATGGGCTACAACAGGACCGCATGTTGTGTTGAGAAACTGGTTCTGGTTCCCGGCCACTTTATTACGCCAGGGACCATCGAGCGCTGCAAACCGCTATCTCCCAGGGCGCGGCGGGCCGGGTGGATAGGCTGCAATATCCTCTTCTATACGATTCCTCCAGACGGCCAGGTGCTTGCAGTTGGCCAGAGTGCTGCGGTGCCGCCCGAGGCTGTGCGCCGCAAGTGGGCGCGTTTCGCCTGGCTGTCGGAGATGCCGGCCGATGAGACCGACGTAAGGGGTTGGACCCTTGATGTGCTGCGGTGTGTTCGCACGTTCGGGCGGCGTGTTTTTACGTCGAAGGAGATATATGCCTTCGAAGAGGAATTGGCGATGCTGCACCCGGGGAATCATACCATACCGGACCAGATTCGCAAGCAACTACAAGCCCTGCGCCGCCGGGGAATCGTGCGGTTCCTAGGCCGTGGTCGCTACGTGGCGGAATAGCGTTTCTTGTTTTTCGCCCACAACCTCTTTGGCCCAGTCTATCCAGGAGAGCAGCGTCCCCGCGCGACGCGTGCAGGTGCAATCGGCGAGTGCGGTGCACTGCGCGAGAAGTCGCGCGATAACCTGACGCGGGCCATCCTGTCCGCGGCGGCGTAGGACGGAGCCGCAAAGGCGAACGAGGGGGTTTTCGAGTATGGTCCGGGCAAGAACGGCACGCTGGTCCTGTGGAGGTGATTGGGAGATTGCCTGGCCCGTGTCCGTGAGTGTCCATTTGCCGGCTTCACGAGAGAGCATTCCGAGGAGTGCTGCCGCTTGGCGGTAGTAGCGGACCTGCCTTTCCGTGATGCGCAGTTCGCTCGACAGTGTCGCGGGGTCCGCGCGCCCCCGTGCATGAGCCGCTACAACAGAGAGGATGCGCTCCGGGCTGTCGGCTTGGGGCACCCCAATGAATCGCTGCGTGGCCAGGTTCAAGAAGTTCTGATCCAAATCGATGCCTGCGAAGAGCCTCCCGCTTCTGGCCGCCGCAATACCGGTGGTTGCGGAACCGGAGAAGGGGTCGAGGACGAGGTCGTTCTCGTCGGTGGAGGCGGCGATGATGCGCTCCAGCAGTGCGACGGGTTTCTGTGTCGGGTGTTTGCCGAAGACCTTCTCCTCGCGGCGGGGGGCGGGGATGTGCCAGACCGATTTCATCTGCTTGCCGCCGTTCACGCGCTTCATCAACTGGTAGTTGAACTTGTGGCGGGCCTTCTCGCTCGGGCGGGCCCAGAGAAGGGTCTCGGTGGCGTGGGTGAAGTAGCGGCACGAGAGGTTGGGCGGCGGGTTCGGCTTGACCCACGTGATGTCGTTCAGCAGTTTGAACCCCAGCCGCTGCATGGCGTAGCCGACCGAGTGGATGATGTGCATGGTGCCGCTGACCCAGATGCTGCCGGTGGGCTTCAGGAGCCGCCGGCACTGGCCGAGCCACTGGAGGCAGAACTCGTGGTCCA
>CAZIJC010000215.1:0-7046 GCA_964539385.1 uncultured Anaerolineales bacterium | reverse complement strand
GAAGACTGAACGTGTCACCGGCAAAATCCCCTTGACCGACCCGGCTTCATGGAAGGTCGCAGAGGGCACGGAGAGAACGCTGAGAACGGCTGAATCCGGGTAACCCGCCTTCGCCAAGTCGCCGACGCGCCAAAGCCGCTATGGCGACGGCGCGGCTTCGGCGGGCAAGCGGCAAACGGCAACGGCCCGTTCCGAGCCGCGACCGCAAGGGAGCGGAACGCAGAGAACGGCGTCAATCAGGCAAGCGGCAACGGCTTGGGACGAGAGATAGGTTGTGTGGCGCCAATGGCTGAAGTCCCCGCCAAAACATGTACCGTCCCCAGGTTTTCACGCTTCGGCCGGTGCGATGAGGAGTGAACCATGAGCCAGTCCAGCAAGCCAACGCTATCCCGCCGCGAGCTTCTGCAGACCGGTGCTCTGGCCTTGGCCGTCTCGGGCGCCTGGGCCGCCGGCCTGGCACGCGCCGCGCAGGCCGCATCCGGCAAGAACGTGCTTCTGCTCTACGTGGATGACCTGCGTCCGGAACTCAAGTGCTACGGGCGGACCAAGATCATCAGCCCGAACATCGACAAGCTTGCGGCGCGGTCGTTGGTGCTGGACCGAGGCCACTGCCAGATCACCATCTGCATGCCGTCCCGCGTGAGCACGCTCAGCGGGATGTATCCGCGCCATCGGGGGCAGGGCAAGTTGCGACAGTTGTTGCCCAAGGGCAAGCCCTCCCTGCCGGGCCACTTCAAGGCTCACGGTTACGACACGATCTCGATCGGGAAGGTGTATCACTTCAACCAAGACGACCCCGAGTCGTGGACCAAGCGGTATACCCATACGTTCCACGAGAGGAAGTACGTGTGCGACGGCTGGTGTGCCGGCTACCAGTTGCCCGAGAACCTCAAAGGGCGCACCTACGCCAAGACCGGCAGGAACCAATCGGCACTCACTGAGTGCGTCGACGCGCCCGACAGCGCCTATCCCGACGGCCAGACCGCGGATAAGGCCGTCGCGGAACTGAAGAGCCACGCCGCGTCGAAGAAGCCCTTCTTCCTCGCGGCCGGCTTCTACCGGCCTCACCTGCCGTGGGTGGCCCCGAAGAAGTACTGGGACCTCTACCGCCGCGAGGACATCGACCTGGCGGCCAACCCGTACTTCCCCCAAGGCGCGATCACCCGGAACACCTGGGGCGACCTACGCCACTACGGCGACGACGTCGTCAACGCCGCCGGGGCCGGTCGCACCGACCACACGGCCGACAGCTTTCCCGTCCTGCCCGAGAAGAAGCAGCGCCAACTGATCCACGGGTACTGGGCGTGCGTGAGCTTCCTTGACGCCCAGATCGGCCGCGTCCTCGACGCACTCGACGAACTGAAGCTGGCCGACAGCACCGTCGTGGTGTTGTGCGGCGACCATGGATGGCAACTGGGGGAGCACAAGCTGTGGTCGAAGTGCAGCAATTACGAAGAGGCCGTCCGCGTGCCGTTCCTGATCGCCGCGCCGGGCATTACCAAGGGCGACAAGACCGACGCGCTGACCGAACTGGTGGACATCTACCCGACCGTGTGTGAACTCACCGGCCTGCCCGTGCCGCCGCATGTGGAAGGCGTCAGCATGCTGCCCCTGCTCCGCGACCCGTCGCGGCGATGGAAGAAGGCGGCCTTCAGCATCTGGGTCGGCTCGCAGACCATGCGAACGGAACGATACCGGTTGACCCGGTACCACAAGGCCGCGCCCAAGGGCAATCGCTACCAGTTGCCAGGCGCCGGGCGGTATGAGCTCTACGACTACCAGGCTGACCCCGGCGGCGACAGGAACATCGCTACAGACCCCCGCAACAAGGCCCTGCTCAAGAGACTCATTGCCCAGATGGACGCCGGATGGAAGGGCGCTCGGCCCGCGGCGGACTGAGTGAGGACCGTCTCGCCCGGCGGCTGCGCAATCTGCCGTAGAACCACTTCTCGCATCAGGGGACTGCCTTGTCGGGGACAATGTCTGCATGCGGGTTCATAGCGTCCAGCCCGCCGAGGTCGTCGAAGGTCTCCCCGCCTCGGTGAAGCTCCAGGAGCCCGCTCTTCTTCAGCATGCCGCCCTTCAGATCGTAATGCGGAGAACGCAGCCGGCCACGGCACGTACGGGCCAGGGAGAACGGCGTCAATCAGGCAAGCGGCAACGGCTTGGGACGAGAGATAGGTTGTGTGGCGCCAATGGCTGAAGCCCCCGCCAAAACATGGGTACCGTCCCCAGGTTTTCGATCTTCTTAACACTGATAATCCAGATGATATTCGGGCGCTGTTGCTTGGCCGGTTCTTCGGCCTGGAGTGATGAGAGCGCGATGGCGAGCGCGAGTGAGCCGATGGTGATGGCCTTACGTTTCATAGCAAATCGCTCCCAGTCTCTGTGCACTCTGTGTTCTCTGTGCGAGACTCTCCTCTATTTGGTGAACTCAACAGCCCCGATATCCGGCTTGCCCTTGATCGGGTTACGGAAGAAATCCGTCTTCGCATCAAGTCCAACAGTGAGTCCAATCTTGTCGCCGGGATTCTTCGTAAGATTGATACCGTTATCCTTCAGCAGCTCCACATTTGAAGGAATGTAATCCTCCGGCTTCATACCGCCCGGCTTCTTGAACTTCACATCCCCGATTATTGGACTGCCATCTTTCACGCCCAGCCCGGCAGGAAGAACCGCATCGTGAACGTAGACGTTGTTCTCGAAAACAACTCCACTAGCCTTGCTCTTCGTCTTCTGATACTTCTTCTGGTCCCCGCCGACAACGGACGTCTTTCCCAGGATATGAAAAATGTTGTTCGCCACCAAAGCGCCCCTCGCCGTGGGGGTGATCGAAAATCGCGCCGGTGCGCCCTCTTTGACATAGATAGTGTTGTTATAGATATAGCTGTTGAACGGACCCGAGCGAGGTCTCTTACTGCCGCAGTATCCGCTCAACCAGAAGGTCTTGCCTTCCTGAGTAGCGCCGTTCTTCCCTTTGGTCCGAGACCCATCATTCACACTGATATTGTAGCGGTACGCGCAGTTGTGATTATTCCCGAGGATCTCCATGAAACCACCCTCGTTATTCATGCTGAAACAGTATTGGATCACCACATTCTTGCAGTTGAAATCGATATGCACGCCGGCTGAATCAGCCTTACCCTTGGCATTAAGGAACTGGTTATACTCATATCGTATATCTTCGCAGCCCCACACCCACGACCCGCTGCCGCGGCCGTGCATACGGTCGTCGATGAACGAACCGGGATGATCGAAGATGTTCTGCCGGATCGTGGCCTTCCTGGTGGTGCCCAACTGAATGCCGGAGCAACCGGTGTGATCCGTCTTGTTGTTAACAACATCGATACTGGAACTCCTCTTTGTGTTGATGCCGTATCGCCCCACCTTCTCGATCGTGCATCCAACAACACGCACATTCTCGCTGTTTTCTATCCGCACGCCGTGACCGTAAGCTGTGGTCTTGTCCTTGCCCTCAGACTTGGTCTGGACTGAGGCGAAGATAGAGTGGATGCGCAGGTTCTCTACAGTTACATAATGTCCGTCATCAACGAACACGCCATAGCGATCGGTCTTCGCCAGCTTGTCGATCGCCTTGCCGCCGTCAGAAGTGATCTCAAGGTTGTTCACAAGTACGCGCGCACAACTCCCGATCGATACGCCTGCTATATATCCGGCGGAATCTATCTTGGGCAGCGCATCGCCGTCACCATAGGCATCAATGATAACCGGATCGTTCTTGGTGCCCGTAACGCGCCTCAGAGCAAGCTTGCCCTTAAAAACGGATCCGCGCTTGAGAAGAAGCTTATCGCCGGCCACATACTCGACACTGCTCGCCTTCTTCAGCGTCGCCCAAGCCGTCTTCGGTGAGCTGCCGTCATTGCTGTCATTCCCGGCTTTGCTGTCCAGATGGTATGTCGCGCCCGAAGCGGTCATCACCGCACACATCACGACACACACACACGCCGCTAGAGTCGCTGCCCTGGCCATATCCCGCTCCTCTACTTTCTGACACTTGCCCTACTAGAATACATCTTCACCGAGATTTCCCAGATGGCGTTTCCATGCCATCTCTCTGACCTGTCTCGCTCGCGGTTCTCCACCTCAAGAAGAATACCCCAGCAGCCGTCCTGTAGAAGAGGGGTATTTGCGCAAAGAATCTGTGATATTGCGCATCCCACAGGCTGGCTGATGCTTCCTGATCATTGGCCATCAATAATTGAGGCAAGAGTGCCGTTCCTGCCAGTGCAATGGCTGTTCTAAGACACTGTCTTCTGTCCATTTCTTTCTCCTACTTATAATATTATCTGTCCAATGTCATAGCTCAGTCGCGTGGCTTGTCCGCGTTGACTGCAGCGTCTTGTTGCCCTTCAGTGCACCGCGTCATCCGTGGCGGCTCGTGGCTCAGCACGCCGGGCCGGTGCCGCTCGGCGTTTCGCGCGGTTATCCCGCCCGTGGGTGAGGGGTGCGTCCGCGTCACGCGGCCGCGGCGACCTTCGCTTCGTACCACGTCCGGAACGTCACGGTGACCCAGCCGTACAGCAGGCCCACCGCGCATGCCACCAGTTCCGGCACGGCGATGTTTGTGTAGACCGTGAGGTTATGGTCGTCGGCGTTCTGGGCGTAGCCTTTCAGGGCCATGAAGCCGAAGAAGACGCCCGCCCCGAGGAACCAGGAGGGGATGAAGTTGATGCCGGGCACCTTCTCCATGCTGATGACGAAGACGACGACGATCAGGACGGCGACGGCGTAGCCCCAGTACCCGCCCATTGCCGCTTGCCCGGCGAGCAAGTCGCCCAGTTCAAAGATCGCGACCGAGGCGACAATGCCGCCGAGGTAGCCGGCCAGTGTCTTGAACCCCATCTTGACCGTGCAGCCTGCCAGGAAGTACATCGCCCAGGCCTGGAACGAGACCCACGTGAGGAGGCCTTCCGCCCCCTCGCCGAACGTCTTGAGGTACGGCTGCACCAGCATCATGACGAAGGCCTGGATGGCAATGAAGATCGGGATGAGGATGTACTTGCCGAAACTCATGGAAGTCTCCTAATGAGGGTGCGGTGCAAGGTCTCTGCGGCGGTTTCGGACCCGGGGCCAAACGGGCCGTCACGCCGCCACGGGGGAGAAATGCCTGGCGCACGCAGGCAGGTTGTTATCCGCAAAACCTGGGGACGGTACCCATGTTTCGCGAGTGCCTCCTCAGGTTTTGCGTCCTCCCCATGCAAAGGGGAAACACGGGTACCGTCCCCAGGTTTTCTATCCATCGAGTGTCCAGCCGGGGCGGTACTTGCGGCTGAGCAGGGCGTTGGCTTCGGCGTTGTTGGTGACGCGGCCGGTCTTGCCGTCGTAGGCGAGTTTCTTGCCGACGCGGTAGGCCACCATGCCCAGGAGCATCGTCTCGATCAGTTTTCCGCCGTAGTCGAAGTCGCAGGAGGTCTTCAGGTTGCCCTTGCAGGCGTTGGTCCATTCCTCCTGGAAGTGACCCAGCGGGGGAAGCATCTTGTCTTTGGGCCGCCGATTGTAGTAACTCAGGTCGGACTCTTTGCCGTAGGGCATCAGGATGCGAGACCCGAAGTCGGCCACCAGGAAGCCCTTGGAGCCCTTGAACATGGCGCCGTGTCCGATCCTCTTCAGATCGACGTAGTTCTTCGGCGATTTGGGCATGGGGCCGCCCTGATACCAGTGAAGGCGGATGGCCGGGCGCCAGTCGTTGGCGGGGATATCCCAGGAGGTGTGCATCTCGACGGGTGTGACCTCGGGGTTGAACTTCTCTCCCTCGCCTTCGGCGGTGGTGGGCAGGTCGGCGTCGAGGGCGTTCCACGCCAGGTCCATGGTGTGGCTGCCCATGTCGCCCACCTGGCCGCTGCCGAAGTCCCAATACATGTTCCAACTGAGGCAGCCCTTGAAGTAGCCGGGGTTGTAGGGGTGGAAGGGGGAGGGCCCGATCCAGAGGTCGTAGTGCAGGTGGCTGGGGGGCTCGCCCTGTGCGGGCAGATAGCCCTTGCGGCGAATCTGGCGGTTGCCCCAGGCGTAGGCGGAGGTGAGTTCGCCGATGGCGCCGTCGAGCACCAGTTCGCGCACGCGGTTGAAGTTCTCGATAGCGTGGCGCTGGGTGCCGACCTGGGTGGCCAGTTTGCTCTTGTTCTTGAGGTAGTTGGCCCGCACGACGCGGCACTCTTCGACGGTGTTGCCGATCGGCTTCTCGCAGTAGACGTGGAGGCCGCGGTTCAGCGCCCAGTTGGCGACGAAGGCGTGGGTGTGGTCGGTGGTGCAGCAGATGATGGCGTCGAGGCCCTTGTGGTCGAGGCAGTTGCGCCAGTCGACGTAGGTCTTGGCCTTCGGGAACCTCTTGGCGGCCGAGGCCAGGTGGTTCTCGTTCACGTCGCACAGGGCCACGATGTTCTCTCGCGAAGCGGTGCGGTAGTGGGCGCCGGCGCGGCCCGCCGCGCCGATCATGGCGATGTTCAACTTTTTGCTCGGGGCGTCGGCGCCGAGCGCGCCGCTTCGCAGCACGATCAATCCGGCTCCGGCCGCCGCGGCGGATTTCAGGAACCGGCGCCTGTGCATGGTTCCCGTCTGTGTCGGTCCGTCCTGCTGAGGTGTTTTCGCAGTCTCCATCGGCACGACCTCCTTCCAGAATATGGGTTTATCCATCCGGCGGAGTATACCAGGATTTCAAGAAAGGGTCTCCTCTCTTTTGCCGCGTGTCAACGCAAAATAGAAATACCCGGTTTTTCGCCAAACCGACCTGTTTACCCGGATTTCCCGGATGAAAACCACAGTTGATGTATAATGAGGCGTCGTTTGACCGCATGAACAAAGGGGTTTCTCGATGCCACGGACGGCCGAAGGCAGGGATGCGATGGGTGAAGCCGGCAAGGACGCGCGCCGGGTGGGTTTCGATGGGTCGCTCAAGCTGGAGTTCCACGGCTCGAAGGTCACGTCGGACGCCGGCCTGCTGCCGTATCGCGAACTCGACGATGCGCTACGTGATACCCCCTCCGCCGAGCAGAAAGAATGCTTGCTGATCTCGCGATCGGCGATAGACT
>CAZIJC010000214.1:0-7047 GCA_964539385.1 uncultured Anaerolineales bacterium | reverse complement strand
AGACCGTCTGTCCGCTAAGAAGGACGGTTTGCCCGGAGGTAGAGACGACGTGCCCGTACAACAAGACCCATTGCCCGGAGGCCGCGACGCGGTGTCCGGAGGTTTCGACGACGTGTCCGGTGACGAGGACGAAGTGTCCGGAGACGCCGACTTCGTGCCCAGCGGTTACGACGGAGTGTCCGCCAAGAAAGACGGTTTGCCCGGTGGTAGAGACGACGTGCCCGTACGTACGGACCGAGTGCCCGCCGCTCGCGACGCGGTGTCCGGAGACTGCGACGATGTGTCCGGTGACGAGGACGAAGTGTCCGGAGACGGAGACCAAGTGCCCAGCGGAATTGACGAAGTGTCCGCCGACGCGGACGCGTTGTTGTGCCGTCTGCGGGCCAAAGTGATGACGGCAGCGGGTTGAGGAGCGGTTGAGGAGTTCCCGTCCGCACGGATTGGCAGACTGGGGTCGTTGAAGAACAGGGGTGGCTCTCAGGGGCCACCCCTGTTTCCGGTAGACTTCGAGGGGGGATTACCCGACAATACTGCGCAGCGCGGGTGCGGCTTCGAGTAAGGGGATACAGCGTGACGCCAGACCTTTCCGGGGGATCACCCACCTCGCGGCCGGTGCGGGCGGTCACGGTTGTGGCCGCCGTTGGCGGATTGATCGCCGCTTGGATTGCCGCCGGGTCGACCGGCCTTCTCGGTTACGGGTTGCGTCACGCCCTGACCTGGCTGGCGCTGGGCGTTCCCGTCGTGGCGGCCTGGCCCCAGTGGCGTGGTTCCTTCTGGCGGTTTCTGTTCTGGCTGGCGGGGACGGCGGCGGCGCTGGCGATGACGACGTCGCCGCTCGCGCCCATCAATGTCCTGGCGGTGGCTCTGCTTGTGGCGGTCCTGGCGGTCCTGCGACCGGAGCCAGACCGCTCTGCCCTGCTCGTGACGGCGGTCGCCGTCTCGGTCTTTGCCGTCTTTCGTATGGTCTGTACCTCGATTCCCGCGGTCTGGCTCGCGACGGATGCTGTCGGCGGATGGCTTGGCCGCCTCGCGGGCGCCGTCACGGGCGAACCGCTCTCGGTCGGTGCCACGTTCGCCGGGCTCGACTACCTGGTCCTGACCGCCGCCTTCTGCACGGGGTGGCTGTTGCGGACGCCGCCGCCACGCCGCACCCGGATTATCGCCGTGACGGTGGCCGTCCTGAGCGGCCACCTGGCCTATCTGCTCGTGCTGGCCTTTGCGGCCAGGCTGCTCAATGCGCTGCCGATGTCCCCGACGGAGCAGACCTGGCCGAACCGGACCTACTTCGGCTGGGCGGGCATTCGGACGCTGATTCCGTGGAACGTACCGATCCTGGCGGCTGCGGTGCACGGCTGCGTCGCGGCCTTCCTGGTGCGCTGGTCGCCCTTGCGGGCCGAGCCCGCGCCCACCGAACCGGGGGCGGACGCCGCCGCGCCGCGCCGGTGGTCCTTCTCGCCCATCACGCTGATAGCCGTCCTGGCAGCGATCCTGATGCCCGTCGTGACCACCCTCGCCCCCCGCAAACCCGACTTGGCCGGCAAGAAATTCGTTGTGTACGAAAAGGGCTTTCTGAACTGGCTGAAGCCCGAGCACGGCGAGTACGGGCATTATTCGGTCGGCATGTATGGCATGTTGCCGATCTACATCGAAAGCCTCGGCGCCCGGTGTGTGGTGTCGCCCGACCTGTCGGAGGAGGACCTTCGGGACGCCGACGCGCTGCTCCTCCTGTTTCCCGAAGATCCGTGGCAGCCCGGGCAACTCGAACGGATCCGTCGCTTCGTCGAGGGCGGCAAGACGCTGGCGGTCTTCGGCGAACACACCACCCGCGCCAAGGACGGCAGCCCCAGCCGGTTTAACGAGGTCCTCAAGACCACGGGCACCGACATGTGGGTGGCTTTCGATTCGGCGACCTTCGCCGTGGGCGGATGGCTCGAGAGTTATGAAACGCTGGCTCATCCCACCACCCTGGGCATCCCGGATGACCGCAACGAGTTTGGCATCGTCATCGGCGCCTCGATGGAGGTCGGTTCCCCCGCATGGCCGTTCATCATCGGCCGATGGGGATGGGCCGACCCGGGCGACCCGGGGGCGGGCAGTTCGCTGATGGGCAACGGCCGGTACGACGCGGGCGAACGGCTCGGAGACCTCGTCCTGGCCGCCGAGCAATCCGTCGGGAAAGGAAGGGTCCTCGGCTTCGGCGACACTTCGGGAATGACCAACGTGCTGACGATGGGCTGTCACGTTTTCACGTCGCGGTTGCTCGGCTACCTGGCCGACGGCGGGTCGGGTCCCCAGGCGATGTGGCGGCAAGCTGTGGGCTTCCTCCTCGCCCTGGCCCTGGTCTGGTTCGTGGGTCGGCCGTCCAGCGCCGAACGGACCATCGCGGTGAGCCTGGTGCTGGCCGTTTCGCTGGCGGTCTGCACCCGGATCAGTTACCAGGCGGCCGAGGTCCTGCCTGACGGGCGCCGGCAGACCCCCAACAATCTCGCTTACATCGATGCCTCGCACGTCGAGGCTTCGTCCAGCGAGGGCTGGCGGAACGACGGGACCATGGGGCTCGGCCTGACGCTGATGCGAAACGGCTTTGTGACGCTGCGGCTTCGGGAGATGACGGCCGAGTCGCTCCAGCGCGCCGGCCTGTTGGTTTCGGTTGCCCCGCTTCGGGCGTTTTCTGCGGCCGAGCGGCGGATGATCCGCGAGTTCGTCAGCGGCGGCGGCGTTTTCATCATCACGGTCGGATACGACGAGCGCGGGCCGAGCGAGTCCCTCCTGAAGGACTTCGGCTTTGCCATCGGCCGCCCCGAGGAGCAACGTGAGGCCCCGGAAGAGGTCAAGCCGTTTGGGCACTTCAAGTCGCGTTACCACGATACCGGGCAGTACGTGGTGTACGTGCGGTTCGACGCGGCCTGGCCCGTTACCTGTGAGCACGAGGACGCGCAGGTCGTCGCCTACGGCGCGGGGAACGTCCCGGTTGCCCTGATGCGGGGCGTGGGCGAGGGCAAGATCGTCGTCATTGGCGACAGCGGGTTCGCCATGAACAAGAACCTCGAGCATGAAGACGGGTCGCCGTTCGAGGGCCAGCGCGAGAACGCCGATTTCTGGCGATGGTTCCTGACGTTCCTGCGGCACCAGCCGTTGTGGATTCCGCCCAAGCCGCCGGTGCCGGGGGAGAAGCCTGCACCGAAGCCCACGCATGGCAGCCCCCCCCGGGCGGAGCCCGAAGGGGCGGTGAAAAACCAGGCTGACCGCGCAGAAAGCGGGGTGGCGTCATGAAACGCGCATGGGCAGGCGTGGCGCTGCTGTCTGCGACGTGGCTGTTTGGCCTGAGTTACTATCACGCCGCCAACTGGCCGGCCTGGGGACTTCTCCTGGCCGCCGGCGTCCTTGTCCTGATCGGAGTCCCGGTTCCGGTCCCGGGCAGAAAGGCCTCAATCGCGGCCGTCCTGATGCTCGTACCGGTGATCTACCTTGCGCCTTGGCCGTACCGCGCCGGGGGGCTTCTCCTGATGGCAGGCCTTGGCCTTCAGGCGTTGCCGACACCGCGGCGGTGGCCTGGGCGCGTGGGTTCGGGTGCCACGGTTGCCGGGGTGGTCCTGGTGGCGCAGGCGCTGGGCATGCTGGTCTATACCGACTGGACGGCCCATTCGCACGATCTGCCTCGGCCGGCGGCGCATGTGCTTGGTGCGTTTGCCGGCTGGTCGGGGATCGAGGCGGCTTCCGACGGAAGCGAGATCGCGCTGCATTCCATGCGCCAGGTGCATCGGCTGGCACCGACGTGGGAACTCCTGCTCGACCCGCCGACGCTGTGTTTCATCATCGGCGGGATGGCCCTGCTGGTGATGGCGGGCTGGGCGCGGCTGCCGCGCGAAGCGCGAACCGGCCGCCTCGTCCTGCCCGTGGGCGGCCTGCTGATCAGCGTGCTGGTCTGGCTGCCTTTCCGCGCGGCGTTGCTGATGGGGCTCTACATGCATCGCGTGCTCCGAACCGAGTACAACGAAGAACTCAACGTGATGAACCAGTTCTGGAATGTCTGGCTGCTCAACGGCCTTCTGGTTGTGCCGGTGTTGATGGCGTGGCGGTTTGCGCGACTGCCGGTCGTGGAAGCGACGGGGGCGCCCCCTGCGAAGGGGTGGCGACAGGTGGCCGCTGCGGCTCTGGCCTTCGCGGCCGTTGCGGCGCTGACGGCGGGCGTCTGCTGGGACCCTGTCGGCGAGCGCAAGCCCGGTCGCGTCGTCGTCGACGAGGCCCGGTCGGACTGGGAGCCCACCGAGAAGCCGTACGACACCGAGTTCTACGGCCACATGTCCGGGTACAACTACGCCTGCATTTACGATTACGCCTCGCGCTTCTACGAGACGTCGCGCTTCGAGAAGCCGAAGGAAGGCCAGGTTCTCAAGCCGATCGACGACTCGGCGCTGGCCGATTGCGATGTTCTGATCCTGAAGGTGCCGACGAAGCCGTACACGGCCGACGAAGTCAACGCGATTCTGCGGTTCGTCGAGCGAGGCGGCGGCGTGATGCTCATCGGCGAACACACCGACGTCTTCGGCACGGGCCGGAACCTGAACCTGATCGCCCAACGGCTCGGATTCGCGTTCCGTTACGACTGCCTGTTCGGCGTGGACTCGTTCTTTGACCAGGTCTTCACGCCGGGCCTCGTGCCGCACCCGATTGTCCAGCACGTGCCGCCCATGTATTTCGCCACGTCGTGCTCGATTGACCCGGGCACCAGTTCGGGCCGCGCGCCGATCCTGGAAGCCGGCCTGAAGAGCCTGCCGGCCGATTATCACGCCAGTAACTTCTACCCGCAGGCCGAGGATCGGGCGCACATGCGCTATGGGGCGTTCGGGCAACTCTGGTCCGTCCGCCACGGCAAGGGCCGCGTCCTCGCGTTCACCGATTCCACGATCTTCTCCAACTTCAGCACGTTCGAGCCCGGAAAGGCCGAACTGATGCTCGGCATGATCGAGTGGCTGAACCACACCAACGGCGCCGCCGACCCTCGCCCGTACCTGATGACCCTGGGGGCGGCACTGCTGCTGGTCGGGCTGTGGTTGGCCAAGCCGTGGGACGCCACGTGGGCGCCGTTGCTCGCGGCGGGACTGCTGGGCTGGCTGGTGGGAGCGGTCGGGGTCCGCGCCGCCCATGCGGCGGCGATGCCGGCTCCGACGCCGGTCCGGGATTTCGTCAAGGTGCTCGTTGACCGAACGGTTTCCGACGTGAAACTTTCGAAAGGCGGGTTCATCGGCGGCAAGGAAGAAGGTTTCGGCATCTTCGATCGCTGGATCCTTCGCCTCGGATACTTCACCGTCCGCGCCGGCGGACGCGAAGCGATCAAGCCGGACGTGGACCTGGTGGTCGTGCTGCATCCGCGGCTCGGCGTCGGCGATGCGTTCCGCGAGCGCATGGTCCGCTACGTTGAGGCGGGCGGCAGGCTGCTGGTGCTCGATTCGCCGTCCAATGCGGGATCGACCGCGAACAGCCTGATTCATCCGTTCGGCATCGAGGTCATGCGGCGGACCAATTACAGCGGCACCGCGATCATGCCCGAGGGCTGGCCGGCCATTCCCATCAAGAACGCCTGCGCGATCAAAGGCGGCGAGCCCCTGGCGATGCTCGGCGCGAATGCGGCGGCCGCGAGTACCCGCTACGGCAAGGGAACCGTCACGGTCATCGGCTTCGGAACACGGTTCAACGACGATCAGATGGGCGTGACGGGTGACGTTGTCCCGGACGCCAAACTGCGCAAGGTGTTCGACGTTCAGTTTTCGCTGTTGCGCGCGATTGCCGAAGACCGGATTCCCACGGTCAAGACAGGTCCCCGCCCGAGCCGCAACGGGCCGCCTGCGGGTTCCGGCACGAACTAGCGCCGGCGGTGGTTGCCATCCCGCCTGTGCCTGCCGAGAACTCCGTCCGGGCAGAGTCTACAGGGCCTGATTCGCCTCGACACCGCCCCGAAGACTCGGATCGGGCCGATGTCACGACCGGAGGGACTGTTTGGGAGGCACACGGCTCACCGGCCATCCGGCTCCCTGACCTTCCATTCCAGGATCCCGCCCGAGAAGTCCTTCTGGAGCCTCGCCTCGACGCGCACGGCGCTCGCCGTGACGGGCGCGAAGGTCGCCTTGTTGTATCCGTCCCTGACCACGTCGCGCCGCGACACGGTGGCTGCGGATTTCCAGCCGTCGGCGTCGCGGTAAAGGACCTCCCAGGAATTGGGCACGCGGCAGCCGCCTTCGGCGGGTTCGTCGTCGAACCAGTAGACCTCGACGGAACGGATCGTGCGCGGCTGGGGAAAGTCCCGCTGCACCCATTCGGCGCGGCCCTTGTGGTCCTGCCAGGTGAAGCGGGGGATGTCGCGGTCGCCGGAGTTCTTCGGCTCGCGGCCGTCCTCCAGGGCGGCCAGGGTATCCTCGGCGCAGGTATGGGATGCGACGAAAGGCCGGCTCTTGCGCGGGAGCCACACGGCCATCTCGCCCGGGCCGCGATGGGCCCAGGCGTAGTACGGGATCAGCGTCAGCATCCCGCCGCCGGCGGGCCCGGCCGTGATGACCGTGACGCCGCCAAGCATGTCCTTGCGATACTCGGCCGCGAGTTCCACACCATCGGCCAGAGCAAGGTTGAGGGCCCCGCCGCCGTTGTCCTTCCACTCGGCGCAGTAGACCACGGGCCCGCGCTGGATCGCCACGCGGCCCGCGTTGTCGGCGACCTTCGGGTGGGCGACCACGCGGCGGATCGGCATGGGGAGGTTCAGGGTAATCGCGTCGCCGGCCTTCCACGCGCGGCGGATGCACACGTAGCCTTTCTCAACCTCCGGCCTCCCCGCCGCAAGCCTTTGACAACGCGAGAGTTACGGATTCGGCGGAGCCGTCTTCTGCGCATTTGCAGCGCGCCGAAAACAGGCCCCAAAACACACCTGCAATGCCGCCCGGGATTCTCTCACAGAATCTGGATCAAATCACGGGGAGGGGGTCACTGCGATCCACTGGTATCGCCGCGGCGGGCCCACGAGGCGGTCGTGCGCCACGGCGTTGTTGTCGGCATCGT
>CAZIJC010000213.1:0-7054 GCA_964539385.1 uncultured Anaerolineales bacterium | reverse complement strand
CCGCCACGGCCCATCATCGGCGGACCACGGCGCTGCTGCCCTCGACCGCCACGGCCCATCATCGGCGGACCACTGCGCTGCGGCCCTCGACCGCCACGGCCCATCATCATCGCCATCGGACCACAACCCGGCCCGCGACCGCCACGGCCCATCATCGCCATCGGCCCACGACCCGGCCCTCGTCCGCCACGGCCCATCATCATCGGGCACCGCCCGCCACACGGCCCTCGTCCGCCACGACCCATCATCGGCGGACCACCGCGCTGCGGACCACGACCGCCACGGCCCATCATCATCGGCGGACGACCTTGCTGCGGACCTCGACCGCCACGACCCATCTCCGGCGGACCACCGTGCTGCGGCCCGCGACCGCCACGAACCATCATAGGCGGCGGGCCGCCGCGACCTTCCCGCGGGTGCTGGGCCGCAGTCATGGCCGGAGCGATCACCAGGGCCACGATGACGACCGCAGCCACAACCCCTATCCGAACATAGCCTTTCATAACCGTTCTCCTTCTGTCTGCCGGGGCAGAGTAACCCACCACTCGACGCCCCCGACGTGCATCAGCACAAACGGCGGGCGAGTCCGGTTATTGCGGAAAATCGGTGAACCCGGGCGGCGGCGCTCGGCGGACGGAGCGTGCAGAAATGGTCGGCTGCGCTTTGGCGCCAAGGGAGGGCTGGTTCGCGGCTACCTTTTGCGACGGGCGGCCCGGGGCTGGTCGTAAAGGAGTTGTCCCTCGCCACCGGTGACGAGCGTAACCCGCTCGTCGGTAACGAAATGGGTCAGGTTGTCCCAGGCGAAGCGCTCCTGCTGATGGCGCTGGTCGTGGCCGATGCGGCTGCGCAGGACCTCGAACTCGACGCCGTTTTCCGAGAGTATCTGCTGCCATCCGGGGTTGCGGGGGTCGTCGGCGGTCCGCATGATCTCATCGGTGCGGAAACCGTGGAAGAACGAGCGCGCGTAGAGTCGGAACCTGGGCCGGACCTCCGGCGGCAGGTGGTCTTCGACGTACTTGAAGACTTCGTCGGCCGACAGGCTGCCGATGATCACCAGGTCGAATCGCCTCGCCAGTTCGAGGCAGGTTTCCATGTTCAGCCGCTGCTTCGTGATACCGTGGCGTGTGGTGGTCTTTCGCAGAGGCGCTGTGGAAACAAGGATGGCAACGCGTTCCATGGGATTCCCGTCTCGAAACCGGAGTTCAGGGTGAGGGGCGCGTCGGCAAGGACCTTCCCCGCGGGCAGCCGCCCATCGCTAGGTCAAACTGTCCTTAGTGTACCCAAGTTCCTTGACGATTGCCAGTATTTCACTCCAGGTGGGGAAGGGGCGATTGAACTTTCTCTTGTAACGGTCCACGGCCCGGACGAACTCGATCTCTTCCAGTGTGAGGTCCCCTTCCTCGACGCGTTTCTGAAACGCCTCCTGGTCGGCCTTGCGGCGGAGGGCATACCGGCGGTCGCTGCTGGTGCGTCGGTCGCCGCCGCTGCGGCGGTCGGCCATGACGCGTCGGTCGCGTTTTCGGCGTTCGGGGCCGCCGAAGTTCGTCGGTTTTGCGGTTCGGCGGTCCGCGCTCCGGCGCCGGCCGGTCGCGGGCCGCTCCTCCTGGACGGTCTCTTCGAGCGTCCGAATCAGTTCGTCCTCAGCCACCGCCTTCCCTCCGATAGGGGGGACCCTAGGAGCGTTTATCGACCGTTTGGGGCAGACGGATTAGGTGTTTTGGCAGTACGTTTAGCAGGGTGGCACGGCCCTTGGGCCGTGCAGCCGCACGCGGCGCGGCGTGCCCCACGGCCGCGGCTTCGCCGCTGCCGTGCCACCCTCTTGGCCGGGGTGGCAACGATTTCCCGGTCGCCGCCGCGACCGGCGGTGCGGACGGGTTTCGGGCCCGATGAGGCCCGTATGGGCCGCGCAAACCGCCTTGACTGCGACCTCCAAAACGTCCGTGCACCCGAATGGGCAGGCAGATTGGCATTTTCCGCGTTTGTGTGTATACTTAAGGTGAAGGAGACCGCGCCTGCGGGTGGCAGGGGGGAGCGTGTATCCGGGCTCTGCCGGGGGTTCAGACGCCGGT
Organism: uncultured Anaerolineales bacterium; assembly: GCA_964539385.1. Taxonomy (GTDB): domain Bacteria; phylum Planctomycetota; class Phycisphaerae; order FEN-1346; family FEN-1346; genus JAUVZF01. The sequence continues at coordinate 4,985 of CAZIJC010000213.1, read as the reverse complement.
CGCGGGCGGGTGGTTTATGCCGTATTTCCAGGGAAAGACAAACGCACGCCGCACGTTTTCGCCCAAGGGTCCGCGCGCCCCGGCCATGGAACCCCTTGAGCCGCGCCTGCTGCTCGATGGCACGCCGCTCATCACCGAGTTCCTGGCCATCAACAACTCGACCTTGGCCGATGAGGACGGGGCCTACTCCGACTGGATCGAGATCTACAACCCTACTGAGACGGGCGTCGATCTGACCGGCTGGCACCTGACCGACAACGACGCCAACCTGACTAAGTGGACGTTCCCCGCACGGACGCTCAACCCCGACGAGTATCTGGTTGTCTTCGCCTCGGACAAGAACCGCACGGATCCGCTCGAGGAGTTGCACACCAACTTCAAGCTCGACGGCGACGGGGAATACCTGGCACTCGTCGCCCCCGGCGGTGAACGGGAGGATATCGTCTCCGAGTATGACTTCCCCGCGCAGCAAGAGGACATCTCTTACGGGCTGTACGAGGACGTTCTGGTCACGCCGCTGGCCCCCGGCCAAAGCACCGCCTACACGCTCATTCCCGACGGAGAGGCGCCGGGCTGGACGGACATCGATTTCGACACCTCGGGCTGGATTCAGGGCCAGACCGGCGTCGGCTTTGAGACGACCATCCCCGGCTTTGCCGTCACGCTTTACAAGGCGAGCGGCTTGGTCGGCAACCTGAGTACGGCCGAGACCGTCATCGACAATCCGTCGCAGCATCAGGCCGTGTTTGCCGAGAACGTCGAGTACATCAATTACTACAACACGGGCGGCCATGGCCGTGATGACACCGGTGAGAACAGTTTCCCCGGCCTGACGATCGGCCAGGACACGGACGACTTCGTCGTCGATGCCACCGCCACGCTCACCATCCCGTCGGCGGGCGAGTGGACGTTCGTCGTCAACAGCAGCGACGGGTTCAGCCTGTCGCTCGAGGACGGCACGGACAGTTTCTCCATCGAGTATCCCGATATGCGCGGTCCGGGCGATACGCTGGGCGTCTTCAACGTGACGACGCCCGGCCAGTACGACCTGCGTCTGATTATGTTCGAGCGCGCCGCCGGCTCGGAGGTCGAACTCTGGGCCGCCGAGGGCGACTACGGCTCCTGGAATGCCGCCGATTTCCATCTCGTCGGCGACACCGCCGGCGGCGGCCTCGCCGTCGAGGGCGATGTGGTCACCGGGTCCGAAAACTCCTACGGCAGCCTGATCGAGACCGACGTCGAGGCCGAGATGGCCGATCAGAACGCCTCGGCTTTTATCCGCGTTCCGTTCAACGTGGCCGACCCGAACGACTACGATACGCTCTACCTTCGCATGAAGTACGACGATGGCTTCGTGGCCTATCTGAACGGCACCGAGATTGCACGCCGCAACGCGCCCGCCGGAACACCGGCCTACAGCGCTGCGGCCACCGGCGCGCATTCCAGCGCTTCGGCCATGCAGTACGAAGACATCAACATCTCGAACCACCTTGGGCTATTGCAGGCCGGCACGAACGTCCTGGCGATTCACGGGCTGAATTACGGGGCCGACGACAACGACTTCCTCATCCTGCCGGAACTCGCCCAGATCGAGAGCATCGGCCTGACGCCGCACTACTTTATCACGCCGAGCCCGGGATTCCCCAACCTCGACGCCTTCGTCGCCTTCGTGGGCGACACGAAGTTCGACCACGACCGCGGCTTCTACGACGATCCGATCGACGTGGCAATCACCAGCAACACGGGCGACGTCGAAATCTTCTACACCACCGACGGGAGCAAGCCCCAGTGGATCGACCCGGCTGAGTACACGGGCCCCATCTCAGAATACGACGGCCCGATCCACATCGACGCCACCACCACCCTGCGGGCCATGGCCACCAAACCCGGGTACCTGTCGACCAACATCGACACCCAGACCTACATCTTCCCCGACGACGTGGCCACGCAGACGCGGCCCGACGGGTACCCCACCTCATGGGGAGGCGAACCCAACGCCGACTACGACGTCGATCAGAGCATCTCGATGAGCGGGCAGTATCACGACCGGTTCATCGAGGGCCTCACGGCCATTCCATCGCTCTCGCTGGTGCTGCCGATGGAAGACATCTTTGGCAGCGGGGGGCTGTATTCCAACCCCGGCAGCACGACGCTCGAAAAACTGACCTCGGCCGAACTCATCTACGCCGATGGCTCGGAAGGCTTCCAGGTAGACGCCGGCCTCAAGATGCAGGGCGGCGCCAGCCGCAACCCCGGCAACGCCATCAAGCACTCGATGAGCCTCCGGTTCCGCACCATCCACGGTCCCGGCCGGCTCAACTTCCCCCTGTTCGACGACTGGCCCGTGGATGAATTCAACAGCCTGCACCTCCGCGCCATGTACAACAATTCGTGGATCCACCGGGACCAGGGCCAGCGCGACCGCGGCAGCATGATCCGCGAACAGTGGATGCGCGACACGCTCATCGCCATGGGACAAATCGACGCCGGCAACGGCACCTACGTCCATCTTTACCTCAACGGCCTATACTGGGGCGTGTACAACGTACACGAGCGGCAGGAATCCTCGCATTACGCCGAGTACCACGGCGGCGACGAGGACCGGATCGACGCCCTCAACTCGGGTTTGCCGACCGACGGCGACAAGGACTCCTGGAACAGCCTCCAGAGCCTGGTCTCCAGCGCCGCCGGCGACGGATACATCTCCCTGGCCGAGTACGACCAGATCCGCCAAGAACTCGACGTCGTCAACCTCATCGATTACATGATCGTCAATCACTACGGCGGCAACTCCGACTGGGACGGCCACAACTGGCGGGCCGCCGGAGGCGGGCTCGACGACGTGCCCTGGCGAATCTACGATTGGGACGCCGAACGCGTCCTCGAAGGCGTCACCATCAACAAGATCGGCGTCAGCGGCTCCGGACGGCCAAGCGGCCTGTTCCAGAACCTCCGAAAAAGCGACGAGTTCAGACTTCTGTACGCCGACCGCATCCACAAGCACTTCTTCAACGACGGCGCCCTGACGCCCGATGCCGCCGCCGACCGATGGATGGCACGCGCCGACGAACTCGACCTGGCCATCATCGGCGAGTCCGCACGCTGGGGCGACGACCGCCCGGGCGGGCCGTACACGCGCGACAACCAGTGGTTCGCCGAACAGCAGAGGCTCCTGACCTCCTACTTCTACGATCCCGACCCCTTGAACGCCGGCAACTGGAGCCGCAGCGAGATCATGATCCGTATCGAGAACGGCGTCCTCCAGGGCCAGTATCGCAACGCCGACCTCTACCCATCCGTCATCGCCCCGTCGTTCAACCAGCACGGCGGCGAGATCGCCTCCGGCTTCGGCCTCGCGATGAGCGCGCCGGCCGGAACGATCTATTACACCACCGACGGCACCGACCCGCGTCTGGTAGGCGGCGGCACATCGCCAGCGGCGCAGGTATACGGCTCGCCGGTTACGCTGACGGCCAACACCAACGTCAAGGCCCGCGTCTACAGCGGCGGCACGTGGAGCGCCCTGGCCGAGGCCATCTTCGTCCTCGACACGCCCGCCGACCTCGTCGTCACGGAGGTCATGTATAACCCGGCTGACCCGACGGCGGCCGAGATGGCGGCGGGCTTCACCGACGGTGACGACTTCGAGTTCATCGAACTCCAAAACATCGGCGCCGAAACGATCAACCTGGCGGGCGTCACCTTCAGCGACGGCGTCTGGTTCGACTTTCCGACGATGACGCTCGGCGGCGGCGACTTCGCCCTCGTCGTCAGGGACCGCGACGCCTTCGAGCAGCGCTACGGCCCGGGCCTCTCGGACCGCATCGCCGGCGAGTTCGAATGGCTCAGCGGCCTCGACGATACCGGCGAAGCCATCGGCCTCGGGACGATCTTCGGTGACGCGATCCAGCAGTTCGAGCACAAGGACGGATGGTTCGACCACACCGACGGCGGCGGCTACTCGCTCGTCGTCCGCGACCCGCTCCAGGACCCGCTCCTCTGGAACTCCAAAGACGGCTGGCGCGCCAGTTGGGCTTGCGGCGGCAACCCGGGCGCCGCCGACCCGAGCCCCTTGAACCCCGGCGACATCGTCATCAACGAGGTCCTCACCCACCAGGACGACCCGGTTCACGGCGACTGGATCGAACTGGTCAACACCACCGAAGACCAGACGATCGACATCACCGGATGGTACCTCAGCGACGACCCGACGACTCCGGCGAAGTGGCAGATCCCGACGATCGACCCGCTCGGCCCGGGCCAGTACGCCGTCTTCACGCAGGCGGCCGACTTCGGCGGCGCCTTCGGCCTGAGCGAGTTCGGCGACGAGGTGTGCCTGACGGCCGCCGAGGGCGGGCTCTTGCGCGGGTACCGGACCGACGAGGACTTCGACGCATCCGACCGCGGCGTCACCTTCGGCCGGCACATCAAGTCGACGGGCCGCAAGGACTTCGTCGCAATGGGCTCCCCCACGATGGGCGGGCCCAACTCCGGACCCGTCGTCCCCGACGTCGTCATCAACGAGATTATGTACCACCCCGAGACGGGCGGCCTGGAGTTCATCGAACTGGCCAACCGCACGGGCACGGATGTGCCGCTTCACGATGCCGAACCGACGCCCAATCCGTGGGCGTTTACCGACGGCATCGACTTCACCTTCCCGGCCGGCGCCTACGTGCCGGCCGGCGGTTACGCCCTGGTCATCGGCGTCGACCGGCCCACGTTCGAGTCGGCTTGCGGGCCGGTGCCCGGTGGCGTGAACGTGTACGGATCGTGGGACGGGGCGCTGGAGAACGCCGGCGAGCGGGTGGAACTGTCACGTCCCGGTGAGCCGGAATGGACGGACCCGCCGCCGGGCGAGCCGCCGGGGTACGTGCCGTACATCGTGGCCGAGAAGGTGACGTACAACGACGTGCCGGCATGGCCGACGGAGCCCGATGGCCTGGGCCCGTCGCTCGAACGCCGCGTGGCGGGCGCCTACGGCA
>CAZIJC010000212.1:4757-7073 GCA_964539385.1 uncultured Anaerolineales bacterium | reverse complement strand
GAACGAATCGCTGCGTGGGTCAACTGGCCATCCTTCCAGTGGATGTCTACCTCAAAGCCGCCCCGTGCGCGTAGACCTTGTACCGAACCCGTTGGCCAGGCTTTGGGTAAGGCAGGTAACAGGTGAACTTCACCGCCGTGGCTGTGCAAGAGCATCTCGGCGATACCAGCCGTTGCGCCGAAATTCGCGTCGATCTGAAAAACCCGCCCCTTATTGAAGAGGTTCGTTGCGAGTCTTGGCATAACATGATGGGTGAGCACATTATGGGCGCGATCACCATTGCCTGCGCGAGCCCACAAGGAGATCCGCCATGCGCCAGGCCATCCCCCAGCGTCCCCCCGTTGGATCAGTGATGTCCGCGCTGCGTCAAACAGCTTCGGGGTGTCGCGCCGGTTGATCTGGCTGCTTGGATACAGTCCATACAGGTGCGAGACGTGGCTGTGCTGATCCTCGGGATTATCCCAATCCACCAGCCATTCCTGAAGCTGGCCGTGTCGACCGATCTTCATGGGCGCCAGACGCGCTCGGGTTTTCGTCACCTGCGACCGAAAGTCCCTGTCGATATCCAAGATCTCGGACGCCGCAATGCAGTTCGCGAATAGATCGCGCAGGATCTGCATATCGATGGTGGGGCCCGCGCAAACCGAGGTCCCTGAGCGTCCCACGCTGAGGCCATCCTTTGTCCCGCCGCCGTGGCTGTGCTCGGGCGAGAGCGACGGCGAGGTGATCAGGTGACCGTCCCCGTTTTCGACGAGAACATCCAGGAAGAACTCAACTGCGCCCTTGATGATTGGATAGGCTCGCTTCAGGTGTTCGGTGTCGCCCGTATAGAGATAGTGTTCCCAAAGATGTTGGCAGAGCCACGCGCCGCCCGTCGGCCACATTCCCCACTGCGCACCGTCAACCGGCGCTGTGCCGCGCCAGAGGTCGGTGTTGTGATGGGCGACCCAGCCGCCGGCTCGGTAGTGGACCTTCGCCGTACTGCGTCCCGGGGCCTGCAGCTCGCCGACCATGCGCAGCAGGGGCTCGTGGCACTCGCTGAGATTGCAGACTTCGGCCACCCAGTAGTTCATCTGGATGTTGATGTTGATCGTGTACTTGCTTCCCCAGGGCGGATTGATCTTGTCGTTCCAGATGCCTTGCAGGTTCAGGGGCTGGGTGCCGGGACGCGAGCCAGCGATCATCAGATAGCGGCCATACTGGAAGAGCTGTTCGGCCAGAAGCGGGTCGGCGCTGCCCGCGACAGCTCTCTTGAGCCGCTGGTCGGTCGATAGGTTCTCATTCACCCCCTTGCTGCCAAGATTGATCGCCACGCGGCCGAACAGCTTCGAATGGTCGTCTACGTGCCGCCGGTAGAGCTGTTCGAACGATTTGCCGCCGGCGCCGGCGAGATATTCGTCGACCTTCTTCGACGGGTCCCCGCTGACGTCCTGGTAGTCGACGTAGCTGGTTGCCGCCACGTAGACAAGCGTAACGGCGTCGGCCTCCTTGACGGAGATCTTGTCGCCGGCGGCCGCGACCTTTCCGCCCTCGGCCGCGACCTTGACCTGAGCCGCGAACCTGAGCCCATCCTCTTTCCACGGCCCGATCAATCGGACCTCTTCGCGCGGCTCAATATGACCTGTCACTGATAGCGTGTCGTTCGAGATCGTGCGGGACTGAAACGCATGAGGGCTTGTCATCGACAGGTCAAACGTGATTCGCCCGGGCCTGTCGCACTCGAGACGCACGACGATGGCCTGGTCGGGATGGGATGCGAAGACACGGCGCGTAAAACGTGCATCACCGACACGATAGCTGACCGTACTCACGGCGTTTTGCAGATCGAGCTCGCGGCGATATTCGGTCGGGCTATTCCGCTTGGGGAAATCGAGAAACAAATCGCCCAGCGGCATATACGCCTGCTGGTACTTGTGTCTGCCCAGCATCTTCTGTGCTGTTGCCTCAGCGGCGGCGTACTCGCCCCGCTCAAGTAGTTCTCGAACCGTGGCAAGGTGCCGATAGGCACCCGGGTTGTCGTAGCAATGGGGGCCGCCGCTCCATAGCGTGTCTTCGTTGAGTTGCAGGTGCTCCTGCTCGATCCCTCCATAGACCATGGCCCCGAGTCGTCCGTTGCCGATCGGCAGGGCATCGGTCCACTCGGTTGCGGGCTGCGTATACCAAAGTCGCAGTGCGTCCGGTGATTCACCTTGAGTGGCCGCCTGAAGCTGCGCTGTTTGGACGCACAAGGCCCAGAAGCACAGGCCTACCCATGCCATTCGATGACATCCGTCTTTCAGCCTTGTCATGGTGGTGTTATCTCCTGTTTTCCCCCGA
>CAZIJC010000212.1:0-4657 GCA_964539385.1 uncultured Anaerolineales bacterium | reverse complement strand
GAGAAGTAGAGTTGCCAGGCTTCTCATTGGGGCTTCTCCTGGTCACGACTGCTTTCGGAAAACCCCTCAACATCGTCCAGGACGATCCTCTTCCGCTCGTCCGAAGATCGGGTCTTGAGAATCACATTCCTGAACTCAACGTTGCGGGCGTGGCGGATGTAGGCGCCCCACGCTGGGAGTACGCCGAAGAAGAACTGTTCCGGATAGCGAGCGATATCCTCGGGCACCGCCCGCCGCGCATCGTCCTTGTTGCCGCCGCCGGGATAGGAGATCGTGATGTTCTCCAAGACAACGTCTTCGACGCAGTGGCCAGGGATTCCCGTAATCATGATGGGGCCGGACCGCGACTTGTCATCCCCAGTGACCTCCGCCACGACGTCTCGTATTCGGACGTTTTTCAATGTGCCGACTCCTGCTCCCTCCGGCCTAGCGTCGGCGTTCTGTCTCGGCCCTGTTCGCTTCGTATAGGTGCGGCCCCGGTTTCCCAGCCGAATGAAGATCGGGTTGCCCACGTCTTCCATGACGATTCGTGAAATGTCGACGTTCTCCAGCCGTCCGCCGTCGACCAGTTGCAGTTTGATGGCCCCCATGGGGCTGTTGTAGAAGTAGCAGTTGGTTACGCTGACGTTGATGAACCCACCCCGGGATGAGGTGCCGAACTTCAGCGGCGCCGTATTGCTGGTCACCTTGCAGCCGCGCACAACGATGTTTCGGCAAGGGTGCAGCGAGCTTTTCAGGCATATCGCGTCGTCACCCGAATCGATGTCGCAGTTTTCGATGAGGACATTCTCGCAGCCGTCCAGGTCGAGGCCGTCATTGTTGTAGCCGTTGTTGCGAAATCGAATGGTGACGGCGTTGAAGTGAATGTTGCGGCAATCGATCAGGTGCAGTCCCCAGAAGGCCGGGCGCCGGCACGTGACGCCGGAGAAGGTCAGTTGGTCGCAGTTGACCATGCGAATCAGACGCGGGCGCTTGGAGGTTTCTCTCCCCCCAGAGCGGATCCGAGGGAAATGCTCCGGAGTTCCTCTGCCGTCGATCACGCCAAGCCCTTCGATGACGATATTGCGTGCGTTTTCGGCATAGATCAGGCAATGAGGCCCACCTTCTCGGGGCTTGCTGAGGCCTTCGGTCTTGTAGTCGGCTATGTTTTGACTCCCCAGCAAGTTCGCACCGTAATCGAGTGAGAGGGTGATGTTGCTTCTCAACCAGATCGTGCCGATCTGGAAATCTCCTGCGGGAACGCGAACGACACCGCCCCCTTCCGCGTGGCAAGCATCGATGGTCTTCTGGATCGCCTCGGTATCCATGGCGGCGCCGTCTCCGACGGCACCGTAGCTCTTGACATTGAAGACCTTGGCCCGCGCCGCCTGGTTGCCTGCAGCGACCAATGCTTGATTATCGCGTCCGAACAGATGCGTTGTTCCAAGCACGACTATGGTTGCCAGCAATACGCCGAATACTCTTCTGCCCATTGGTATGCTGCCTTTCGTCCCGCCTATTGTCGGCAGTAGAACGCATGCCCCGGCAAGCGACGGGTCTTCTCGCTCAGGCCGAACAGGTTGCGCTACCGCCAGGTGATTTTGGCTTCTCTTGTTTCGGTATTGACCCAAACGCTGGCATGCTCAAATTCGCGGGTAAACTCCCAGCCACCGGGCGTGGTTCGCTGGTAAGCCCCTTTGGGGGGACCGAGCGGTTTTTTGAATTCGGGATAGTCAACCAGCGCGCCAGATGACAACTTCCACCCCCAACTGTACATGAAATACGAGTAGGGCTGCGCCCCGATCAGATAGCAAGCCAGAGCGAACTCCAACTTCTCCTTGGAGAGTTTCGGCATATTCGGTTTCAGGTTTCTTCGCCCTGTCCCCTCAACACCAAGGCGAAATACGGAAATCTTCCCTGCTTTCGCGTTTCTTAGCATTTCCCCCCACTCGGCCAGCAGGCTTTCCTTGCTGGATTTTACGGTCGCATAGTTTTCGAACATGATCGCGTCACTCACGGGATAGACATATTGCGCACTGGCCGTATCTGCATTATTCGCGAGTAGGATCTTGTCAGGGCCCATCCTCTGCTTGAGTGCACTCATCATCTCACCCATGGCCTTTTCAATCTCCGCCCTCTCGTTTTTGCGGAGGGCAACAGAACCGTGCATTTGATCAATAAAGGCACCATCGCAGCCGGAGTCCCTTACACCCTTGGCAACCGTTTGCACCCACCAATCGCGGAAGTCGGGATTCAAAACGTCGTAGCAAAAAGCGCCGTATCGATCGGCCAACTTACCCGTCTTGGGGTGGATGATCAGGAATTCCTTGAGCTCGGGATGTGCTTCGATACGTTGCCTGGTGAAATCCTGGTTGTACGAGGTGTAGGGCCAGGCATAGGCGGCGTTGAAGTAAAACAACACCTTCACACCGGGATTGATCTTTTTGAAGGCCGCTGCCTCATGCTTGGCGCCCAGTTCAGCGGCCCCGAGTTCTCCCATTCCATGTGACTTTTCAATACAGAGAAAACCCGTTCGCTCGGCAATGAAACGAACTTGCTCCGGACGCAGCACACGGTTCTTGTCTCCAAACATGAAATAGCGCGGCGTGGTCTCCCAGCTAAACTCAGGATAAAAGTCCTTGGGCACGAAGCGACTCCCGTCGCTGATCCGCAAAGAACGATCGTCCAGCCGACTCCTATCTGACTTATCCTGCACCTTGTCCCCCGCAACCCATGCGGGACTGGCAAAGACGCTGGCCAACACAACGGTGGTAATAAGGGGCATCGGCATGCCTCTGTTATAGAACGCGTCAGATTACTGGTTTCTCGGAGTAGTGATCCTGAATCCGCTAACAATCTTACCAGGCAGTTTCCGTGGCAATTGAATCGTCAGCGCATCTGCAGAGCGCGTCCATTTGATCTTCTCGGTGCTGCCCATCAGCTCGATGCTGACAATCTCACTGTCGAGCAATCCGCCTTTCGCGAGAGTCTTGACCACGATGTCTTCTGTTGGCGGGGCCAGCACAAAGACGTAGAGCTTGCCGTCTCTGGTGGTGAAGCGGACGTCGTTTTGAGAGAACGGCCTCTTGTTTTCTCCCTGACGGCCGTCCTTCATCTTCAGGGGGCCTTCACCGAAGGTCTTCCAAGGGCGTGTGCCATAGATTCCTTCACCGTTGATTCTCAGGAAGTCACCAAAGGCGGTGAGGTAGGCGGCCTGCTTCTCGGGCAAGGTCCCGTCGCCGCGCAGGGCAATGTTGAGCATGACGACTCCGTTCTTGCTGATGGCATCGATGGCGTTTCCGACCATCACCGGAATGCTCATTCTGTTGACCGCGCCCTTGCGATAGAACCAATTGCCCGAGAGATCGGTCGCCCACATCCAGGGTTCTCGTTTGATGTCTCCGGCGCTGCCTCTCTCGAGGTTGTAGGTAAAGGCGGCCCTGTCTGCCCTGGCATCTTTGAAGGAGAGCACGACGGTTTGCTTGCCGTGGTTCTCCTTCAGGTCGCGGTTGAGGTAATCGGTGAAGAGTTTGATGCCGAGTCCCTTGCCCCCTCCGATTTTCGGATAGGGCGAATCGTTGTTGAACATGTCGGGATCATACTTCTCGATTATGTCCCAACAGCGGGCATACCAGTGCTCGTTCCAACTGTCCTGTGTTGAATAACCCCTGGGATCATAGTCCATGTTGAAGAACTTCCACTCGGGGGTGCCGGGCTTCTGGTACTTGCGGGCGTTCGCGAAAAATCGCGGCGACCAGTAAAGATGGGTGGAGACACCGAACTTGAGTCCGTGTTTGGTTGCGGCCTCTTTCCACTCCTTCAGCGTGTCGCGTTTCGGTCCCATCTTCACCGAGTTCCAGGGATGGAACGAATCGTACATGTCGAAATTGTCGTGATGGCAGGCCACGGGCATGATGAAGCGGGCGCCGCACTCCTTGAAGAATTTGACCAGGCCGTCGGGATCCCAGTTCTCGGCTTTGAACAGCGGAATCAAATCTTCATAGCCGAAGTCGGACGGATGCCCGTAGCGCTCGGTATGCCACTTCGTCAAGACCTCCGACATGCCCATCTCGCCCGTATAGTCATCCGGGACGACAGAATACATGCGGCGCGCATAGTGCGACCCGTCGTTCGGGCGGTTTTCGTCGGCAGCGGAAGGAATGCCCCAGTGTGTCCAGACACCGATCTTCCCGTTTTGGAACCACTCCGGCACCTGATAGTTCGCGGCCATCGACTCCCATGTCGGCTCAATCTCCGTGACGCCGTTTTCCGAAGTCTGTGCTCCCAGCGGATGGACTGCCAGGGCTGCAAGTCCTGCCACCAATACTGCTCTGAAGTCACGTCTATTCGGTGAGTTCATCATCTTCTCCGGTTTCTGGTCCCACCCAACGCTACTCCTCAGGTGCAACCTCTAAATCGTCGGTCGCAGGAGATCACTCGCTGCCTGTCGCCGCATCTTGCCATTGGATGCTCGCTGTTCGTTTCTGGATATCGAGTTGAACCGTTGCATGCCGAAAGGTTCGGGTATAGCGAAAACCGTCCTTCGTTGCCGGGCCGTTCGGAGGACCAAGGGGTCGGTCATATTCCGGAAACCAGCGCATCCAGCGGTCGTTCTCGTTGGCCGAGTATCCCTCGTGGATACGGAAGTAGCTGTGCTTCTCGGCGCAGACCAGGAAGA